>NZ_JBHSLW010000009.1:0-385751 GCF_042657265.1 Allobosea eneae
CCATCGCCTCCGCGACGGCCTTCCTCTACGCAGCCGCCGCCATGGTTCTTATCCGCCGCATCGCGCGAGCGTCATGAGTTCCGGGACGGACTCTCAGGGATGTCGACCTGCGCTCGCGCCGGTTGGCTCTCGCGATCCTGATACCATTCCTGTTCTTCGCCTCGCTCCCGATCAACCTTCACAGCCTCTACCCATCACCGGGCTTCGACGGTTTCGGCTACTACAACCGCCATGTGGCCCTGCTCCTCTACCTGCTGCTGGCGGCGCTTCTTTTCGTCGAAAGCCGGGTTCTGCTAACGACGCTCGTCGCGGTGCTGATGATGGCCTTGTTCCTGGTCAAGGTCACGGGGCCGGTATCGGGCGCGGCTCTCGTCGGCTACGCGGTCCTCGCCGGACGCATGCGCCTGCGAGACGCAGTGATCGCCGCCAGCGTGGTGATTGCATGCCTGTTCCTGATCGAGCTGACGACAGGCATGGTCTACGCCTATGTCGAAGACATCATGAACCTCGCCATGCTCAATTCGGCGTCGTTCCTGCGACGTTTCCTGACGCTCGGCTCAGTCAAGTTCAACGTGATCGCGCCATGCCTGACGCTGATCGGCGTGCTCGCTCTCGCCGCGTGGCGTGACAGGCTTTCGCCGGCGACATTGCTGTCTTCCCCGCTCGGCTGGCTCAGCGCCAGCCTCTTCGCCCTGGTTCTGGGCGAAACCCAGAACAGCGGGTCGCTGGAGTTCATCGGACTTTGGCCGGTCCTCATCCTGATCCTCAAGGACTACTATCCGCGGGCAGACGACCGCCTGCGCACATGGGTGCTCGTACTCGTCATGGCGGTGTCGCTGCCAAGCGCCATCATCTTCCTCGAACGCGGTGCGCGGGCCCTGGTTTCCGCGCCGCGCTACCAGGCGCTGGACGTGCCGGATCTGGGGCCGCTCGGCCGCGTCAGCCTCAAGCCGGAGCTGGCCGCACGCGCGATCGCGCAGATCGAGCGTTACCCGAAATACACGGAAGCCTACCAGGACCTCGCCCGCCGGGGCCTGCTGCCATCAGCCACCTTGTTCTCGGAGATTGATCATCAGGCGACCTGGCTCCTCGAAGTGCAGCAGGGTGTCAGTGCGATCAAACGCTGGGAAGCCTCCAACCAGCGGCAGCTGAACGGCTTCTTCGCGCTCGACTTCGTCAATCCGTTCAACCATCTGCTCGAGCGCGCGGCGCCGCTGCACGTCGCGCTCGGCATCGATACCGACCGCACCAATCCGAAGGTCACGCGGGAGATGCTGGAAGCCCTGCGCGATATCGACGCCATCATGCGGCCCAAATGTCCCTTCGAGTTCAAGCGGGCGGCGATCTGGGGTCAGTTCTCACAGGCGCTCGAAGGGCGCCAGCTGATCGCGCTTTCGCCCTGTTGGGACATGTATCTGAGAAAATAAGGCCCGCCCGCGATCGTCGAGCCCGCGCGCGAGACTCTGGAGAACGGCGGGCGCGCGTTCGGAGCAGTCATCGCCAGGAACGGCGAGGTGGTGGCCCGCGGCGTCAAGAACTCCCGAGCACGAACGATCCGACGGCGCTCCCTATGGCTTGTCGACCGCGGCCGTCTATGCCGATCTGGCCAAGCCGCTCGCAGAGCAGCCGATGAAGGTCAACTACGAGCCGGTACGGCCAGAAACAGGTCAGGATCTCTACAGGGCGTGGCGGCAGAGACAGGCTGACCAGAGCCGACACTGACGTTCCCCCGCCCGGCCCTCCGCTGTGGCCGTTGCGATGACCTCTTCTCGCAGCTCTGCAAACGTGGCCTTATCGGGCCGCGCGATCAGTCCGGCCGAAAAGGGGTTGATCGAAACCGCACTTCCGGATGTCCTACAGCCGAGCCGGGTGACGCTCGTCGCACGGTGCCCTGGAATGCCGCAGCAAGCCGGCGACTTGGCGAGGAGAGACGATGAGACGGCAACATGTCCGGTGCGCGCAGACGAAGTTCCGCTCGATCGGCAGTGCGGCCTTCGCGCTGACGCTGCCGCTGATCCTCGCCGCCTGCGGTGGCGGCGAAGGCCCGTCGTCCTCGGCAGGCGTCGCGGCAAGTGCACCGGCTCCGACCGGGATCACGCGCGACATTCTGGTCGGCCGCTGGGGCATCGCCTCCTTCCATACCGACAAGGACCGCAAGCGCACCGAGGCCGAGGCGCGGGCGGGCTGCAAGCAGCCCTATACGATCACGCAGGGGCCCGGCGACGGCGTGATGATGCATGTCGCCGACGATCCCAAGCTGTATGAGCTCAGGCTGAAGTCCGGAGGCGGCAAGACCTATGTCGGTTTCGAAGCGCCGGCTGGCGATCCGCAGGACCGCGAGATCCTCTCGCACAGCAGATCGATGCTGGTGATGCGCTTCGTCGATCCGGATGCGCAGCGGCGCTACGGCACCTTCATCTACTCCCGTTGTGGCTGAGCGGAGGCAACGCCCATGAGCACAATTCGCACCGCCCTGCGCAGCCTCCTCGCCTGCGGCCTCACCGTTCCCCTGCTAGCCCTGCCCGGTGCCGCTCAGCCACGCCCGCCCGCGGCGTTGCAGGAGACGATGGACATCGGCGACGAGCCGGGCCGGGTCTCGACCGAGGAGGTTAGCATCAGCGAGGGCCCCTATGCCCGCCAGATGGTGCTCTTCCGCTCGAACGAGGCGCCCGGCACCGTCGTGATCCATTCCGGCGAGCGCTTCCTCTATGTGGTCCAGGGCAATGGCCGGGCGTTGCGCTACGGCATTGGCGTCGGCCGCGAGGGCTTCACCTGGTCGGGCCAGGTCCAGGTCAGCCGCAAGGCCGAGTGGCCGGACTGGCGCCCGCCGCCGGAGATGCTGCAGCGCCAGCCTTATCTGCCGCGGTTCATGGCCGGTGGCCCCGGCAACCCGATGGGCGCCCGTGCCCTCTATCTCGGCTCGACCGTCTTCCGCGTCCACGGCACCAACCAGCCTGAGACGATCGGACAGGCGATCTCCTCGGGCTGCTTCCGGCTCGCCAATGGCGATATCGTCGATCTCTATGACCGCGTTCCGGTCGGGACCAAGGTCATCATCCGCCACAAGGCGACACTGTGACCGCCCTACCCTGTCCCCAGACATCCGAAAGGAGACGCGTGCCATGTCGAAGGCTTCATCGGTCTGCTCGCGGCGTTCCGGCTTGGCCGTCGTCGGCGCACTGGCGGGCTTGTCCGCCATGCCGACCATGGCCGGAACACTCGATACGGTGAAGCAGCGCGGCACGCTGCAATGTGGCGTCAGCGAGGGCGTGGCGGGCTTCTCCGACAAGGATGCGCAAGGCAATTGGCGCGGCTTCGACGTCGACTTCTGCCGGGCCGTCGCGGCGGCAGTGCTGGGTGACAAGGGCAAGGTCGCCTTCACGCCGCTCTCTGCCAGCGAGCGCTTCGAGGCGCTGAAGGGCGGCAAGGTCGACCTCCTGGCGCGCAACTCGACCTGGACGCTCGAGCGCGAGGCGCAGCTCGGCCTCGCCTTCGCGGGTATCAGCTTCCATGACGGCCAGGGTTTTTTGGCCAAGCGCACGCTCGGTGTCGACGGAGCGCTCTCGCTCGACAAGGCCAAGATCTGCGTCGAGGCCGGCACCACGACGCAAGCCAATCTCGGCGACTTCTTCAAGGCCAATTCGATGGCCTATGAGGAGAAGGCGTTTCCGAGCGCGGCCGAGGCCCTCGCCGCCTTCCAGTCCGGGCAATGCGACGTGCTGACCCGCGACCAGTCGGCCCTGCACGGCGAGCGCCTCAAGCTCGCCAAGCCCGCCGAGGCGATCGTGCTGCCCGACGTGATCTCGAAGGAGCCGCTCGCTCCGGTGGTGCGCAGCGACGATTTCGCATGGTTCAACGTGGTGAAATGGGTGAATTTCGCCCTGATCAACGCCGAGGAACTCGGCATCGCCAGCACGACCATCGACGACGCCCTCAAATCCCAGAAGCCGGATGTGCGCCGCTTCACCGGCGCCGAAGGCGGCTTCGGCAAGGCTCTCGGTCTCGATGCCGACTGGGCGGTTCGCTCCGTCAAGGCGGGCGGCAACTATGCCGAGCTCTACGAGCGCAATCTAGGCACAGGCTCGCCTCTCGCCATCCCGCGCGGCCTCAACCAGCTCTGGAGCATGGGCGGCATCCTCTACGCCCCGCCGCTGCGCTAAGCGGCGCTGCGGCAGGCGCATTGCCGAAGGATGGTCGGTGGCAGAAATCCAGGAGCACCTCGCGCGCCGGGAGGCGTACCCGCCTCCTGTTTGTTTCCTGAACGGAGGCGCGGACGCCGTCAGCCCGGCTTGATGCCGGCTTCCTCGACCACGCGGTTGGCGCGCTGGATCTCGGCCTCGATGAACTTGCCGAAGCTGGCCGGGTCCTCGGTCACGGCCTCCGCGCCGAGCGCGGTCAGCTTCTCGACGATCTCGCGATCCTTCGAAGCCGCCTGCACCGTCGCGTTGACTCGCTGCACCGTCTCGGCCGGCAGCCCCTTCGGGCCCCACAAGCCGTACCAGAGGGTGAAGTTGAGATCGGAAAGCCCCTGCTCGCCGGCGGTCGGCACGTTCGGTAGGAGCTTGCTGCGCTGCGCGCCCATGATCGCGAAGGCGCGAACCTTGCCATCGGTGATGAACGACAGGGCCGAGCCGAGCGGGGCGACCATCAGCGGCACCTGGCCGGCGACGACGTCGGTGATCGCCGGAGCCGTGCCGCGGTAATTGACCAGCTCGGCCGTCGTGCTGGTACGGAGCTTGAAGCTCTCGGTGGCGAGATGACCCATGCTGCCCAGCCCGGAATTGGCGAAGGTGAACTCGCCGGGCTTCGCCTTCATCTGCGCGATCAGCGCCGGCAGGGTCTCGGGCGTCTTGGTCGAGCCGATCAGCACCATCGGCGACATCGCGAAGCGCGAGATCGGCGTGAAATCCGCCAGCGGATCATAGGACACGCTGCGCATCACGTGCTTGGCCATGATGTGGATGTCGGCATTGGTCAGATAGGTCGTACCGTCGGGCGTGGCCCGGGCGACCTCGGCGGCGCCAAGCGTGTTGCTGGCGCCGGCCTTGTTCTCGACCACCCAGGACTCGTCGAGTGCCGGCGCGATGCGCAGGGCATAGAGCCGCCCGATGACGTCGATCGCCCCGCCCGCTGCGGCGGGCACGATCAGCCTGACGATCTTGCGTTGAGCCAAAGCGGCGTGGGGCGCGAGCGTAGCGCCAGCGAGCCCGATCAGGGCGGCACGTCGTGTGATGGTCACTGGTTTTCCTCCGGGTGCGGCCGCCTTGATGGCGGTTCTCATTCGCTGCGAAAGGGCCGTCTGCGTTCCAGATCTCGCGCTGGGGCAGCTCTCGCCAAGCGCGCTCCCCTCATGCCGCAGATAAGACCGCATACTTATTATCAGTATGCATCGTATCTTGAAGCTGTCAAATGCTGAGCCGCCAGAGCCCCGGCTCCCGGAGTGCGTGGGGCTCCCTGGCAGCAATCCCGCTTTTGCGAAAGCTGCGCTCTCAGGCCGCTTCGGTCGAGCGCCCGGCCGCCAGCCGCAATGGCACGCGCGAGGCCTCGTTGTTGAGCTCGACGAGCTGTCCGAGCATGCGCATGAAGGCCTCGCGATCTTCCGGCGCGAGCGGGGCGAGAATGCGCTCCTGCGCCCGCTGCGCCAGCGGTCCGGCCTCCTGCAGGACGCGCTCGCCCTTAGGCGAGAGGTGCAGCACCTTGATGCGCTTGTCGTCCTTGCTGCCCGAGCGCTGGATCAGCTCCTTGGCTTCCATCCGCTCCAGCACATTGCCGAGCGTCGAGCGGTCGAAGGCGACGAGAGCCGAGAGGCGGGTCGCGTCGATGCCGGGATTGTCGCGCACCGTGACCAGCGCCGCGAACTGGACAGGGGTGAGGTCAACGGGCGCGCATTCCTCCAGAAAGAGCGAGACGGCGATCTGTTGCGCGCGCCGGATGAGATGGCCGGGCATATGATAGATATCGTCGGTCGACATCGTCGCTTTGCCTTGATGGGCCGGCGGGTGACTTCCGCCGCTCGAATGGTTGCGCCGCCGGCTCTTCGTCAGGCGGATCCTCGCCAGCTCAATCTGCGGCTTCGCTATAGATAGTATGCTTTCAGTCCGTAGGCGGTCAAAGCGCCCCGTTTCCCCTGCCTGGATCGATCGCTCGGATACCCGCCCTCCAGTCACGGTTGACAGCAAAAAATCTGGGAGTACTCTGTTAATCAGTATACAGACAATTTTTTCAGAGGTCGCCGGATGGGAGGATGCCTTGGCGGTTCCGGTCGCGACGACCGGGCGCCGATGGCCCATGCGCTCACCCGCCTCTCTGATCCCTACGCGGTCGGCGGCTCACCAGCCTCATCGGCGAGGACCGGCCTCAGGACTTTCGATCAAGGCGACTACGGAGAGAGCGAGCAATGTGCACCGCGGACCATGGCAATCACCCCATCGCCGTCGACGTGGCCGATACGGCCGCTGCCTCGGTCGCGCCCACGCCCGAGATCGTCGAGGACCTGGTTGCCGCCAATCACATCCTGTTCGACCAGGGCGTTGTCGATGCCTTCGGCCATGTCAGCGTGCGCCACGACAAACGTTCCGATCGCTTCCTCCTGGCGCGCAACATGGCGCCGAGCCGGGTCGCGGCGGAGGATATCGTCGAGTTCACGCTCGACGGCGAAGCGGTGAACGCCAATGGCCGCAAGGTCTATCTCGAGCGCTTCATCCACGCCGAGATCTTCCGCAGGCGTCCCGACGTGATGGCCGTGATCCACAGCCATTCGCATTCGATCGTGCCGCTCAGCGTGGTCAAGGGCATGCGGCTCAGGGCGATGTTCCACATGGCCGGTTTCGTCGGCCAAGGCGCGCCCGTCTTCGAGATCCGCGAGGCCGGCGGCGACGCCACCGACCTGCTGATCAGCAACAACCAGCTCGGCCGGGCGCTGGCCGAGCATTTCGACGGCCACGACATCGTGCTGATGCGCGGCCATGGCTCGACCGTGGTCGGCGGCTCGATCAAGCAGGCGGTCTACCGCGCCGTCTACGCCGAGCTCAACGCGCGCTACCAGCTCCAGGCGATGCAACTCGGCGAGGTCACCTATCTCACCGAGGGCGAAAGCCGCGCCTGCGTCGCCAGCATCGAGGCGCAGGTCCATCGCCCCTGGGACATGTGGCTCGAACAGGCCCGCGCCCGCCGGCGCTGAGACGCCGGCCGCGTTCGATCCCCTCAATCGTCCTGGCTCATCGAAGGTCGCCACCATGCAGTTCCATCTCAACGGCTTCCGGACCGGCGACCCTTCCGTCTCCGAGCCGGCCACCGATCTTGCGTCCTCTGCCCGGGACTCCCTGCCGCAGGAGGTCGATGTCCTGATCGTCGGCTGCGGCCCGGCCGGCCTGACGTTGGCGGCGCAACTCGCGGCCTTTCCCGAGATCACCACCCGGATCGTCGAGCAGAAGCCGGGCCCTCTGGAGCTGGGACAGGCCGATGGCATCGCCTGCCGCACCATCGAGATGTTCGATGCCTTCGGCTTCTCCGAGCGGGTGCTGAAGGAAAGCTACTGGGTCAACGAAACCGTGTTCTGGAAGCCCGACGCAGGCAAGCCGGAGACTATCACTCGCAGCGGCCGCATCCTGGATGTCGAGGAAGGCCTCTCCGAATTCCCGCACGTCATCCTGAACCAGGCGCGCGTGCACGACTTCTTCCTCGACGTGATGCGGCGCTCGCCGAGCCGGCTGGAGCCGGACTATTCCCGGCGCGTGATCGACCTCGAGATCGACCGTGCATCGTCACATCCGGTGACCGTAAAGCTGGAGCGTGTCGATCCTGCGCATGCAGGCGAGATCGAGACCGTCCGCGCCCGCTATGTCGTCGGCTGCGACGGCGCCCGCAGCGCCGTGCGCAAGTCGATCGGGCGGACGCTGCAGGGCGATTCCGCCAACCAGGCCTGGGGCGTGATGGATGTTCTCGCCGTCACCGATTTCCCGGATGTGCGACTGAAGGCGCTGATCCAGTCCGCCGGCGAAGGCACGATCATCATCATCCCGCGCGAGGGCGGCTATCTGATCCGGATCTATGTCGAGCTCGACAAGCTCGCCGCGAACGAGCGCGTCGGGAGCCGCAATATCGGCGTGGAGCACCTGATCGCCGCGGCGCAGCGCATCCTGCGCCCCTACACATTCGAGGTGAAGCAGGTCGCATGGTGGTCGGTCTACGAGATCGGCCAGCGCCTCTGCGACAAGTTCGACGACGTGCCGGAGGGCGAGGTCGAGCAGCGCCTGCCCTCCGTCTTCATCGCCGGCGACGCCTGCCACACCCATAGCCCCAAGGCCGGCCAGGGCATGAACGTCTCGATGCAGGACGCCTTCAACCTCGGCTGGAAACTGGCCGCGGTCCTGCGCGGGCAATGCCCGCCCGAGCTGCTGCACAGCTACTCGGCCGAGCGCCGGGCGATCGCCAAGGAGCTGATCGATTTCGACCGCGAATGGGCGAAGATGCTGAGTGCTCCTTTGAAAACCTCGGAGACCGGCGACGGCGTCGATCCCAAGGAAGTCGAAGCCTATTTCATCAGGCACGGCCGCTACACTGCGGGAACCGCGACCCGCTACGCCGCCTCCTCCCTGATCGGCGAGCCAACCCATGCCGGCCTCGCAACGGGATTTCAGATCGGCGCGCGCTTCCACTCGGCGCCCGTGATCCGGCTCGCCGACGCCAAGCCGGTCGAGCTCGGCCATGTCGCGCAGGCCGATGGCCGCTGGCGCCTCTACGCCTTCGCGGACAGGGCCGATCCGTCCGCGCCGGCGTCACGCCTGCGCGCGCTGTGCGAGGCTCTGGCGAATGCGCCCTCGTCACCGCTGCGCCACTATGTGGTGCCGGGGGCCGACATCGATTCCGTCATCGACTTGCGCGCGATCCTGCAGCAGGCCCATCGCGAGGTTGCGGTCGAGACCCTGCCGGGCCTGCTCCTGCCCCGCAAGGGCCGCCTCGGCCTGATCGACTACGAGAAGGTGTTCTGCCCCGATCTGCGTGGCGGCCGGGACATCTTCGATCAACGCGGCATCGATCGGGAGCGTGGCTGCCTGGTGGTCGTGCGGCCCGACCAATATGTAGCGCACGTGCTGCCGCTCGACGCGCACGCCGCTTTGGCAGCGTTTTTTGCCAGCTTCATGTCCCCGCCCGTCTAATCGACGCGTGCCGGTCCAGCGCGACCAAGCAGACCGGATCAAGCGACGCCGAACGCGGGTGCGCCGATCGCCGGTCGCCCGGCACGATCGCGCCAAAGCGCTCGTTATGAGGGATCTGACATCCTGGTCACGATGCGGCGTTTCGGCCTGCAGGGCACGCCGTCCTCGGTGCTGATCGGACGCGACGGGACAATCCTGCACCACGTCTTCGGCGTGGAGGACGATCTCGCGGTGGGCGCCAGGATCGCGATGGCGCTGTCGGGCCCCGCTTCGCGCCTTCAGCCCGGCAAGCCGATCGCCGATGCAGATGGCTGCGACGCCGGGCGATGCGAAACGCCCATCCCGGCCGATGTCCGGTGAGCTGGCAGCTGGCGGACTGAAATGGAAATGGCGCGGTCTACGGGAATCGAACCCGTCTTCCCAGCGTGAAAGGCTGGTGTCCTAACCGATAGACGAAGACCGCGGGCCTGAGCGCGAAGCGCTCCTGCGAGGCGGGGCGAGCTATAGTGTCCCGGCGAAGCTTGGGCAAGCCCGCTCTCAGCGTTTTTCGCAATTGCTCACGACGGACGGGCGAGATCGACCACGCGCAGCTCCGCCCGCTCGCTGCCGCCCCAGCGGTTCAAGGTCAACGTGCCTGCGAGATGGACGCTCTCGCCGCGTCCCGCCAGCAGCGCCTGCCCAAGCGGCTCACGCGCGGCGCGAAAGGCAATTCCGCCGATCGTGGCGCCGTCGCCGGCACGCAGCTTGATGCGCAGATGGCCGCCGGCGCCGACCTCGATCACCTCGGTCAAGCGATGGGCCGGCAGTACGAAGACCGGCTCGGGACAGCCAGCGCCAAAGGGCCCTGCCCGGTCGATTTCGGCGAGCAGGCGCGGATTGGCGCCCCCGGCGCTGATCGCGGCATCGATCAGCAGCGCCTCCGACTCGCGCGAACCTGCTACGCCGGCGGCCAGCCTGTCGCTGACGAAGCTGGCGAAGGCGCCCTCCTGCCCCGGCGCCAGCGTGACGCCGGCCGCCATGGCATGGCCACCGCCCTTGACCGCAAGGCCGGCCTCGACCGCCTGGCGCACCGCGGAGCCGAGATCGACGCCGGCGATCGAACGGCCCGAGCCGGTCGCGCCGCCATTGGCGTTACGCGCCAGCGCGAAGGCCGGCCGGTTGAACCGTTCCTTCAGGCGGCCCGCGATCAGCCCGACGATGCCAGGATGCCAATCGGCCGAACCGACGACCAACACCGGGTGCGCGGCTGCATCCTCGAAGCGGTGCTCGACCTCGGCCACCGCTTCCTCGACCGCAGCGCGCTCGATCTCCTGGCGTTCCTGGTTGAGCCGGTTGAGCTCGGCCGCGATCGTGCGCGCCTCCACCTCATCCGAGGTCAGGAGCAGTCGGGCTCCGAGCGCCGCATCGCCAATGCGTCCGCCGGCATTGATGCGCGGCCCGAGCAGGAAGCCGAGATGCCAGGCCTGCACCGGACCATCTAGCCCGGCGATGTCGAGCAGCGCCGCAAGGCCGGGCCGCTGGCGCAGGCGCATCATGACGATGCCCTGGCGCACGAAGGCGCGGTTGAGGCCGATCAACGGCACGACATCGGCGACGGTCGCCAAGCCGACTAGGTCGAGCGCCGCGAGCAGGTCGGGCTCGCTTCCCCTCGCCTGCCAGGCGCCGCGCCGGCGCAATTCGCGATTCGTTGCGACCAAGGCGAGGAAGACGACGCCGGCGGCACAGAGATGGCCCAGGCCGGAGAGATCGTCCTGCCGATTGGGATTGACCAGCGCCCGGACCTCGGGGAGCAGTTCGGGCGCCTGGTGATGGTCGAGCACCACCGTGTCGAGCCCGAGCCGTGCCGCCTGCTGCAGGGGCTCATGGCTGGTGGTGCCGCAGTCGACGGTGACGAGAAGCGTCGCGCCCTCGCCGGCCAGCATCGTGATCGCCTCGGCATTGGGGCCATAGCCCTCGATCAGCCGATCGGGAATATGGATGCGCGGCTTTGCTCCGGCCTCGGCGAGAAAACCGGCGAGCAGGGCCGCCGAGCAGGCGCCGTCGACATCGTAGTCGCCGAAGATCGCGACCTTCTCGCCGGATATCGCCGCCTGCGCGAGCCGCTGTGCGGCGCGGTCCATGTCGCGCAGCACGGACGGGTCCGGCAGCAGGTCGCGCAGCTTCGGCTCGAGATGGCGCAGCGCCTCGCTGGAGGCGACGCCGCGGCCGGCCAGGACGCGCGCGAGCGTGTCGGGAACACCCTCGACCTGCGCCAGGGCTTCGGCCTGCGCGACGCCGGCAGGATCGAGCCGGTCGCGCCACGGACGTCCGAGGGCGGAATTCCCCACGCCGAGGAACAGGCGATTCTGGCCGAGATTCATGCATCACCGCTGGCGCAGCGGCGCGGGTTCGTCAATGCAAGGTGGATCACTCGAGCGGCTTCTGGTCCTCGATCGCCTGCGCGGTGACCTTGCGAGCGCTCACCGGCGCATGGCCGGAGACCTCGGCGCCGGCATCGGGCTTCAGCTGCATCATCCAGAGGACCGAGGAAGCGGAGATCAGGCCGACGAGGGCGAAGGCCGGCCAGAAATCGCCGGCGCCGAGCGTCCTGCCGCCATTGTAGAGATTGGCGGCTTCGAGCGCGAAGGCGCCGATGGTGACGCCGAGGCTCAGCGACAATTGCTGGGCGACGCTGGAGAGGCTGGTCGCGCTCGACATGTCGCGATTGGAGATGTCGGCATAGCTCAGCGCGTTGATGCCGGTGAACTGCAGCGAGCGGAAGCAGCCGCCGATGAGCAGGACGCCGAGCATCAGCCAATGCGGCGTCGTCGGCGTGAACAGGCCCGAGGCGGCGAGGAAGGCCGAGCCGATCAACGCATTGAAGGTCAGCACGCCGCGGAAGCCGAAGCGGGCAAGGATCGTCTTGGCCAGCGTCTTCATGATCAGCGCGCCGGCGGCCGAGGCGAAGGTGATCAGGCCCGATTGCAGTGCGTCGAGGCCAAAGCCGAGCTGCAGCATCAGCGGCAGCAGGAAGGGGATGGCGCCGATTCCGATACGGAAAACCGAGCCGCCGATCACGCCGATCCGGTAGGTCGGGATTCGCAGCAGCGAGAGGTTGAGCACCGGAGAGGCCAGCCGGCGCGCATGGAACCAATAGAAGATCAGCGCGGCAACGCCGAAGGCGACGCAGCCATAGGAAACCGCGACGGGCACGAGATGGCGCCCACCCGTGGCGAGGCCGAGCATCAGGGCGGCGAAGCCGGTCGAGGAGAGCAGGAAGCCGATGATGTCGAGCGGCGCGACATCCTCCTCGCGGATGTCCTCGAAGAACATCGTCGCGAGCGCGATGCCGAGAAAACCGATCGGGATGTTGATGAAGAAGATCCAGCGCCAGTCGAAATAGGTGGTGATGAAACCGCCGACGACCGGCCCGACGACCGGGCCGACCAGCGCCGGCACCGTCAGATAGGCGAGCGCGCTGACGATCTGCGATTTCTCGACGCTGCGCAGGATGACGAGCCGGCCGACCGGCACCATCATCGCCCCGCCCATGCCCTGGATGAAGCGGGCGCCGACGAAGGCGCCGAGCGAGTTCGAGAAGGCGCAGAGCACCGAGCCGAGCATGAAGATTCCGAGCGCGGTCCTGAAGATGGTGCGGGCGCCGAATTTGTCCGCCATCCAGCCGGAGATCGGGATGAAGACGGCGAGGCTGACGAGATAGGAGGTCAGCGCCAGCTTGAGCGCGATCGGGTCCTCGCCGAGCGACTGCGCGATCACCGGCAGCGAGGTCGCGATCACCGTCGAGTCGGTGTTCTCCATGAACAGCGCGCAGGCGACGATGAGAGGCAGGAGCTTGGCGCGCTGCAAGGAATCGCACTTTCGAAATTGTGCCGCCGGCTGCCCTTTACTGCGGCTCTACCCGGCTGGCGAGAGCGGAGCTGGGCTTGGTGACAAGGGTTGCGCCTGCTGCATGGCGGTGAACCGTGTCGTTTCAAGGAGAGCCGGCTTCAGATCTGCCCTCAGATCATCACAAGGACGTGAAAGCCGCTCTGTTATGCGTTGAAAGCAGAACAATCGAGAGGCGTCGTTACTATCTCCGGGGCGAAGGGGCGATGACTTCGCATACGCCGACGCGGCCTGTCCGCGGGCAAGAGGTGTTCTCATGATCACGTTCACTCACCACAACCTCCGTGTCGCCATCCCGGCTTCTGTCCGGTATGGCGCCGCAGTTGCCCTGTTTGCCGGAGCCGCCCTATTCAGCGCCGGCCAGGCTCCGGCTTCCGCACAATCGATGAGCTGGGAAGAAGGCTGCGCCATGCGGGTCGTCACGCCCGGCTCCGGCGATATTCTGCGGACCACCAATTGCGGCCGTCAGAGGGACTGTCAGCAGATGGCCAACGCCCAGGGCAGCATGATGATGGGCAATGGCTGCTTCTTCGTGATGCCCAACGCTGCGCCTCCTGCGGCGCAGGCCAGCCAGACGCGTCCCGTCCGGAAGCATTGACGAATATGCGAGGCGGTCGCGGCGCCGTGCCGCGACCGCCTCGACAGTTTTTATGATGATGCCTCTAGCGGGCACGTCACACGCATGATAACGGGCCTCGTCAACTCGGCTCAGGGCGCATCCGCCCGGCCTCTTTCAGCGCCGGCGCAGCCGGCCTCCGGAGTTGACGATGGCCACGATCACAGAAGGTCTCATTCGCGACGGTTTCACCTTCGACGACGTGCTGCTGGAGCCGGGGCCGTCCGAGGTGATGCCCGGCGATGTCGACATCACCACCAAGCTCACCAAGACCATCTCGCTCAACCTGCCGATCATCGCCTCGGCGATGGACACGGTCACCGAGGCGAAGATGGCGATCGCGATGGCGCAGGCCGGTGGCCTCGGCGTCGTCCACCGCAATCTCGACCCCGATCAGCAGGCTGCCCAGGTCCGCCTGGTCAAGAAGTTCGAATCCGGCATGATCGCCAACCCGATCACCATCCACCCGGACGAGACGCTGGCCGATGCGTTCGCGCTGATGCGGAACAACGGCATTTCGGGCATTCCGGTGGTCGAGCGCGGCCCGCAAGGTCACAAGGGCAAGCTGGTCGGTATCCTGACCAATCGCGATGTCCGCTTCGCCGCCAATCCCGAACAGCCCGTCTCGGAGCTGATGACCAAGGATCGGCTGATCACGGTGCGCGAAGGTGTCGCTCAGGACGAGGCCCGCCGCCTGCTCCATCAGTTCCGCATCGAGAAGCTGCTGGTCGTCGACGACCACTATCGCTGCATCGGCCTGATCACCGTCAAGGACATGGAGAAGCAGGTCACGCATCCTAACGCCGCCAAGGATAGCCAGGGGCGGCTGCTGGTCGCGGCCGCGACCACAACCGGCGACCAGGGCTTCGAGCGCTCGGAGATGCTGATCGACGCCGGCGTCGACCTCATCGTCGTCGACACTGCCCATGGCCATTCGTCCAAAGTGCTCGAGGCGGTGACGCGGGTGAAGAAACTCTCCAACACGGTCCAGGTCATCGCCGGCAATGTCGCGACCGCCGGCGGCGCCCAGGCGCTGATCGATGCCGGTGCGGACGCGATCAAGGTCGGCATCGGCCCGGGCTCGATCTGCACCACCCGCATCGTCGCCGGCGTCGGCGTGCCCCAACTGACCGCGGTGATGGATGCGGCCTCCGCCGGGCAGAAGGCGGGCATCCCGATCATCGCCGATGGCGGCATCAAATATTCGGGCGATCTCGCCAAGGCGCTGGCTGCCGGCGCCGCCTGCGCCATGGTCGGCTCGCTGCTCGCCGGGACGGATGAGACGCCGGGCGAGACGTTCCTCTACCAGGGCCGCTCCTACAAGGCCTATCGCGGCATGGGCTCGGTCGGTGCGATGGCGCGCGGTTCGGCCGACCGCTATTTCCAGCAGGACATCAAGGATGCGCTGAAGCTGGTGCCGGAGGGCATTGAAGGCCAGGTCGCCTATAAGGGTCCGGTCTCGGGCGTGCTGCATCAGCTTGCAGGCGGCCTGCGCGCCGCGATGGGCTATGTCGGCGGCCGCGATCTCGAGGACTACCGCAGCAAGGCCCGCTTCATCCGCATCACCAGCGCCGGCCTGCGCGAGAGCCATGTCCACGACGTGACGATCGTCCGCGAGAGCCCGAACTACCCGACGCGCTCCTGATCTCGGATCGCCTCACGGCGATCTGTCCTTTTTCCATCGGGCATCGGATACTTCGAGAGGGCGGACCCAATTGTCGGTCCGCCGCTGCGCGAAGAGGACTTACATGACGCTCAAGCTGATCTATCCGGCGCTGGCCCAGATTTTCTGGAGCTTTGTCGTCCTCGTCATCATGTTCCGGCGCCGCAAGCAGGCCTTCGCCAATCGCGAGGTCAAGCTCGCCGATATCGCGGTCTCGACCGAGCGCTATCCGGATTCGGCCCGACTGGCCGCGGCCAATTTCAGTAATCAGTTCGAGACCCCGGTCCTGTTCTTTGCGCTGACCCTGATCGCGATCCATGTCGGCGCGACCGGCTATGTCATGGCTGCGCTAGCCTGGGCTTTTGTCGTCACGCGCGTCGCCCATACATTGATCCACACCGGCTCCAACAGCCTCAAGCACCGGGCGCTCGTCTTCGCAGCCGGCATCGCATGTCTGTTCTGCATGTGGGTGGGCATCGTGATTGCTGTCGTCTGATCGGCGTTTACTTAGCGCACGCAAGACGTGTGGCGACGATTGCGCTCTGCTGAATTGTCGTGCTGTCACCGCATCGCTACAGCAGTCAATAAACCGTGTTGGACACTTGCGTCGAAACCGGGCCGTCTTCATGCTAAATTCTTGCGGTGAGGACGGTTTGGGGAGCAACCGTTCGACAGGGTCGGCGTAGCGCTCCCCGTGGCGCAAGGCTTTCTATGGCAGTGCTGACTTTCGGGCGTGTGGCTCTGTTCTCGGCCGCGGGCGTTCTCGCAGCGGGCGCGTTTCTCCATTACACCGGTCGCCCCGTTCCCTGGCCGCTCGACCAGGTCCCTTACGGCAAGGTGATCCCGGGACCGGCGAAACCGGTAGCGACGGCTTCCGCACCGGCAGCCGGCGGTAACCGCTCAGGTCAGCCCAACCGGCCGCCGGTGACCGTCGTTACCGCCAAGGTCGAGCGCCGGCCGATGCCCGTCCGGATCGATGCGATCGGCACGGTCCAGGCGATCTCCACCGTCAATATCCGCTCGCGGGTCGACAGCCAGATCATGGCGGTCGAGTTCCGCGACGGCGCCATGGTCAACAAGGGCGACGTGCTGTTCCGGCTGGATTCGCGCCAGCTCGAGGCGCAGTTGCGCCAGGCGGAGGCTAATGTCGCGCGCGACAAGGCTTCGCTGATCGCGGCCGAGTCCGACCTGCGCCGCGCCGAAGAACTGTCGCGACGCGAGATCGCCACCGACGCGCGGCTCGACACCGCCCGCACGGCGGTGAGCACGCTGCGCGCCGCGATCCGCGGCGGCGAGGCGGCGGTCGACAGCCTGCGCGTCCAGCTCAGCTACTACACGATCACAGCTCCGGTCTCGGGGCGCGTCGGCGTCGCCGCCCTCAAGGAGGGGAACATCGCCAAGAGCGGCGACAGCTCGGCCATGCTCGCGACGATCAACCAGATCGACCCGATCTATGTCAGCTTCGCCGTGGCGCAGCGCTATCTGCCGGAGATCCGCGAGGCGATGCAGGCGAAGACGGCCGTCGTCCAGGCGAGCCAGCAGGGCGTCGGCAGGACCATCGAGGGTACGATCGCGGTGATCGACAACGCGGTCGACGCGACGACCGGCACGATCCAGATCCGCGCCAGCTTCGACAACCCCGCCGAGACGCTCTGGCCCGGCGCACTCGGTCAGGTCAGGCTGACGCTGCGAACCGAGCCCGACGCCGTCACGGTACCGCGCGAGGCCGTCCAGACCGGGCAGAACGGCTCCTATGTCTTCGTGATCGAGAACAATGCCGCCCGTGCCCGCCCGATCGTCGTCGCCCGCAATGTCGACGATCGCGCCGTGATCGCGTCCGGCCTCGCCGGTGACGAGATCGTGGTGATCGACGGGCAGCTGCTCTTGACTGAAGGCGCGCGCACGATCGAGCGCGGCCGGGGCGGCCAGAGCCCGCCGGCGCCGAACCTGACCTCCCAGCGGGGGAGCGCCGGCTGATGAACCTGCCCGAGCTCTGCATCCGTCGCCCGGTCATGACGACCCTTCTGATGGCGACGTTCCTGATCTTCGGGCTGTTCGCCTTCAAGCAGCTACCGGTCGCGGCGCTGCCCCGGGTCGATTTCCCCACCATCAATGTCAGCGCCCGCCTGCCCGGCGCCAGCCCCGAGACGATGGCCTCTTCAGTGGCGGCACCGCTGGAGCGCGAATTCGCATCGATCTCCGGCATCACCTCGATGTCGTCGGTCTCGCAGCAGGGCTCGACCTCGATCACCCTGCAGTTCGACCTCAACCGCAACATCGACGGCGCCGCGCTCGACGTACAGGCGGCGCTCAGCGCGACGGTGCGGCGCCTGCCGCCGGAGCTCCCTGCCCCGCCGAGCTTCAGGAAGGTCAATCCGGCCGACCAGCCGGTGCTGTTCATGGTGCTGACCTCGGCGACCAAGCCGCTCTACGAAGTCCATGAGTTCGGCGAGAACATCCTGCAGCAGCAGATCTCGCAACTGCCCGGCGTCGCCCAGGTCAACATCTTCGGCGCGCAGAAATATGCGGTGCGCGTGCGGGTCAATCCCGACGCCGTCTCTGCCCGGGGGCTCTCCCTCGCCGACGTCCGCAGCGCCATCGCCGCGGCCAACTCCAATTCACCGGTCGGGACGCTGAACGGCGCCAATCAGCGCCTGACGCTCGGCGCCACCGGCCAGATGGAGCGGGCCGGCGAATACGGCAACCTGATCATCTCGCAGAAGAACGGCGTGCCGATCCGGCTCAACGACGTCGCTCAGATCTACGATTCCGTCGAGAACGACCAGACCGGCAGCTGGTACAACGGCCAGCGCTCGATCATGCTGGCGGTCTACCGCCAGTCCGACGCCAACACCGTTCAGGTCGTCGATAGCATCAAGGGCAAGCTCGACGCCTATCGCGCGCAATTGCCGGCGGCGATCGAGCTCCACGTCCTCAACGACCGCTCGATCCCGATCCGTGAGGCGGTGGAGGACGTCGAGGTCTCGCTGATGATCGCGATCGCGCTCGTGATCATGGTGATCTTCCTGTTCCTGAAGAGCTTCGCCGCGACGGTGATCCCGACGCTGGCGCTGCCGATCTCCCTGGTCGGCACCTTCGCGATCATGTACGCGCTCGGCTATTCGCTCGACAACATCTCGCTCCTGGCGTTGACGCTCGCAGTCGGCTTCGTCGTCGACGACGCCATCGTCATGCTGGAGAACATCATCCGGCATATCGAGATGGGCAAGAAGCCGTTCCAGGCGGCGCTCGATGGCTCGCGCGAGATCGGCTTCACCATCCTCTCGATCACCATCTCGCTGGTCGCCGTCTTCATCCCGGTCTTCTTCATGGGCGGCGTCGTCGGCAAGGTCTTCGCCACATTCGCCGGTACCATTGCCGCCGCGATCATCGTCTCCGGCTTCGTCTCGCTGACGCTGACCCCGATGCTCTGCGCCCGCTTCCTCAAGGCGCATGACCACCACAAGAAGCCGAACCTCGTCGAACGCGTGTTCGAAGCCGGTTTTCAGGGCATGCTCTCCGCCTATCGCTGGACGCTCGACCTCGTCCTCAAGGCGCGCTTCCTGATGCTGCTGGTGACGCTCGGCACGGTCTATGTCTCGGTCCAACTCTACATGGACGTGCCCAAGGGCTTCTTTCCGACCGAGGACACCGGCCTGCTGCGCGGCGCGACCGAAGGCCCGCCCGACACCTCGTTCGAGGCGATGGCGGCGCGCCAGAGCCGCGTCGCGGAGATCGTCAAGGCCGACCCGGCGATCGACTACCTGACCTCCAACATCGGCGGCTTCAACGCCACCAATAACGGCTTCATGTTCATTGCGCTGAAGCCGAAGGACCAGCGCGACAAGGCCGAGGTCGTGATCGCGCGCCTGCGCCGGGCCGTCTCGGAGGTGCCGGGCATCACCGCGGTGTTCCAGCAGGTCCAGAACATCAACCTCAACGCCGGCCGCTCGTCGCGGGCGCAGTACCTCTATTCGCTGCAGGGGCCGGATCTCGGCGCGCTCTTCAACTATGCGCCGCTGATGCAGCAGCGCCTGGCGCAGCTCCCACAATTGCGCGACGCCAATATCGACCTGCAATTGCGCAACCCACAGCTCTCGATCGACATCGACCGCGAGCGCGCCGCCAGCCTGGGCATCTCCAGCGACCAGATCCGCCAGGCGCTCGGCAACGCCTTCGGCTCGCGCCAGATCGCGACGATCTTCACCCCGGCGACCGACTATCAGGTGATCATGGAGGCCGACCGCGCCTACCAGCAGGATCCGGCGGTGCTGTCGCGCCTAATGCTCAAGGCCGCCAACGGCCAGAACGTGCCGCTCGAGGCGGTGGCGACGATCAAGCCGAGCGTCGGGCCGCTCGCGGTCAACCGGATCTCGCAACAGCCGGCGGTGACGATCTCGTTCAACACCGCGCCCGGCGTCTCGCTGGGCGACGCCGTCAACGCGATCCGCGCTGCCGAGCGCGAGATCAACCTGCCCGCCTCGATCGTCACCAGCTTCGCCGGCTCGGCCCAGCTCTTCCAGGATGCGCTGAAAGGCCAGGGCCTGCTGATCTTCGCCGCGATCCTGGTGATCTATATCATCCTCGGCATTCTCTACGAGAGCTTCATCCACCCGATCACGATCCTGTCCGGCCTGCCCTCGGCGGGCCTGGGCGCCCTGCTCGCCCTGCAGTATTTCCACATGGACCTGTCGGTGATCGCGATCATCGGCATCCTGATGCTGGTCGGCATCGTCAAAAAGAACGCGATCATGATGGTCGACTTCGCGATCGAGCGCCGGAAGATGGGCGACGACGCGCTGACCGCGATCCGCGACGCGGCGCTGGTCCGATTCCGGCCGATCATGATGACGAGCTTCGCTGCGATCTTCGGCGTGCTGCCGATCGCGCTGGGGGCCGGCGCCGGAGCGGAGCTACGCCAGCCGCTCGGCATCGCCGTGGTCGGCGGCCTCGTCGTCTCGCAATTGCTCACGCTCTACATCACCCCGGTCGTCTACTTCTATCTCGACAAGGTCGACAGCTGGCTTTCCGGCCGCGGCCGTGGCGAGCGGGAGGAATCGGCGTCGGTTCCAGGTGCGATCCCGGTCGCGATCCCGCAGGCTGTGCATCGCCAGCCGGATTGAGGGAGCGTTCGGCCTGCTTCTTGGCCATCCCGGACGGTGCCTCGGCTCCGGCCTTCTGGCGTTAACGATGAAGCCCTCTTTACGGGGGCGGAAATGTGGCACCGGTTGAGTCTTAACGAAAAGTAAACTAAGCCAATCCAGCGGCGGACAATGAACCAGCGAGCGATGGAGAGATCGCGGTGTTTCGTGTCCGTAATGTCGACTGCCTGCGTTCCGATCCTGTCCCGCCGACCGGTTCCAGCTCCTCGACAGAAGTGACTTCCGTTTCGCGCGGCCGCAGCAGCGGCCTGCGCCTCGTCGCCATGGCCGGCCTCGGGCTCGCGCTCGGCGCCGGCGGCACGATCCTGACCGTTTCGCTCGTCCAGGCCGAGGACGATGCCGGCATCCGCGCCTTCCATCGCGAGGAGGCAGCCCGCCGCGCAGAGCGCATGCCGACAAGGGCCGCGTTCGCCTCCGTTCCCGTTTCGGCCTATGCGCCGTCGCGCCAGACCTGGTCCCTACCGTTCTTCCAGCAGGCGCGCCCGGACGGGCGTCTCGCACCGCCACCGGTCGAGCTCAATCCGTTCAAGCCGGTCCAGGCCGCGCGCAAGCAGGCGCAGCAGAAGCGGAAGCTGCCGGCGATCCGCTACGACACCGTCTCCGGCGCAGCCGATGTGACGCGGACCATTTGCGTGCGGCTGTGCGACGGCTTCCAGGCGCCGATCGGCCATTTGCGTAGCCAGTCCGATCTCAGGGCGCATGAGGCGCTCTGCCAGGCCGCCAATCCTGGCGTGCCGGTCAAGATCTTCAAGGTCGCGGCCGGCGCCGCGACGATCGACGACGCCGTGGCGAGCGACGGCAAGACCTATCGCCAGCTGCCGATGGCCTATGCCTATGAGCGCGGCGCCGATCCGGCCTGCCGGCCTGCCATCGCGACCGCGAAGGATCGCCGCGTCTCGCTGCTGCGCGACTTCACCTTGCGCCCGGGCGACAGCATCGTGCTCGACGGGCGGGTGCGGACCTTCACCGGCGGCAAATGGCCTTACACGGCCGCGGATTTTCGCGATTTCCGCGGTTCGCCCGAGCTGACCGCCAGCGACCGCCGCAAGATCGACGAGACGGTCGGCATCTCGCATATGGAAGCGCAGGTCCGTGCCCTGCGCCGGCAGATGCGGGTGCGTGAGGCCAGCCTGCACGACGACAACTATGCCAGCGATGCTGATGCGCTCGGCCTGCGAGGCCTGCTCAATCCGCGCGATCCGCTCGCCAATCCGCCACGCGTCGTGCTGCAGACGCCGTTCGCGCGGAATTAAACGCTGACAGGATAATTATCTCAGGCTTTTTATCCTAGGATAATTCACCCATATCCCGTCGAAAGACCGATGGACGGCGGCCTGCCCTTCCGGCACATTCGCTGCATTGCAGCATGGAGCCGAGCATGACCACCAAGACGCCGCGCCAGTTCTTCCGCCCGCTGGCGATCGGCGCGCCCGAGCCCTATCGCGAGCTGCCGCTGCGGCTGGAGCGGATGATCCATTTCGTGCCGCCGCACCTCGAGAAGGTCCGCGCCAAGGTTCCCGAGCTCGCCGGCCAGGTCGACATCGTGCTCGGCAATCTCGAGGACGCCATTCCGGTCGAGGCCAAACAGGCCGCCCGCGACGGCTTCATCGAGCTGGCGAAGGCGACCGATTTCGGCGCCACCGGCCTGTGGACCCGGGTCAATGCGCTGAACTCGCCCTGGTTCCTCGACGACATCGCCGCGATCATGGCCGAGATCGGCGGCAAGCTCGACGTCGTCATGGTGCCGAAGGTCGAGGGGCCCTGGGACATCCACTATGTCGACCAGCTGCTGGCGCAGTACGAGGCGCGCCATGCCCTGCCCAAGCCGGTGCTGATCCACGCCATCCTCGAGACCGCCGAGGGCGTGAAGAACGTCGATGCGATCGCCACCGCCTCGCCCCGCATGCACGGCATGAGCCTGGGCCCAGCAGACCTTGCCGCCTCCCGCGCCATGAAGACCACGCGCGTCGGCGGCGGCCATCCCGAATACAAGGTCATCGCCGACCCTTCGCCCGATGGCGGCCCGCGCGCGATCGCGCAGCAGGATCTCTGGCACTACACCCTCGCCAAGATGGTCGATGCCTGCGCCTCGGCAGGCCTGAAGCCCTTCTACGGACCGTTCGGCGATTTCTCAGACGGTGCTGCCTGCGAGGCGCAGTTCCGCAACGCCTTCCTGCTCGGCTGCGCCGGCGCCTGGACGCTGCATCCCTCGCAGATCGAGATCGCCAAACGCGTCTTCAGCCCCGATCCGGACGAGGTCGCCTTCGCCGGGCGCATCCTGGAGGCGATGCCCGACGGTTCGGGCGCGGTGATGATCGACGGCAAGATGCAGGACGACGCGACCTGGAAGCAGGCCAAGGTCATCGTCGATCTGGCGCGGCAGGTTGCAGCGCGCGATCCGGCGCTCGCGGCCCGCTACGGATTCTGAGCCTCCCCGCGACATCCGTGGATATTGACGCATTTGCGACGTAATCCTACGTCAAGCGCTTGGGTGCGGCGATACCGGCCGTGACGGGCCGGGTTTGGGCTGAACGAGGATCATGGAATCACGCACGGCGAAATTCCGCATCGGCGACGTGGTTCGCCATCGCGTCTACCCGTTTCGGGGCGTGATCTTCGACGTCGATCCGGTCTTCTCGAACTCGGATGAGTGGTGGCTGGCGATCCCGGAGCATCTGCGGCCGTCCAAGGACCAGCCCTTCTATCACCTCTTCGCCGAGAACGAGGAGACCGAGTATGTCGCCTATGTCTCGGAACAAAATCTCGTGATCGACGAGTCCGGCCAGCCGATCCGCCATCCGCAGGCACGCGAATATTTCCGGCGCGACCGCAAGGGCAAGTACCGGCTCGACAAGGCTGAGCTGAACTGATCCGCCAGCCTGCCAGTCGACATGCTGCGTGCTGACGAAAGGCCAGTTTCGTGAGCACCAGCCATGCCGACATCGTCATTCTCGGTGGCGGCCATAACGGGCTCGTCTGCGCCTTCTATCTGGCCAAAGCCGGGCTGAAGGTCATCGTGCTGGAGCGGCGCGCCGTGGTCGGCGGCGCGGCGGTCACCGAAGAATTCCATCCCGGCTTCCGCAATTCCACGGCGAGCTACACGGTCAGCCTGCTCAATCCGCGCATCATCGCGGAGATGGAGCTGGCACGGCACGGGCTGCGCATCGTCGAGCGGCGCCTGGCGAACTTCCTGCCGCTGCCGGATGGGCGCTATCTCGCTGCCGGCGAGGGGCGCACGGAAGCGGAGGTGGCGAAATTCTCCGCCCGCGACGCGGAGCGGCTATCGACCTATGGCGCGCGGCTGGAACGGATCGCTGCGATCCTGCGCGAGCTCGTGCTGCAGCCGCCGCCCAATCTCGGGGATGGCGGCTGGCTGGCGGCGCTGCCGCAGATGCTGGACGCGGCTGCGCTCGGGCGGCGCATCGCCGGCCTCGACCAGTCCGGCCGGCGCGATCTCCTCGACCTCTTCACCAAATCGGCCGGCGACTGGCTCGACGGCTGGTTCGAGAGCGATCCGGTCAAGGCACTGTTCGGCTTCGACAGCGTCGTCGGCAATTACGCCAGCCCCTACACGCCGGGGTCGGCCTATGTGCTGCTCCATCACGTCTTCGGCGAGGTCAACGGCAAGCGCGGCGCCTGGGGCCATGCGCTCGGCGGAATGGGCGCGATCACGCAAGCCATGGCGCGGGCCTGCGCGGAACAGGGCGTCGAGATCAGGCTAGAGACGCCAGTCGCGCAGGTCCTGACCGAGAAGGGCCGCGCTATCGGCGCCGTGACCGAGCGCGGCGACGTGGTGCGGGCCCGCGCCGTGGTGTCGAACCTGCATCCGCGCCTGCTGTTCGAGCGCTTCGTCGATCCGGCGATCATCCCAGCCGATTTCGGCGAGCGCATCCGCCGCTATGCTTCGGGCTCCGGCACCTTCCGGATGAATCTGGCGCTGTCGGAGTTGCCGCGCTTCGCCTGCCTGCCTGAGCCGGGCGACCATCTCACCGCCGGCATCATCATCGCGCCGTCGCTCGCCTATATGGACCGCGCCCATGCGCAGGCAAGGCTGTCGGGCTGGTCGCGCGAGCCGATCGTCGAGATGCTGATCCCGTCGACCCTCGACGACAGCCTCGCTCCACCTGGCCGGCATGTCGCGAGCCTGTTCTGCCAGCATGTCGCCCCACAGCTGCCAGACGGCGAGAGCTGGGATCAGCATCGCGATACGGTCGCCGATCTGATGATCGAGACCGTAGATCGTTACGCCCCGGGCTTTCGCGCTTCGGTAGTTGGCCGGCTGGCGCTGGCGCCGAGCGATCTGGAGGAGCGTTTCGGGCTGGTTGGCGGGGACATCTTCCATGGCCGGCTGACGCTCGACCAGCTCTTCAGCGCCCGCCCGGTGCTCGGCCATGCCGATTATCGCATGTCGGTGCCGGGCCTCTATCTCTGCGGCTCTGGCGCGCATCCCGGCGGCGGCGTCACCGGTGCGCCGGGCCACAATGCCGCCCGCTCGGTGGTCGTCGATCTGCAACCTCGGCGCTTCAGACTGCGGCCACAGCGAGCGTGACCGACCCCAGGCTCAAGAATTGCTGCTGACGCGTTCCGCCTGCGGGAAGCGGGCGCCGAAGGCCCCTTCCCGCTCGGGCGGCAGCCGCACCAGCAGGCTGAGCGCGCCGTCCTCGGCATCCTCGCGCTCGAGGATCTCGCCATTGGCATGCAGCCATGCCAGCGACTTGCCGTCGCCCGGTTCCAGAGTGAGGCGGTAGACCGGCCGCGTACGTGCGATGCGCCGCTCGATCGCATCGGTCAACCGTTCCATGCCCTCGCCGGTCAGCGCCGAGACCAGCACCGGCCGGGAGGCACCCGGCTTGAGCTCGGTCAGAGCCGCCTGCCGTTCGCGCTCGTCGCCCGAGAGCAGATCGGCCTTGTTCCAGACCTCGATGACGCGCTCGCCGTCCTCCGGGTCGATGCCCAGATCGCGCAGGATGCTCTGGACGTCGGCGGCCTGGGCCTGTGTGTCCTCATGCGAGACGTCGCGGACATGCAGCAGCACATCGGCCTCGATCGCATCTTCCAGCGTGGCACGGAAAGCCGCGACGAGCTGCGTCGGCAGGTCGGAGATGAAGCCGACCGTGTCGGAGAGCATGATCCTGGCGCCATGCGGCAGCTTCAGCGCCCGCGCCGTCGGGTCGAGCGTGGCGAAAAGCATGTCCTGCGCCAGCACCTCCGCCGACGTCAGCCGGTTGAACAGCGTCGACTTGCCGGCATTGGTGTAACCGACCAGCGCAACCACAGGATAAGGCACGCGTTTGCGGCTGGCGCGATGCAGCGAGCGCGTGCGCTTCACGCTGTCGAGCTCGCGCTCGATCTTGGTCATCCGCTCCTGGATGATGCGCCGGTCGGCCTCGATCTGGGTCTCGCCCGGGCCGCCGAGGAAGCCGAAACCGCCGCGCTGGCGTTCCAGGTGGGTCCAGGAGCGGACGAGCCGGCTCTTCTGGTAGTTGAGATGGGCGAGCTCGACCTGCAGCGCGCCTTCGCGCGTGCGGGCGCGCCGGCCGAAGATCTCGAGGATCAGGCCGGTGCGGTCGATGACCTTGCAGCCGAAGGCCTTTTCGAGATTGCGCTGCTGCACCGGCGACAGGGCGCAGTCCATCACGACGAGGCCGATTTCCTCGATCTTGACGCGCTCGGCGAGCTCCTCGACCTTGCCCTTGCCGAGATAGGTCGCGGGCCGCAGCGCGGTCAGCACCACGGGAATCGCCTCGACGATCTGGAGGTCGATGGCTCCGGCGAGGCCGAACGCCTCGTCAAGCCGCGCCGCGTGGCTACGCTGGTTCTCATCGCCTGCGGCCGCCCGGCTCGTGGCATGGCGCGCCAGATAGGGACCGATCACAAAGGCGCGAGTGTCGGCGGCCAAGGCATGCTCGGCCGCATCGATCGAGATCCCGATTGCGCTTCCGCTTCCAGTCGTCGACCCGCCGGCCTTGGCGCCCACGGTCAGGCCTTGTCCGTGTCCTCGGGCTCGAACAGCTGCACCGGATGGCCGGGCATGATTGTCGAGATCGCATGCTTGTAGACGAGCTGGGAATGCCCGTCGCGGCGCAGCAGGACGCAGAAATTATCGAACCAGGTGACGACGCCCTGCAGTTTGACGCCGTTCACGAGAAAGATGGTGAGGGGAATCTTCTGCTTGCGGACGTGGTTGAGAAAGGTGTCCTGGAGATTTTGAGCCCGCTCGGCGGCCATGGGTAACCCCTGTTGTTGGGATCGCAGCTCGGCTTGCACCTGCGATCCAGATCGTTCCGTTCGGCTTCGACGCCAATCGCCGGGCCATCGGAACACCGATGTTCCATTAGATCGCGACCCAGCAAGCGCGCGCAAGGGTTGCGAGGCGCGAATTTCGATCGGTCGCCTTGCGTGCAGCGCAACACGGCCCCCGGTTCTCAGCCCACCCCTAGCGATTTCAGCTTACGGTGCAGGGCTGAACGCTCCATGCCGATGAACTCCGCAGTTCGGGAAATGTTGCCGGAGAAGCGTGCGATCTGCGCCATCAGATATTCGCGTTCGAAGATCTCGCGGGCGTCGCGCAACGGCAGGCTCATCAACTTCTCGCCGCCCGAGCCGGACGGCGTCGTCGGGACCATGGCGCCGACCTCGGCCGGCAGCATCTCGACCGTGATCTCTGCCGTTGGATCGCCCTTGGTCAGGATCATCAGCCGCTCGACATTGTTGCGCAGCTCGCGGACATTGCCCGGCCATTCATGCGATTGCAGGATCGCCATGGCGTCACCGCCGATCCGGCGCTTGGGCAGGCCGGTCGCGACCGAGATTTGATCCATGAAGAACTCGATCAGCTCGGGCACGTCCTCACGGCGTTCTGACAGGGCCGGTACGCGGATCGGCACGACACCGAGCCGGTGATAGAGATCTTCGCGCAGTTGGCCGTCGGCGATCAACTTGGCGAGGTCGCGGCTGCTGGAGGAGATGATCCGGACATCGACATGGACGCGGGTGGCGCCGCCGACGCGCTGGAAATTCTGGTCGACGAGCACGCGCAGAATGCGGTTCTGGGTCTCGCGCGGCATGTCGCCGATCTCGTCGATGTAGAGCGAGCCGCCATGGGCTTCCTCGAGCGCGCCGACACGGCGCGAACGCCCATCGCCGCCCTCGACGCCGAACAGCTCCTCTTCCATTGTCTCGGGCGTGATCGTCGCCGCATTGATCACGACGAAGGGACCGGCCGAGCGGGTCGAAGCATCGTGGAGGGTGCGCGCGGTCAATTCCTTGCCGCAGCCCGGCTCGCCGGTGATCAGCACGCGGGCATTGGTCGGCGCGACGCGCTCCAGCGTCTGGCGGAGCTGGTTGACGGCGGTCGAGCGGCCGACGATCCGGCTGGCCTGAACCGAGCGGGTCTTGAGCTCGCGCACCTCGCGCCGCAGCCGCGAGGCTTCCAGCGCCCGCTCGGCGACGAGCACGAGCCGGTCGGCCTTGAACGGCTTCTCGATGAAGTCATAGGCGCCGCTCTTGATCGCCGAGACGGCGGTCTCGATGTTGCCGTGGCCGGAGATCATCACCACCGCCAGGTCGGGATGGCTCTCCTTGATCAGTTCCAGCACCTGCAACCCGTCGAGCCGGCTGCCTTGCAGCCAGATGTCGAGGAAGACGAGATTGGGCCGCCGTGCCGCGATCGCGGCCAGCGCCTCGTCGGCGGAGCCCGCCTTGCGCGTCCGATAGCCTTCGTCCTCCAGGAGCCCGGCCACCAGCTCGCGGATATCAACCTCGTCGTCGACGACGAGAATGTCAGCACTCATGCCTTCGTCCCGTTCACTTCTCGTGGGGCGGAAACCGCCGTGCTCTTGCCTGTTTCTGATCGATCTTCGCCGGCCGGCGGCGGGCCGGTCTCGATGAACCAGAGCCTGATCTGCGCGCCGCGCGTGCCGTCGGGACGGTCGAGAAGCTCGATGCCGCCACCATGGTCCTCGAGGATCTTGCCGACGATGGCGAGGCCAAGTCCGGTCCCGCCGTCGCGCGTGGTCATATAGGGCTCGAGCAGCTTCTGGCGCTGGTCGGCCGGCAGCCCCTTGCCGTTGTCGAGGATGTCGATGACGATCCGGCCGTCCCGCGTCCGCTCGAAACCGATCTCGATGCGGCCCTTGCCGCGCTCCTCGGCCGGCACCGCCTGGATCGCCTCGGTCGCGTTCTTGATGACATTGGTCAGGGCCTGCGAGATCAAGCGCCGGTCGAAATGCGCCATGACCGGCGTTTCAGGCAGGTTGTCGGAGATGTCGATCTCGGGGTTGCCGACTCGCATCAGGAAGGTGACCTGCCGTGCCGTCTCGACGATGTCGTCCCGCGCCGGCGAGGGCTTCGGCATGCGCGCGAAGGACGAGAATTCGTCGACCATCCGCCGGATATCCTCGACCTGCCGCACGATGGTGGCGGTGCACTGGTCGAAGATCTCCCTGTCGTCAACGATAACGCGGCCGAACTTGCGCCGGATGCGCTCGGCCGAGAGCTGGATCGGCGTCAGCGGGTTCTTGATCTCATGGGCGATACGGCGAGCGACATCGGCCCAGGCAGCAGTGCGCTGCGCCGAAACGAGATCGGAGATGTCGTCGAGCGTCACCACCAGCCCGGCACCTGCGCCCTCGCCTTCACGCGTCGCCCGGATGTTGACCATGCGGTCGCGACCGCCGCGCGTGATCGCAACCTGGGTGGAACTCAGCCGCTGGCGGTTAGTGAGCGCTTCCGCGACGAAGCCTGCGATCTCCGGCACGACCCGCGCGACCGGTTCGCCGAGTAGGCGCCCGCCGGCACCGAGCAGAGTCTCGGCCGAACGATTGCTGATCGTGACGTGTCCGTCCTCGTCGATGCCAAGCACGCCGGAGGAGACCCCGGAGAGCACCGTCTCGGTGAAGCGCCGACGCCGGTCGATCACCTCGCTCGCGGTGACCAGACCGTCGCGCTGGCGGCGAAGCTCGGCGGTCATCTTGTTGAAGGTCTCGCCGAGATGGGCGAGGTCGCCCTCCGCCCGCCGGATCGGGACCTGGACGTAGAAGTTGCCGCTGGAGACCTGATCGGTCGCGTGGATCATCCGCCGGATCGGGGCGACGAGGCCGTTAGCGAAGTTGAGGCCGAGCCAGATCGCCGAGAGCAGCAGGATCACCGAGATCAGCGCGTACATCGAGGCGAAGGCGATCTGCACGCCTTTGCGCCGCGCATCGATGCCGAGATATTCGACGGCAGCGCCGCGCGCGACGGCGGGAAACTCGACGGCGAGCGGATCGACCTCGCGAGCGACGTAGAGAAAGGCGCCGTCATAGGTCGGCAGCTTTATCAGCGCGCCGAAGACCCGGCCGGTCGACGGCAGAACACAGATCGGCTCCGGCGAGCTCTGGGCATCGTCGAAGGCTTCGGGATTCGGTTTGTGCGGATCGCGCAGCACGTCGATATTGGCCCGGACGAGAATTTCATCCGGTGGCTTCATGATCCATACGACCGGCAAGCCGAGCGCCGTGGCGCGCGCCGTCAGGAAATTCTCGAACCAGCGCCGATCGGCGTCGTAAGCTGTCTTTGCCCGCCCGAGATCGTCCGAGAGCAATCGGATTTCCCGCCCGAGCGAGCGGCATTGCCCGGTGGTGTAGGCATCGGCGACCTCGACGGATTTGAAGATCACGTCGCGCATGCGATCCGAGAACCAGGGCTCGAGGCCGCGCTCCAACGTCGCCGTGGCGATGATCGCGACGAGGACGGCCGGCAGCGCCGCGACGATGCTGAACAGGCCGACGATCCGCACATGCAGGCCGGCCGCGGCCACGCCTCTGCGCCTGGCGCGAATCAAGACTGCCGCCTCGAAGGCGACGATGATCAGCAGCAGCAGGATCAGCAGGCCGTTGATGACGAAGACGCCGACCACGACCTCGTGGACCGGTGCGACCGGCGTCGCGCCCGAGAGCACGAGGAAGGTCGTGAGCGCCGAGACCAGCGCGAAACCGACGACGAGCGCGCCGAGCCAGCCCGAGACCCGGCGGGGCGGGTCGTCAGTCCGGGGCGCCATGCGCATGTCACCGGTCGAGGCCGTCAAAGCGATGTCGAAGCTCCGCTGCTGTGACGCCTTCTTGGCGTCACGCGACGCACTGATGCGCCGCCGCAACGGTGTTGTCAAAATATGACAGATGCAAGGCAGCCACAGTCCCTTGTCATCACCTGGGCGAACGGACCACCTGCATGTCGAGTTCGCGGATCTTCTTGCGCAAGGTGTTGCGATTCAGTCCCAGCAGTTCGGCGGCCCGGATCTGGTTGCCGCGCGTTGCCGCCAGGGCGGCTGCAATCAGCGGCGGCTCGATCTCGCGCAGGATGCGGTGATACAGCCCCGGCGGCGGGATCTGGTCGCCAAACCCGCCGAAATACTGGCCGAGATGGCGCTCGACCGAGCCCGAGAGCGTTTCAGCCCGCTCCGGCGTGGAGCCGCTGCCGGCCTGCACGGGAACACCGCTCGCCGGTTGCAGCTCGGCCTCGACGATCGGCGCGGTGATCGTCTCCTGCGGATAGAGCGCGGCCAGACGCCGCACCAGATTCTCCAGCTCGCGGACGTTGCCGGGCCAGCGATAGCGCCGCAGCACATCCATCGCCTCCGAATCGATCTGCTTGCGCGGCAGCCCTTCCTTCTCGACCAGCGCGAAAAAATGACGGACGAGATCCGGAATGTCCTCGACCCGCTCGCGCAGCGGGGGCAGGCGGATCGGCACGACGTTGAGGCGGAAGAACAGATCCTCGCGGAACAGTCCGTGCGCGATCGAGATGCGCAGGTCCTTGTTGGTGGCGGCGACGATGCGGACATTGGTCTTGATCGGTGTGCGGCCGCCGACCGTGGTGTATTCGCCCTGCTGGAGCACGCGCAAAAGCCGTGTCTGCGCCTCCATCGGCATGTCGCCGATCTCGTCGAGGAAGAGCGTGCCGCCCTCCGCCTGCTCGAAACGCCCGGAGGACCGTGTCAGCGCACCGGTGAAGGCACCCTTCTCGTGTCCGAACAACTCCGACTCGATCAGGTCCTTCGGGATCGCCGCCATGTTGATCGCGACGAATGGCCCGTTGCGGCGCTTGCCGTAGTCGTGCAGCGCGCGGGCGACCAGTTCCTTGCCGGTGCCGGACTCGCCGTTGATCATCACGGTCAGGTCGATCGGCATCAGCCGCGCCAGAGCGCGATAGACGTCCTGCATGGCCGGCGAACGGCCGACCAGCGGGATGTCCTCCGGCTCGGCGGCGTGATTGCGCGGGGCGTCGCCACGCGGCCGCGACAGGGCCCGTCCGACGATGGCGACGAGCTCCTTCAGGTCGAAGGGCTTGGGCAAGTATTCGTAGGCGCCGCGCTCGGAAGCCTTGATCGCGGTCATGAAGGTGTTCTGCGCGCTCATCACGATAATGGGCAGCTCGGGCCGGACCCGCTTGATGCGCGGCAGCAGGTCGAATGCGTTGCCGTCCGGCATCACGACGTCGGTGATGATGAGATCGCCGAGCCCTTGCGCCGCCCAGGTCCACAGCGTCGCGGCCTGGCCGGTGGTGCGGACTTCGTAGCCGGCGCGGGCGAGCGCCTGGTTGAGGACGGTGCGGATCGCGGCGTCGTCGTCGGCAATGAGGATGTTACCCGTCGGCATGCGCTTTTCCGTGTCCTACTCGTCTTTCATCCGGCCTGAGACGGCTTCGCCTCGTGCAGGGGCAATCGAATGCGGAATGTCGTGCGTCGCGGCGCGGACTCGCATTCGACGATTCCACCGTGATCGCCGATCACCTTGGCGACGAGTGCAAGTCCAAGGCCACTTCCCTGCGCCTTGGTGGTGACGAAGGGATCGAACAGGTGCTGGTGCAGGTCCGGAGGCACGCCCGGACCGTTGTCGCGCACGCCGATCTCGAGCGGCAGAGCGAGCCTCGTGCCGGAGCCGGGCGTCTGCATGCGAATGCCGGGGCGGTAAGCAGTGGTCAGTGTGATCTCGCCGTCGATGGCGTCGTTGCCGATCGCCTCGGCTGCATTCTTGACCAGGTTGAGCAGGACCTGGACGAGCTGGTCGCGATTGCCAGCGACCGGCGGCAGCGAGGGATCGTAGACCTCGCTGAAGCGGATATGGCGGGCGAAGCCCGAATGGGCCAGCCGCTTCACATGGTCGAGCACGTCATGGACGTTGACCGGCCCGCGCTCGCTCGGGCGCTCGTCGCCGAACAGCTCGACGCGCTCGACCAGCTTCACGATCCGGTCGGCCTCATCACAGATCAGCTGCGTCAGCAGGCGGTCATCGTCCTCGACCGAGGATTCCAGCAACTGTGCCGCGCCGCGGATGCCGGAGAGCGGGTTCTTGATCTCGTGCGCCAGCATTGCGCCGAGCGCGGTGATCGAGCGCGCCGCCCCGCGATGCGTCAATTGCCTGTCCATTTTTTCGGCAATTGTCCGTTCTTGCAGCAAAAGCACCACGGCATCAGGCTGACTGGGCAATAGTGAGGCAAAGACGTCGACCACCCGGTCGAGGCCGAGCCGGGGCGAAGCGAGCTCCAGCCGGTACTCGCTGACGCTGGCGCCGCGCCGCTGCACCTCTTCGACCAGCGTCAGGACCGGCGAGCCGAAGGCGACGAGATCGTCGAGGCGCTGGCGCTTCAGGACGATCGCGCTGGCCTGGAAGAAGTCCTCGGCGGCGGTGTTGGCGTAGAGGATGCCGTGCCCCTCCCCGATCACCAGGACGGGCATGGGCAGGACGTTCAGCGCCTGGATCTCGAGCAGGTCGGACAAGGGATCGTGCCGCTCCTCCACACCGTCGTTGAACATCGCCATCGTCATATGCGGGACTTTCGTGGTCAGGCGGCCGCGTCGACACGGTCGGTCGAGAACAGCCGCGCGAGCGCAGTGATGGCGCGCGTCGGCTCGTTGGTGGTCAGGAGCTCGCGCCGTGCCGTCTCGTTCGGTTCCAGCCCACTGGCGAGCGCCTCGTCGGCATAGGCGGCGAGATGCTTGCGGGCATGGCGCACGCCGGTCTCGCGCCCCATCAGGGACAGGAGCCCTTCATAGTGCTCGCAGGCGATGTCATGCTTGGTGGCGAGCGATATCGGCGCCGGCTTGCGGCCGGCAAGCGCGGCCCCGATTGAACCCGGCAGCCAGGGGCGCCCTGTCGCAGCACGCCCGACCATGACGTAGTCGGCGCCCGATTGCTCCAGGCAGGCCTGCGCCTGCGCGAGCGTCGCGATGTCGCCGTTGGCGACCAGCGGGAACGCCCCCGCGGCGCGCACCGGGCGGATCGCCGCCCAATCGGCCTGGCCCTTGTAGAATTGCTGACGCGTGCGACCATGCACAGTGATCGCGGCCGCGCCGGCGCAGACGGCCCGGCGCGCCAATTCGGGTGCATTGCGGCTGGCATCGTCCCAGCCGAGCCGCATTTTGACGGTGACCGGGACCTTGACCGCCGCGACCACCGCTTCGACCAAGCCGACGGCGTGATCGAGATCGCGCATCAGCGCCGAGCCGGCCCAGCCGCCGACCACGCGTTTGGCCGGGCAGCCCATATTGATGTCGACGATATCGGCGCCCGACGCTTCGGCGAGCCGTGCAGCCTCGGCGAGCCAACGCGCCTCGCAGCCGGCGAGCTGAACGACATGTGGCGTGACGCCCTCTCCCTCGGCCCGCAGACGAGCCTCCTCGCTGCCGCGGACGAGTTCGTCCGAAGCGACCATTTCCGAGACGACGAGCCCGGCACCGAAGCGCGCGGCGATCCGGCGCATGGCCAGATCGGTCACGCCCGACATCGGAGCCAGGAAGGCGGGCGAAACCGGTAGCAGCCCGCCAATTGCCGTTTTGCGCTCGCCCGAATTTGAGGCAATTTCCATTCTGCTGATTTATTGGACAAATGCTGCAATGCGCAAGACAATTTCACGACATATTGCATTGCAGTATCAGCGTGTGCGTCCGACGCCGATCGTCGCGTGGCAATGACGGCTTGGCGACAGGGCCGAGCCGTCCTATCAGCGAGCCCCGGACATAGCGGAGCCCCGATACTTGATGACGCCGGCGATCGCCGCACTGATCGTTGCCGCCGGACGCGGCCTGCGCGCCGGAGCCGAGGCTCCCAAGCAATACCGGCGGCTCGGCGGCGTGCCTGTCCTGTGCCGCACGCTCGCGCCTTTCCTTGCCGACAATCGGATCGGCACCGTGCTGGTGGTAGTCGGCGCCGGCGACCGCGCCCGTTATGACGACGCGATCGGTCGGCTTCCGGAAGCGGCGCGCGCCCGGCTGACCGCACCGATTGACGGCGGCGAGACCCGGCAGGATTCGGTTCGCGCAGGACTGGAAGCGCTCGCCGCAACCGGCTTCGACGGCAGCGTGCTCGTGCACGACGCAGCCCGCCCCTTCGTCTCGCCAGCCTTGATCGAACGCGCCTTGGTAGCCAGCGCCGAGCATTCCGCCACCATCCCGGCGCTCGCCGTCACCGACACGGTCAAGCGTGTCGATGCCGCCGGCCTGATCGAGGAGACCCTGCCGCGCGAACAGCTCGTCTTCGTGCAGACGCCCCAGGCCTTCGCCTTCCAGCCGCTGCTCGCCGCGCATAGAAGGGCTCATGCCGACGCAGCCGGCGGGTTCACCGACGATTCCGCCATCATGGAATGGGCTGGCCACCGCGTCGCCACCTTCGCCGGAGATCCGATGAACCTGAAGCTGACCTATCCTGGCGATTTCGAGCAGGCCGAGCAGCGCCTCGCCCGCCCGCTCGCGACCCGGACCGGCACGGGCTATGACGTCCACGCCTTCAGCGAGGGCGACCATGTCTGGCTCGGCGGCGTCCGGATTCCGCACAGCCGCGGCGTCACCGCCCATTCCGACGGCGACGTCGCCCTGCATGCGCTCACCGATGCCGTGCTGGGCGCCTTGGCCGATGGCGACATCGGCAGCCATTTCCCGCCCAGCGATCCGCAATGGCGCGGCGCCTCCTCTGATCGCTTCCTCGCCTTCGCCGCAAACCGTGTCCGGCAGCGCGGCGGGCGGATCGATCATCTCGACCTGACCGTCGTCTGCGAGGGACCGAAGGTCGGCCCGCATCGCGATGCCATCCGCGCCCGCATCGCCGAGATCGCGGGACTGCGGCTCGACCAGGTCGGCGCCAAGGCGACGACCTCGGAGCGCCTAGGCTTCACCGGGCGCGGCGAAGGCCTCGCCGCGCTCGCCACTGCCACGATCCGCCTGCCCGAGCCGGAGTGAGACCATGTTCGATCTCGACATCCGTTCGCTTGCCGCCGAATTGCTGAACATCTCCCGAGAGCGCGGCATCACCGTCGCGACGGTCGAATCCTGCACCGGCGGGCTCGTCGCCGGTGCGCTGACGGCTGTCTCCGGCTCGTCGAGCATGGTGCTGGGCGGCCTCATCACCTATTCCAACGAGGCGAAGACGGCGCTGGCCGGTGTTCCGGCCGAGCTGATCCTTGCTCATGGCGCAGTCAGCGAGCCGGTCGCGCGCGTCATGGCGGAAGGCGGCCGCGAGCGGCTGTCGTCACGGCTCGCCGTCTCGATCACCGGCATCGCCGGCCCGGACGGCGGTAGCGAGGCGAAACCGGTCGGGCTGGTGCATTTCGCCTGCGCCAACGGCGCACGGACATTGCACCGCGAGAAGCGTTTCGGCGCGACGGGACGCGACGAGATCAGGCGCCTCAGCGTGCTGGAGGCGCTCGACCTGCTGCGCGAGGCCGCGCTGACGATCGAATAGGCTGCGGTGCCTATTTCGGCGAAAGCTGCCGCCAGATCGCGCCGACGATGTCGGCATAGTCGTCGCTCCAGGGACGGGTCGTCCCCGGTCCGACCTGCTGCTTCCACCCCTTCACGACCGGACCCGGATCGACGCCCGGCCGCGTGACCACTGCGACGCTCGGAGCGGTTTTCAGGGCTTGCAGATCGGCTTCGGTCCGAACCGGGCTGTTGATCCAGGTCGTCAGCCCCTGCCCTGCCGCCGTCGCCCTGACCACGGATTGAAGCTCCATGTTCCGGTTGGAGATGTGCAGGAGCACGGCTCCATCCGGCTTGAGCTTGCGCATATAGAGCGCCAGGGCCTCGCTGGTGAGCAGATGGACCGGGATCGCGTCGGACGAGAACGCATCGACGACGATCAGGTCGAGCGAGCCGTTGCTCGCGTCGCCGAGCGTCAGCCGCGCATCGCCGATGACGAAGGTCGGCTTGGGTGCACAGGCGCTGAAGAAGCTGAAGCGGGCCGGATCGGTCGCGATTCCGATCACGGCCGGATCGATCTCGTAGAAGCGCCAATCCTCGCCGGTGCGGGCCTGGCAGGCGAGCGAACCCGTCCCGACGCCGATCGCGGCGACGGCGCCAAGGGTGCCTCCCCTCGCCTGGCGAACGGAGTCGATGCCGTCGGCAATGCCGCCGCCGGTGAAGTAATAGGTCAACGGCTCCGGGCGCCCGGACACCGGCGTACCGTCATCCTGACGCAGGCGTTGCGCACCATGGATCGTGCTGCCGTGACTGAGTACGCGGAAGCGGCCCGCCTGCATCTCGGTGATCCGGTGCACGCCGAAGAAGGAGCGAACCATGTCCGTCCGGGTGGTTTCACGGGCGATGAGCGCCGTCATTGCGACAACGGCCAGGCAAGCGAGCGCGGCACCTTGCCGCCGCGACGGCCGGACGGAGGTGAAACCCGGGCGGCAGAGCATGCCTGCCACGACCAGAAGCGGATACTCGGCCACGGAATTGAACAGTAATGGCGCCAGCAAGGCGGCGAACACGCCGCCCAGCACACCGCCGAACGACATCCAGAGGTAGAAGCTCGTCAGCTGCGCCGCTGACGGCCGCAGCCGCGCCAGCTCGCCATGCGCGACCATCGCCGTGACGGACAGAATGGAGAGATGGAGGACGAGTTCGCTGCCCCAGCCCAGGCGCAGGTTGAACACCATCGAGGCCATGTAGCAGAGGACGAGCAGCAGCTGCGCGTTCAGCATCCAGCCATGGCGCAGCAGCGGCTTACGCTGGAAGACTATGACGAAGGTCAGCAGGAAGAGTGCGAGCGGGGCGACCCAAAGCAGCGGGCCGGCCGCAACGTCGGTCGAAATATGCGCCGTTACGGCGACCAGCAGGCCAGACGGCACGAAGGCAAGGAAGAGCCAATGCAACTTGCGGCCGGCAGGGATCGGCTCGGCCATGAGCGGGGCGGTATCGCGCGTGCCCGCCGCCGACCCGACGCACAATCCGGCGCAAGCCGTGATGCCGGCGAGCAGCAGACCGAAACCCCAGGCCCAGGCCGAAGCCTGTGTCGCCAGTCTGAGGGCGGGTTCGACCGCGAACGGATAGGCGAGCAAAGCGAGGAAGCTGCCGATGTTGGAGGCAGCATAGAGGAAGTAGGGATCGCGGGCATGGGCATGGCCCGTCCGGGCGAACCAGGCCTGCAGCAACGGGCCGTTTGCGGAGACAGCAAAGAAGGGCAACCCGACCGAGGCGGCGAAGAGCAGCAGGAGCCAGGCGAATTCGCCTTGTTGCGGCGGGCGCTCAAAGCCCGCGGCGATGCCGATCGGCAGCGAGGTCGCCACGACCACGATCATCAAGGCGATGTGGATCAGGGCGGCGCGCCGGACGCTGAAGCGCCTGACCAGCCAATGCGCATAAGCGTAGCCCGCGAGCAGAATCGCCTGGAAGAAGACCATCGCCGTCGACCAGACTGCCGGTGAGCCGCCGAGCTTCGGCAGCACCATCTTGGCGAACATCGGCTGGATGCCGAAGAGCAGGAACGCTGAGAGAAAGATTGTACCGATATAGACCGGCAGCATCGCGCTCATTCGGCGCGCGCCGACATCGACGTCCGCCTGCACAACTGGAGCTTCCATGTCTTCCCCCCGCCGAAACGAGGGGAACAATGGTGCAAGCCCCTTAAAACTAGGTGAGCGCCGCCGGGCCGCTTCGCCCGTAAATTGCATCGGCGCGCTTCTCGAAGGCTTCGGCGAACTTGCGGAAGGCTTTGTCGAACATCGCGCCCATCAAGAGGCCGAGCATGCGGCTGGCGAACTCGTAGGAGATGAAGAAGCCGATCTCGCTGCCCGTATCGAGCGGCTTGAAGCTCCAGCGGTTCTCCAGATAGCGGAACGGCCCGTCGACATATTCGACGACGATCTTGAGGTTCGCCGGATCGAGCGTGACGCGGCTGGTGAAGGTCTCGCGGATCGCCTTGTAGCCGACGGTCATGTCGGCGAGCAGCACTTCGCCGCCGCCCTCGCGCGGCGTGCGCCGGCGGACCGTCAGCCCCTCGCAGAGCGGCAGGAACTGCGGGTACTTCTCGACATCCGCCACGAGCGCGAACATCTCTTCGGGTGAGTGCTTCACCCGGCGGGTGTTGTTGAACATCGGCATGAGTACGGAGCCGATCAGCTGCCGAGCTTGGCTGCGCGAGCTGCCCGCAGCTTGGCGAAATCCTCGCCGGCATGGTGAGAAGAGCGCGTCAGCGGCGTCGAGGAGACCATCAGGAAGCCCTTCACATAGGCGATGGTCTCGAAGCTCTTGAACTCGTCCGGGGTGACGAAGCGCACGACCTCATGGTGCTTGCGCGATGGTGCCAGGTACTGGCCGATGGTGATGAAATCGACCTCGGCCGAGCGCAGGTCATCCATCAGCTGCAGCACCTCGTTCCGCTCCTCGCCGAGGCCGACCATAATGCCGGACTTGGTGAAGATGGTCGGGTCGAGCTCCTTCACCTGCTGCAGCAGCCGCAGCGAATGGAAGTAGCGGGCGCCGGGACGCACCTTCAGATACTTGCCGGGGACCGTCTCGAGATTGTGGTTGAAGACGTCGGGCTTGGCCGCGACGACGACCTCGAGCGCGCCGGGCTTGCGCAGGAAGTCCGGCGTCAGGATCTCGATCGTCGTGCCGGGCGAGGCCTCGCGGATGGCGCGGATGACGCGGGCAAAATGCTCGGCGCCGCCGTCCCTGAGATCATCGCGGTCGACCGAAGTGATCACGACATGTTCGAGGCCGAGCTTGGCGACGGCGTCGGCGACCTTGCGCGGCTCGTCATGGTCGAGCGCTTCGGGCACGCCGGTCTTGACGTTGCAGAAGGCACAGGCGCGCGTGCAGGTGTCGCCCATGATCATGAAGGTGGCGTGCTTCTTCTCCCAGCACTCGCCGATATTGGGGCAGCCCGCCTCCTCGCAGACCGTGACGAGCTTCTCGGCCTTCACGATTTTTTGGGTTTCGGCCCATTTGGGCGAGCCCGGCGCTTTGACCCGAATCCAGTCCGGCTTGCGCAGGATCGGGTTCTCCGGCCGCTTCTGCTTTTCCGGATGGCGCAGTTCCGGCTTCACCTCGGATTTCGGGTTGCCGGCATTGGGGCGCGGATCGCGGTTGAGGAGGTCGAGCACGACGGCCATAGACGGGTCCGTTACCTGGCGCCGCGCATCACGGCGCGGCCACTCCCGTCTAGCTAATGCCGAAGCGCCTCGCGAGCAACCCGCGCGCCGCGGGACTCAGTTGCGCACTGCGCGCCAGACCACGATCAACAGGCAGGCGCCGGCGATCGCCGCAGTCAGCGTGCGCCAGAAGCCGAAGACCGGAATGTCCAGCAGCTCCGCGATGCGGCTGCCGACGAAAGAGCCGGCAACGCCGACAATCATGTTGGTGAAGAGGCCGTGATCGGACGAAGTCACGCGCTCGGCGATCCAGCCGGCAAGAACGCCGATCAGCAGTGTCATGAAGAAGCCATAGCCCGGCGTGCCGAGCGCGGCATAGATCTGGTCGTTCATGGCAATCCCCCTGCCCTCAAGTCCGGCCAGCCGGCCGCAGTCTGCAACGCACCACCCGCGCGCTGGTTCCGTCAGGCGATGAAGCGGGCCAGCAGCACCACCAGGATCGCGCCGATCACCGCCATCGCCATCGCATCGAGGAAGCGGTAGCCGGTGCTGGCGCGCCAGCCGGTGACGTGGACGATGCCCTGCCCGACCAGCATGCCGAGCAGGCCGACCACGGCATGGCGCAGGAAGCCGCCTCCCCCGACGACCAGGCTGGCGATGAAGCCCGCGCCGGTACCGAACGCCACTGGAGGCAGAAGCCGGCGCCAGTCGAGCGCGAGCTTCGTGCCGGGCGGCAGGATCTCGATCTTGTCGTCCGGAACGATCCGATCCGGTTTGGCGGATTTGCGGGCGCGCGTCATCGGCCGGATATGGCCTCGACCGCGCGCGAATTCCAGCGCGGCGAGATCAGGCGATCAACCTGGCCAGGAACACCACGACGATCGCGCCGATCGTCGCCGTGACGATCTGCGAGATCAGTGGATTGCCGATGCCGAGATTGATGCCGAGCGCCGAGAGCAGGAAGCTGCCGACGAAGGCGCCGATCAGGCCGGTGATGATGTAGCGGATCAACCCACCGCCACCCATGACGATGCTGGCGAGCCAGCCGGCGACGGCGCCGATGGCAATGGCGACGAGAATGGCACGAAGGTCCATGGTGATCTTCCCCAAGCAATGACGGCAAGATCACCGAGGCAATGTGAAGCGGATGTGAACGCTGCGACACTTTCCCGTCACTGCTACGAGCGGTGCGACGAAGCAATCCAGCGGCGGCTGAGCTCTATGCTCTGGATTGCTTCGTTTACGCTCGCAATCACGGAAGGACTCAGGCGTTCAGCACCTTGCCATAGGCGTCGAGCACGGCCTCCTTCATCGTCTCCGACAGGGTCGGATGCGGGAAGATGGTGTGCATCAGCTCTTCCTCGGTGGTCTCTAGGTTCATCGCCACGACGAAGCCCTGGATCAGCTCGGTCACTTCGGGACCAACCATATGCGCGCCGAGCAGCTTGCCGGTCTTGGCGTCAAACACCGTCTTGACCATGCCTGAGTCCTCGCCGAGCGCCACCGCCTTGCCGTTGGCGACGAAGTTGAAGCGGCCGACCTTGAGCTGGTGGCCGGCCTCCTTGGCCTTCGCCTCGGTCAGGCCGACGCTAGCGATCTGCGGATGGCAATAGGTGCAGCCCGGGATCATCGCCTTGTCCATCGGGTGCGGGTGCAGGCCCTTGATCGCCTCGACGCAGATCACCGCCTCATGCTCGGCCTTATGCGCCAGCATCGGTGGGCCGGCGACGTCGCCGATCGCATAGACGCCCTTCACATTGGTACGGCAGAGCCCGTCGATCGCGATCACGCCGCGGTCGAGCTTCACGCCGAGCGCCTCGAGGCCGAGATTCTCGACATTGGCGACGACGCCGACGGCCGAGATCATCCGTTCGGCGGTGATCGTCTGCTTGTTGCCCTTCTCGTCCTCGACATGGGCGGTGACGGAGTTCGCTCCCTTCTCGACCTTGGTGACCTTGGTCGAGGTCAGGATCTTCATGCCCTGCTTCTCGAAGGCTTTTCGCGCGAATGCACCGATCTCGGCATCCTCGACCGGGACGACCTGCGGCATGATCTCGACCACTGTCACCTCGGCGCCGAGCGTGCGATAGAAAGATGCGAACTCGATGCCGATCGCGCCGGAGCCCATCACCACCAGCGATTTCGGCATGGTCGGCGGCACCAGCGCCTCGAAATAGGTCCAGATCAGCTTGCCGTCAGGCTCGAGGCCCGGCAGGACGCGCGGGCGGGCACCGGTCGCGACGATGATATGGTCGGCGGTATAGGTGCCCTCGCCCTTGGCGCCCTTCGGGATCGGCCCCTGCGGCTGCATGGCCGGCTTCTTGGTCGGCGCGACGACGATGGTGTTGGCCTTGGTGAGCTTGGCCTCGCCCCAGATCACGTCGACCTTGTTCTTCTTCATCAGGAACTGGACGCCGTTGTTCATCCGGACCGCGATGCCGCGCGAGCGCTTCACCACCGCTTCCAGATCGGCCTTGAACGAGCCTTCGAGGGTCAGGCCGTAATCCTTGGCATGCTGGCCATAGTGCAGGATCTCGGCCGAGCGCAGCAGCGCCTTGGTCGGAATGCAGCCCCAGTTCGAGCAGATGCCGGCGAGGTGCTCGCGCTCGACGATCGCGGTCTTGAAGCCGAGCTGCGCCGCGCGGATCGCCGCGACATAGCCGCCGGGGCCGGAGCCGATGATGATGATGTCGTAGTCAGCCATGGCTAGCGCTCCTCCCCTCCCCCTTGTGGGGAGGGGTTGGGGGTGGGGGTGGTATGACTAGGTTCGAGATTGTTCGTCAGGGCGGCGAAGATCGTATCGACCACCATATCGGCGTCGGTCATCACTTGCCGGTTGGTGAAGCGCAAGACACGGAAGCCTTGGGATTCGAGCCAGGTGGAACGCTCTGCGTCATAACGAGCAGCGACGTCATGTCCGTGTTGGTCGCCATCCACCTCAATGACGAGATGAGCGCCGAAGCAGACGAAATCGACTACATACGACCCGAGCGCGACCTGCCGGCGAAAATGCCGCCCCTGTTGGGGCAAGCGCCTGCGGAGAAGCATCCAGAGGCGCTTCTCGGGTTGCGTCGGAGCGCGCCGAAGCGTCGGAGCATTGCGTTTGGCAGCGCCGCTCGCAATGCGATCCTTGGCTTGCACCCACGGCATCACACACTCCGCTACCGACAAGCGCTGCAGAACGACCCCCACCCCTGCCCCTCCCCACAAGGGGGAGGGGTTACCGCGTGCGCGGACGACCTGTCGCACTATCATCCCACGCGTCCGGCGATCCGCAGTGCCGGTCCGCGCGCCGGCAGCGGCAGGCCGAGCAGGCCGTCAACGACCGGCGCCAATGCCAGCCCGATGGCACGGGTGTTGTCGGCGTCGAGATGGATGCCGTCCTCGCCGGTCACGGTCGCAACCTTGGCTGCGTCGAAGAAGCTGGCGCCGATCTCGTCGGCGATGCGGCGATAATAGGTCGCCAGCAGCGCCATCTTCTCGGGCGCGCCCTCCATGAAGAAGTTGGCTTCGTGGTCGGGATCATCGGGCATGCGCACCACCGGCGGCGCGACGATCAGCACCTCCGGCACCGGCATGCCGGGCTCGACCGGGGGACGCTGCGCCACCTGCGCCAGCATGCGCATCGAGCGGGCGACGTCGTAGGGCGCCAGCGAGTGCTGGCGCTGGCAGTCATTGGTGCCGAGCATCAGGATGACGAGGTCGAGCGGTGCGTGGCACTCGATGAAGAGCGGCAGCAGCGAGATGCCGGAACGATAGGGGCGCAGCGGATCCTCGAGCGCGATCCGCCGGCCGTTGAGCCCCTCCTCGATCACCATGGCGTAGCCGCCGAGCGCCTTCTCAAGCACGCGCGGCCAGCGCACATCGTCGCCATGCCGCTCAGGCCGGTTGGCGATCCGGCCCCAGGTGAGGGAATCGCCGAAGGCGAGGATGCGGGCCTGGCGGGTCATCGCCGATTCCCATCAACCTTCGGCATCTGCCTTCCAGACCGGTCAATAGGTTCCCGCGAGCGGCTTGCGCGCGCGCAAACCGCGACATGGGAGCGGTCTGGAGCTGAGACGCTAGTGACGTAATCGAGCATCGAGTTCCTCCCTCGCAGTGTCGGTCACAGGAGATGGCCGGTAGCGGCCTTGACGCAATCTTCGTTGATCGTGGTGAACTGCTTGTCGGCTTCGCCGAACAGCTTAGCGAATTCGGGCTGCGAAAGCGTCGTCGCCTCGTTGGCGATCTGGTTGAGCTGCCAGGTGAGCGCCGAGTAGCGTTCACGCGCGACTTCGACGCGGAAATTCGCTAGAAACGTGCCCAGTGCGCCAAACTGGTAGACGAGTGCCCTGAGCTCGACTGCCGCCATGCCGTCAGAACCGGCCATGTTCGCCGCCTCCGCCTTCAGTCGGAAGCGAAAGAAGATTTCGATTAGCTCCTTGCAGGTTCGTAGACTCTCCGTCCGCAGGATGTTGCGCTGGACGCTGTCGATGCTGCGGGCATAGTTCAGATTCTGCAGCAGCGAGGCTCCGAGAGACAGCACCGCGATCACCATGGACACAACCGCGAGACGATTGCCGGCACTCGGGCTGCTGCGCTCACCGGGCATGGCGGCCTGCCGCTCTATACCAGCATCGCCATCGGTTTCTCGATATAGCCCTTGAAGGCCTGGAGCAGCTCGGCGCCGAGCGCGCCGTCGACGGCGCGGTGGTCGGTCGAGAGCGTAACCGACATCACGGTCGCGACCGCGAGCTGGCCGCCCTTGACGACGGCGCGTGGCTCGCCGGCGCCGACCGCCAGGATCGTCGCATGCGGCGGATTGATCACCGCGGCGAAGTCCTTGACGCCGAACATGCCGAGGTTCGAGACCGCCGTGGTGCCGCCCTGATATTCCTCGGGCTTCAGCTTGCGCGCTTTCGCCCGCGCCGCCATGTCCTTCATCTCGTTGGAGATCTGGCTCAGCGTCTTGTGGCAGGCGTCGCGCACGATCGGGGTGATCAGGCCGCCCGGGATCGACACTGCGACGCCGACATCGGCATGTTTATGCTTGAGCATGGCGCCGTCGGTCCAGGAGACGTTGGCGTCCGGCACGGCCTTGAGCGCCAGAGCGAGCGCCTTGATCACCATGTCGTTGACCGAGAGCTTGTAGGCCGGCTTGCCGTCCTTCTCCGGCGCTGCGGCATTGAGCTCCGCCCGCAGCTTCAGCAGCGCATCGAGCTCGCAGTCCAGCGTGACGTAGAAATGCGGGATGGTCTGCTTGGCTTCGGTCAGGCGGCGCGCGATCGTCTTGCGCATGCCGTCATGCGGGATCTCCTCATAGGAGCCCGGCGCGAACAGCTTCTTGGTCTGCTCGTCCGAGGGACCGGTCGCGAGCGGCGCGGCGGCGGGCCTGGGTGCAGCAGGAGCGCCGGCCGCGGCAGTGGCCGGCGCGGCCTTGGCCGCTCCGCCCTGCTTGGCGGCCGCGATGTCCTTCTCGACGATGCGCCCATGCGGGCCCGAGCCCTGGACCTTGCTAAGATCGATGCCGGCCTCCTTGGCGAGGCGGCGCGCTAGCGGCGAGGCGAAGGGGCGATCGCCCGAGACCGTTTTGCCAGCGGTGTTGAAGCCAGATTCGGCTGTGACCTGCGGCGTCGATTCAGGCTTGGCCTCCGCCTTCGGAGCGGGCGCTTCCGGCTTGGCGGCGTCGGCCTTGGGCACTTCCGCTTTCGGAGCTTCGGCCTTGGCGGGGGGCGAGACGCTCGTGGCGTCCTCGCCCTCGCCGGCGATCACGGCGATCACCTCGTTGACGGCGACGTCGGCCGTGCCCTCCGGCACGATGATCTTGGCCAGAATGCCCTCGTCGACCGCCTCGACCTCCATGGTCGCCTTGTCGGTCTCGATCTCGGCGATAATGTCGCCGGATTTGATCGTGTCGCCTTCCTTCTTCAGCCATTTGGCGAGATTGCCCTTCTCCATCGTCGGAGAAAGCGCGGGCATCAGGATGTTCACGGGCATGGCTGGAGGCTCGCTTTTTCCAATGCGATGAACAGCAAACGGCGGGCGACGCCCATGCCGAAGCTGACGGAGACGATGACGAAGGCGATATAGTCGAGATGCTCCAGCGCCGTGCCGGCCAGTGTCTTGCCGGCCATGAGTTCGGGCGCGAAAGCCTGGACGCTTTCCGGGACCAGCGTCAGCACGCCGGCTGCGGCGAGCACGAAGGCGAGCAGGTCGACACGATGCAGGTGGAGCCGCGTCGTGGCGAGGTCCGCCGGAGTCAATGGGCGATGCGCCAGCCGTTTCCGGGGCCGGACATAAGCATAGGCCGCCAGCCCCCCGATCGACGCGAGGCCGACCGAAACCAACATGGCTCCGATCGTCACCTGCATGACATCAGGCCCGGTAGCAGACGGCCTTGGCCGCCGCGACGACCTCGCCGATGTTCGGCAGCGCCAGCTTCTCGAGGTTGGCGGCGTAGGGCATCGGCACGTCCTTGCCGGTGACGCGCGCCACCGGGGCGTCGAGATAATCGAAGGCCGCTTCCATGATCTTCATGCCGATCTCGGCGGTGACGCCGGACTGCGGGAAGCCCTCCTCGACCGCGACACAGCGATTGGTTTTCTGCACCGATGCGATCACCGTTTCGATATCCATCGGCCGGATGGTGCGCAGATCGATGACCTCGGCCTCGATCCCCTCCTTGGCCAGCGCCTCGGCGGCGCCGAGCGCATAGGTCATGCCGATGCCGAAGGAGACGATGGTGACGTCGCTGCCAGGGCGCACGACCTTGGCCTTGCCGATGGGAATCGTGAAATCGTCGCCCTTCGGCACGTCGAAGGAGCGGCCGTAGAGGATCTCGTTCTCAAGGAAGATGATGGGGTTGGGATCGCGGATCGCGCTCTTTAGCAGACCCTTCGCATCCGAGGCACTGTAGGGCATCACCACCTTGAGGCCCGGAACGTTCGAGTACCAGGCGGCATAGTCGTGGCTGTGCTGCGCGCCGACACGCGCGGCTGCGCCGTTGGGACCGCGGAAGACGATCGGGCAGCCCATCTGGCCGCCGGACATGTAGAGCGTCTTGGCGGCCGAGTTGATGATGTGGTCGATCGCCTGCATGGCGAAATTGAAGGTCATGAACTCGACGATCGGCTTGAGGCCGGTCAGCGCCGCACCGACGCCGATGCCGGCGAAGCCGTGCTCGGTGATCGGGGTATCGATCACCCGGCGCGCGCCGAACTCCTGCAGCAGGCCCTGGGTGACCTTGTAGGCGCCTTGGTACTCGGCGACTTCCTCGCCCATGACGAAGACATCGGCGTCGCGCCGCATCTCCTCGGCCATGGCGTCGCGCAGCGCCTCGCGGACGGTCATGTGCACGATCTCGGCGCCGGCCGGGAACTCGGAGGAGGCGTCGTACGCCTTGGGCTGCGGCGGCGCGGCGACGGCCGACTCAGCTTTCGGCGCAGGCTCGACCTTGGGTGCTTCCGCCGTAGCGGCCGGCGGCGCGGATTCAGCAGCCTGTGGCGCCGGCTGCGCCTTGCCACCGTCACTCGTTGCGGCCGATACGTCTTCGCCGTCAGCGGCGATCACCGCGATCGGCGTGTTGACCGCGACGTTCTCGGTGCCATCGGCGATCAGTATCTTGGCGAGGACACCCTCATCGACCGCCTCGACCTCCATGGTCGCCTTGTCTGTCTCGATTTCGGCGATAATGTCGCCGGCCTTGATCTTGTCGCCCTCGGCTTTCAGCCATTTGGCGAGCTTGCCCTGTTCCATGGTCGGCGACAGGGCGGGCATCAGGATGTCGATCGGCATTTACACACCCGGAGTTCTGGAGCGGCCGCTAAGGCCTCGATGTCGGGAAAGGAGGCTAGGCGCGGCGTCAGGCCTGAGCCGGCTCCAGCAGGATGTCGGTGTAGAGCTCGGAGGCGTCCGGCTCCGGATCATGCGTCGCGAACTCGGCCGCGTCGTTGACGATCTCGCGCACCTTGGCGTCGATCGCCTTGAACTCGTCCTCGCCAAGCTTGTGCTCGCGCATCAGGCGGCCGCGCACCTGCTCGATCGGATCGTGCTCCTCGCGCATGCGCTGGACCTCGTCCTTGGAGCGGTACTTCGCCGGGTCGGACATCGAATGGCCGCGATAGCGGTAGGTTTGCATCTCCAGGATGTAAGGCCCCTTGCCGGAGCGGGCATGCTCAATGGCGCGGCTGGCGGCTTCGCGCACGGCGCGGACATCCATGCCGTCGACCTGTTCGCCGGGAATGCCGAACGAGACGCCGCGCTTGGAGAAATCGGTCTGGGCCGAGGCGCGGTTCACCGAAGTGCCCATGGCGTAGCGGTTGTTCTCGATCACGAACACGACCGGCAGCTTCCAGAGCTCGGCCATGTTGAAGCTCTCATAGACCTGACCCTGATTGGCGGCGCCATCGCCGAAATAGGCCATCGATACGCGCCCGTCCTGGCGGTACCAGTTGGCGAAGCCGAGGCCGGCGCCGAGCGAGACCTGGGCGCCGACGATGCCGTGGCCGCCATAGAAGTTCTTCTCGCGGCTGAACATGTGCATCGAGCCGCCCTTGCCGCGCGAATAGCCACCGCGCCGGCCGGTCAGCTCGGCCATCACGCCGCGCGATTCCATGCCGCAGGCGAGCATGTGGCCGTGGTCGCGATAGCCGGTGATGACCTGGTCGCCGTCCTTGGACGCCATCTGCATGCCGATGACCACGGCTTCCTGGCCGATATAAAGATGGCAGAAGCCGCCGATCAGGCCCATGCCGTACATCTGGCCGGCCTTCTCCTCGAAGCGGCGGATCAGCAGCATCTCGCGATAGGCGTGAAGCTCCTCCTCCTTGGTGAAGGTCGGAACGTTGGGGATCACCTTGGCCGCACCTTTCGGGGCGCTCCTGGCCGCGGTCTTTGCCGGCGCCTTTGCGCCAGCCTTCGCGGGCGCCCCTGCTTTCGTCTTCCGTGCGGCAATGGCCATGAACGGTTCTCCCCGAGCTCTCCTGCCTTGGTTGTAGAGGAAGCCCAAAGCCTTGGCGAGACGGGCATCTCGCACTGCAACATAGTCTAATGTATTGTAATACTTCGTATAATGAGATTTAACCGATTATAAGTTAATCGATCTTTCTGCGACTATTGGCGCAAGGAAAGCCGGCTCGAAGCCCGCTTGATCAGGCCGATGCGGGCCAAATGGGCAAAGCTGTTCCTTGCCTTGCGCCGACATCGCCGGGCCGACCGCGATCTCAAGCACTTTCGAGCGAAGCGGACACCGGCCCGCGTCAAGACAATGCGACGAGACAAGGACTTAGAGCGCTTGCGCGATTTGGAGAGGTGCGGAGATGCTCTGACTCCGCAGGATCGCCTCAGCGTCCCATGACGACGACGTCGTTGCGATGAACACGGCCGAGCATGGCCCGAGCCCTCTCTTCGAGCAGATCGCGATCCACTGCTTCGTCGCGCATCAGGTTCAGGCGCTTTTCCCAATCCTGCCGCTCGCTGGCCAGCTCCGCAAGCTCGTCATCCATCTCGCTGAGCTTCTCGCGCAATCCGCCGAGCGCCTCGAGGCCACGAGCGCCATGCTGGGCATGGAACAGAAAATAGCCGACCACTGCGCTCGACACGAGATAAAGCGCGAGCGTGATGAGGACGGAGCGGAGGCCGCGGCGAATGACCATGCGGCCACGTTAGAGTCGCTTGGTTGATGCAGCGTTAACGAAGCGCGCCGCGCCCGCCGGGACCGGGTCCGCAGTGCGAGCGGGGGGGCGAGCGCGCAGCGGTCCCCGCTCGTTCGTAACGGACGCGTAAGCATCAAAGCGCGAGCATGATCAGCGCCTGCACCCTGAACGCAAACGCCTTGCTCCAAGCGCTCCAGCACATCCGCGCGGCCGCCAAAGCCGCGCCGGTCCTTGCGTTCGTCGACCATCGTCGCGAACTCTGCCACCATGCGCCCGACGGAACGATGTTGACCGCCGCGCGCCAGCTGCCTATGTCAGCGCCCCAGTGAGGGCGGGTAGCTCAGTGGTAGAGCACGTGACTTTTAATCATGTGGTCGAGGGTTCGATCCCCTCCCCGCTCACCAACAAAATCAGGTACTTAGGAAGAATTTGAGGCCCTGGCTATAAAATTTGTAGCGACCTTGTAGCCAGAGCGCGGCACAAGCGCCTGCGGCGTATGGAACGCTGAACGCAGTCGAATCGTTTTCGTCTCGCAATCACGGAGAACGACGAAGATGTTTCGATTTCTCGCTGGGCAGGCCGTTGGCGCCTATCTGACAAAGCTCGCAACCAGCGGACGGTATTCTCGTGGTGTATCCACCATCCTAAGCCTCGTCGCGACCCGCATGGGCGGGCCGAGTGCGGCATTGGGAATGTGGGGCGTCCTATCCGCCCTGCTGCGTCGTGGCCGATAATGGATAGTCGATGAGCGCTGAACCGCGCCTGTCGTCACTTTCAGCCAGGCATAAGAGCCCGACATCGGTGGGCTGAAGACGGCCATCCGAGCCCGCTGTGCGAGCGGAAGCGGTTCAGGTCGAGCAGCTCGCATCCCAAGCTTTCGCAGATGGCGTTGTCGCAGACGTCGCCGACCGAACCGGTCGAGGGCCTGACGCCAGCGTCTTTGCAGCGGTTGCCGAAGGCCAGCGAGGTCTATCGCAAGCCCCGGACGCTATTCCGTTTGTCAAGCGGCGATGCGGGCGGCGTTGATCTCCTTATGGCGCTGCATGATGAGGGTGACGATCTCACGGGCGAGGTAGCGTTTGGAGCGGATGGCCGAGCTTGGAATGCCCATCGGCAATGCGCCTGGCGACGAACTTCCTCGTCCTCTGATTAGTCCTCAACCGACCGATCGCGATGATATGCGGGGCGCTATTGGCGCTGCTGTCGCCGCCGCGGTTCAGGCGATGCCGGACTGTCTTGCCGGAAGATGCCGGAACGGGACTGACACCGCAAACGCGGCGACGCTGGCTTTCGAGCGCATGCATTCTGGATTGTCGCCCGCGCCGAGGCAGGTTTGCCACGCCAGGCGTATTGGCCTGACGCGGAGACCTTGAAGAGGCGGGCCATGGTCTTGATCGGGAAGACGGCTTGGCGCGCCCTCATGAACCGGAAAACCCGCTCGGGTTCGTCTTGCTCTCCCGCGCGAACCAGGCTGCCGCCTTTGACAGGATATCGCGCTCCCGGCGCAGGCGCTGGTTCTCGCGGCGAAGGCGGATCAGTTCCTCGCGCTCGGCAGCGGTCGCGCCGTCGCTGCGTCTGCCGGCATCGCGATCAGCTTGATGGACCCAGTTCGCGATGGATTGCGCGGTCGGCTTGAACTCGCGCGACAGCTCTTGCCGCTGATCCGGGGTCGCAGGACGGTGCCCGGGCCGTTCTTGACCAGCGATTCACGAATCTCGCGCGCCGAGCCTATCGCCGTCAGGTCTTTGCGAAAGCCCGCGCTGGATATGGGGGCTGATCGGCATACAGGCTTCTCCGCAGGACGACGCCAGCATGAGGCAAGGCGAGAAGCCGGAAATCCTTCATTGGGATGGGCAGGGCGCTCCGCCGTACCATCTCAGCCCAGACGTTCGACGATGCCGCCCGGCTGCGTCCCACGAGGTTGCCGCGGCCTCCCGAAGGCGCGGCCTTCGGATGGCGCGATCTCCCCCGCGTAGCCATCGAGCTCCCAGCAGCGCCAGCGCTGGTAATCCGCCGCGGTCGCAGCCTCGGAGCAGGCCAGCCATTGCGACCGTTGCCAGAAGGCCGCGGAGGGGGCCGTCGTCGCGATCATGCCGACAGCGGCGAGGCCGAGACATATGAGATTCCTGCGCATCCTGTCAGGCTCCGAGCCGTCATGACGAGCCGCGAGAAAAGCGCACAGGCCTTACTGAAGCGCTAAGCCGACTTCCCTCGCGGGCCCCCCAATCCGTCAAACGGCAAGCGCATGCTCCCCATACGCGAACCAAAACGTCGCTTCCGCGTTGTCCAATCATCCCGCAGATGCGGAGACGATAGGAGGATACCGATGTACAAGCGTCACGTTGCACTGACGGCTATCGGCGGCGTCATGCTTGCTGCCGCCGCCGTTGCGCAGACCAGCTCGCCCTCGAACCAGCCGCCGAGCCCGCAGCCGACCTCGCCGTCGACGAGTGCGCCGGCAGCTCCGGCGCCTGCGGCCGAGACCGCCAAGGCCCCGGAAAACAATCTCGCCGGCCAGGGCAAATGGCGGGCGTCGAAATTGATGGGCGTCGACATTTATGGTCCCGACAACAAGAAGGTCGGCGACGTCACCGAAGTGGTGTTCGACAAGACCGGCAAGATCGAGCTGGTCACCGTCGGCGTCGGGGGCTTCCTCGGCATCGGCACGAAGGATGTCGCGATCCCCTTCGAGCAGGTGCAGTGGAGCGAGGAGCCGATGGTGACACCTGCGCCGGCCGGCGGGACAGGCGCGGGCGGCAGCACGGCGACGAACGCGGCGCCGTCCGCCAAGAAGGGCGCGGAGATGTATCCGGACCATGGTAAGATCACGATGACCAAGGAGCAGCTGACTTCTGCTCCCGCGGTGACCTACGCGGCCCGTTAATTGAGGTCGTTTTGCCAATGACAGCCCGCCCCTCACGGGGCGGGCTTTTTCCTGCCTGCCGGATCGTCGTAGAGCTGCGCCAATAGCTGTGGCAACGCTTCGGGCAGGTCGTCGGCGATGAGGCCCCTGCCGAGCTCCTCGCCGGCGCGGCCATGCAGCCAGACTGCCGCACAGGCCGCCTCAAAAGCCGGCATCTTCTGCGCCAGCAGGCCGGCGACGACGCCGCCGAGAACGTCGCCCGAACCGGCTGTCGCCAAAGCGGGCGACCCGGTCTCGTTGATCGCGGCCCGCCCATCGGGAGCTGCGATCACCGTGTCCGGGCCCTTGAGCACGACGACCGCTCCGGTCTGCGTGGCCGCCTGCCGCGCCCGCTGGAGCTTGCCGCGCGCCGCCGCAAAGCCCCCCGCTTCGCCGAACAGTCGCTTGAACTCGCCCTCATGCGGCGTCAGCACGGCAACGCCGGAGCGCCGGCTGAGCAGGTCGGCAAACCCCGGCTGCCGTGCCCCGATATGCGTGAGCGCATCGGCATCGAAGACGCAGGGCCAGCTCTGCCGTAATGCAACCTCCACCCAGGCGCACGCTTCGGCGTCGAGCCCGAGTGCGGGGCCGATCAGCACTGCGTCGAGCTTGCGGCTCCTCGATGCCGCCTCGAAGGCGGCCGCGTCCGCGGCGGCCGATTGCATCAGGGCGTCCGGGCCGCGCCCGGCATGAGCCGCCAATGCCTCCGGCCGGCAGATGATCGTCGCCAGGCCCGCGCCGATGCGCAGCGCCGCGCGCGCCCCCAGTCGTGGCGCTCCGACCCCGGACAGCCCGCCTGCTGCGATCGCCATCACGCCGCGGCCGTATTTGTGGACATCGGTCGCGTGGTCGGGGAGTTGAGAGCGCCACAGCGCCGGACCGTTGCGGAAAGCGGATGGCGCGATTCCGCCCGGCGCGAAGACAACCTCGGGCCGGATGCCGATGTCCGCCAGCGTGAGCACGCCGCAGAGTGCCCGGCCGGGATGCAGCAGATGGCCGGGCTTCAGCCGGAAGAAGGTCACGGTCTCATCGGCGCGAACGGCGGGGCCTTCGGTGAGGCCGGTGTCGCCATGGACGCCGCTCGGCACGTCGACCGCGATGACGGTTCGCCCTGCCGCGTCGACGCGCTCGATCAGGACCGCGGTCTCGCCGGAGATCGGTCGGCTGAGGCCGGCGCCGAACAGTGCGTCGATCACGAGATCATGCCGAGCCGGCTCTACACCCCCGCTCGTCTCGATCGCTCCGGTCCAGCGCTCTGCCGCCAGCGCGGCGTCTCCGTCGAGGGCCGCCCGCTTTCCGGCGAGCGCCAGCGTCACGTGACAACCGCGCTCCGCCAGGAGACGAGCCGCAACAAAGCCGTCGCCGCCGTTGTTGCCGGGGCCGCAAAGGACCAGGACGCGGGCTCCAGGGCGGACGCGCCGCGTCACCGCGTCGGCGACGGCCCTGCCCGCCTTTTCCATCAGGACAATGCCAGGCATGCCGGCGGCGATCGTCGCCGCATCCGCCCGCGCCATCTCGGCGACGCTGAGCAAAGCAAGGGCGGCGGGAGGCGACACAGTCATGCGCGGATTGTCAGTCAGCCCGAGGACAGGGGCAAGAACCAGCGCGGGAATTGTGATTGCACGCGTTATGGGCAGATGCATAATTTTTGGACGGTTTTTCGCCTGCTCAACAGGCGGTTTGCCCCGGGGGGCGTCATGGCGGCCCGCCTGCGCCGATGCTATGAGCAGTTCAGGCGAGGTTTTGTCGGACGCGCCGAGTTGATCCGGGCCGGCCGCCATGGTCAGAACGGAAGAAGGCTGCGTACAGTGCTGTAAGCTCACGCCACGGAGGTCGGTCGGCGCATGAAGAAGATCGAAGCGATCATCAAGCCCTTCAAGCTCGACGAGGTGAAGGAGGCGCTGCAGGAGGTCGGCCTCCAGGGCATCACGGTGCTCGAGGCGAAGGGTTTTGGCCGCCAGAAGGGCCATACCGAGCTCTATCGAGGCGCCGAATACGTGGTCGACTTCCTGCCGAAGGTGAAGATCGAGATCGTGCTGGCCGACGACATGGTCGAGCGTGCGATCGAAGCGATCAAGAAGGCCGCCCAGACCGGCCGGATCGGCGATGGCAAGATTTTTGTATCGAGCGTGGAGGGGGCGATCCGCATCCGTACCGGCGAGTCCGGCGCGGACGCGATCTGAGGAATTTCCCCAACAGCCAATGAATGCGTGCGCCGGCGGAGCTCCGCAGGCAACGTCTGTCGTGAGACCCTAGCAGTCGACAAAGGAAGTCGTGAGATGAAGAACGCCAAAGAGGTCCTGAAGGCGATCAAGGACAATGACGTGAAATACGTCGACTTCCGCTTCACCGATCCGCGTGGCAAGTGGCAGCATGTCACCTTCGACGTCTCGATGATCGACGAGGAGATTTTCGCCGAAGGCACGATGTTCGACGGTTCCTCGATCGCCGGCTGGAAGGCAATCAACGAGTCCGACATGCTGCTGATGCCCGATCCGTCGACGGCCTGCATCGACCCGTTCTTCTCGGCCTCGACCATGGTCATCAACTGCGACGTGCTCGAGCCGGCGACCGGCGAGCCCTATAGCCGCGACCCGCGCGGCATGGCCAAGAAGGCCGAGGCGTACCTCAAGTCGACCGGCATCGGCGATACCGTCTATGTCGGCCCCGAAGCCGAATTCTTTGTCTTCGACGACGTCAAGTTCTCGGCCGACCCGTACAACACCGGCTTCAAGCTCGACAGCGTCGAGCTGCCGATCAACGGCCAGACCGAATACGAAGGCGGCAATCTCGGCCACCGCATCGCGATCAAGGGCGGCTACTTCCCGGTTCCGCCGCAGGATTCTGCGCAGGACATGCGCGGCGAGATGCTCGCTGCCATGGCGGCGATGGGCGTCAAGGTCGAGAAGCATCACCACGAGGTCGCCTCGGCCCAGCACGAACTCGGCATGAAGTTCGACACGCTGACGCATATGGCGGACCAGATGCAGGTCTATAAGTACGCCATCCACAATGTCGCCCAGAGCTACGGCAAGACCGCGACCTTCATGCCCAAGCCCGTCTATGGCGACAACGGCTCGGGCATGCACGTCCACCTGTCGATCTGGAAGGGTGGCAAGCCGCTCTTCGCCGGCAACAAGTACGCCGACCTGTCGCAGGAGTGCCTGTGGTTCATCGGAGGCGTGATCAAGCACGCCAAGGCGCTGAACGCCTTCACCAACCCGTCGACCAACTCCTACAAGCGTCTTGTTCCGGGCTATGAGGCGCCGGTTCTGCTCGCCTATTCGGCGCGCAACCGCTCGGCCTCCTGCCGTATCCCGTGGACGACCTCGCCGAAGGCCAAGCGCGTCGAGGTCCGCTTCCCCGATCCGATGGCGAATCCCTATCTCGCCTTCGCCGCGCTGACGATGGCCGGCCTTGACGGCATCCTCAACAAGATCGATCCCGGCCCGGCGATGGACAAGGACCTTTACGACCTGCCGCCGCGCGAGCTGAAGAAGATCCCGACCGTCTGCGGCTCGCTGCGCGAGGCGCTCGATGCGCTGAAGAAGGACAACGCCTTCCTCAAGGCCGGCGGCGTCTTCACCGACGACTTCATCGAGAGCTATATCGAGCTGAAGATGCAGGACGTCGCGCGCTTCGAGATGACGCCGCACCCGGTCGAATTCACGATGTACTATTCCTACTGAGCCTTTACCGGCCGAGCTTTCGGCTCGGCCAGGATTTCCTCCCGACTGCGGCGATCCGCAGTCCACCTTGTAAACCGGGGCGGCGACGCCCCGGTTTTTTATTCGTTAGCGCCATCGGCGCCCTTTTCGGCAATCGCCTTTACCGGCTGGCAGAGTTTTCGCAGTAAGCAGTCTGCGATCCGTCAGCTTCCGGAGCGCCGCAATGGCTCCTACCCCGTCCGCCATCGCTTTCGACCGCTCGGCCGGCCGCCTCGTCGCCGGCAGCCTCGGCACCCGAACCCTGGTCGGCGCGCTCGATGTCTATGGCGCGCTTTCCCGCCCCCTGCAGCAGCGCGGGCTCTACAAGGCTTGCCGGCTGGTCGGCCGCGTCGCTTGGAGCGGACGGACCGCGACCATCGCGCTCGGCCCCGGCGCGCAGATCAGCTTTCCTGCCAGCGATCCCTACTGGAACCGGATGCTGCTGCGCTCCTACGACCATGAGCCGGAGCTGGCGCGCCTGCTGCGCTCGCTGGCCGGCGTCGACTACGGATTCGTCGATTGCGGCGCCAATATCGGCTACTGGTCGATCTTCGTCGCCTCCCGCACCGGCGGCGGCAAGCCGGTCCTCGCGATCGAAGCCTCTGCCTCCACCTATGCCCGCCTGGCCGCCAACGCCGCGCCGCATGCGGACAAGATCGAGACCATCCATCGCGCCATTTTCGATCGTTCCGGCATCGAGGTCAGGCTCAATGCCGAGGCGCATGAGGCCAGGGGCATCGCAGCCGAGGGCGAAGCCTCGAACGGCGAGATCGTGATCTCGACCTCGATCGATGATCTGCTGGATCAGCGCGGCTGGGCGAAGCGCCGGCTCGTGGTCAAGCTTGACGTTGAAGACGTCGAGCGCGAGGCCTTGGCCGGGATGGAGCAGGCGCTCCGCAAGGGTGCGCTGGTGATCTACGAGGATCACGGCTCCGACCCGACGCATGCCCTGACCCGGCACATCATCGCGGAGCGCGGGCTTGCCGTGCATCTGCTGCTCGACGATCGCACGGTTCCGATCACGAAGGCCGACGAGCTCGACGCCTACAAATGCGATCGCACCAAAGGCTACAATTTGATCGCCCTCCGCGATCCGAAGCAATGGCCTGAAGTCTCGCTATAGGTGCGCCGATGTCACGCCGTCGGGACGCACCGACAGCCATACCGGCAACCGCCGTTCCCCTGCTCGAGAATCTTCAAGTCTGCCGGGCCTTCGCGGCGATCACCGTCGTCATCGGCCATGCCCTGCACGATGCCGGGGTCGTCGCCGCCGGCCGAGGCGTCGGGGCGCCTGGCCTCAAGCTGGACTGGACCTTCGGCGTCGACGTTTTCTTCGTCATCTCCGGCTTCATCATGGTCTATGTCTCGGGCAGGAATTTCGCCAAGCCGGGAGCGGCCTGGCAGTTCCTGCGCCGCCGGCTGATCCGGATCGTCCCGCTCTATTGGGCGTTGACGACGCTCCTGCTGATCACCGGGCTGCTCCTCCCGCAATTGCTCACAATCCCCGTCGGCTCGCTGTCCTATATCGTCAGCTCCTATCTTTTCATCCCCGAATGGCGCGTCGGCGCGCCGGTGGCGGAAATCCGCCCACTCCTGGCGCTCGGCTGGACCCTGAACTACGAGATGCTGTTCTACGTCGCGCTAGCGGGTGTGATGTTCCTGCCCGCGAAGCGAGCGATCGCGGTCCTGAGCGTGCTGTTTGCCGCAGCGGTGACGGCGCGCTTCGCCTTTGACATCCAGCAGACCCAGCTGATGTTCTGGAGCGATCCGATCATCCTGGAATTCTTGATGGGCTGCTATCTGGCGCTGGCTCGCCAGGCCGGCTGGCGCCTGCCCGCGCCAGCGGCGTTGCTCCTGGCCACGGCGGGGATCGTTGGGTCCGTGCTGAATTCCGGCAGTGCGGCGGAACTGCGCCCGCTTGTGGTGGGGCTACCCGCCCTGATGCTCGTCGCCGCTGCGGCACTCGGACCGAGCTTGCCGAGACTGGCGCCGACGCGCATCGCGATCCTGCTCGGCGACGCATCCTATGCGCTCTATCTCAGCCACCCGCTGGTCATCCGCTCGCTGCGCGAGGTCTGGCTGAAGCTCGCCGATCCCGCCTGGCCCCTCTGGGTCTATGCCGTGCTGTGCGTCGTGGCGGCATCGCTGGCGGCGATCCCGATCTACCTACTGTTCGAGCAGCCGATGACGCGGCTGCTGCAGGGCAAAGCGAAAGGTCGGCCGGAGGCACCGGAAGATCCAGCGACCGTCTCGCCTCAGGCCGCGGCGGTGAGCACCGGCCGGTAGGCCTCGATCAGCCGCCGGACGTGACGCTGCATCGTCAGGGGGTCGTCCCAATAGCGGCGATAGGCAGCTGCCCCCATGCGCGCGGCGGCGTTGTCGTCAATCAATCGACCCAGGGCTTTAGCCAACCCTGTCCTGTCGCCACCTTCGACCAGGATCCCGTCTTCGCCGTCCTCGATCCAGCTCGCAGGGCCGGTGGTCCGCGAGAGCACGACCGGCACGCCGAGCGAACGCGCCTCGGCGATCACCAGCGGGCCCGGCTCGTACCAGAGCGAGGGCAGCACGAGGCAGCGTGCCGCCGCGATCTCGTCGAAGACCTGTTCGGCCGGAACCCAGCCGCGGATTTCGGCCTGAGGATTGAGACGGGCGATCTCCTCAGCGAGCGGCCCCTCGCCAACGAACCGCACGGGCATGCCGGCATCCTGCGCGGCAAGGGCGAGGATGTCGCCGGCCTTCTCCTGCGTGAAGCGCCCGAGAAACAACGCGTGGCGGTTCTTCGCCACGTCGACGGGGCGGCGCTTCTGCGCCTCCATCATGTTCTCGACCACGGCATGCTGGGCCTGCTTCGGCAGGAAGGGCTCGGCAAAACGGCGGGCGAAGTCGCTGACATGAATGAAGAGCGGTGCGCGGAGCTTGCGCATCGCCTCGTCCGAACGCCATTGCCGGGCGACGCGCACGAGCTTGTGGATATAGGAGGCACGGTCACAATTGGCGGTGATGCAGCCGACGGACATCGGCGTCTGCTGGCAGGGCGCTCCGGCCTTGAAATCAAAATAGCCGCCGACCGGGCAGAAGGAGAAGTAGTCGTGCATGGTGATTGCGACGGGCAGGCCGCTTTCGCCGGCAGCCGCGATGGCAGCCGGGCTGAAGGCCTTGGTCCATTGATGCAGGTGCACAAGCGTCTCGCCGCGCGGCTGGCGCGCGAGAAGGTCGGTCAGGAAAGCATGGGCGGGAGTGTTCCAGATACCCTGCCGAGCGGCCGCCACCTTGTTGCCGACCTGCCAGATCTCTTCGCCTGGGTAGAGCTCGACACTGATCAGCGGGTGATCCAACCGCTCGGACACCGGGCCAATCGCACAGGCGAAGACGATCTCGACGCCGGCCTCGGCAAGCCCGCGTGCACTCTCGATCGCGACCTTGGCGGCGCCGCCATTGACCGAGCCGAAATCGCTGACGATGACCACGCGCATTGCAGAGAGCCCCCCACCGAGGCTCTTCTAGCGTTCAAAGATTGAGGAAGCGCTGACAGCGCCTCAACGCAAGGCGACGAGCGCCAGGCCGATCAGCGCGACGATGGCGGCGGCCCACCAGAGCCGGCGCAATTGCGCGGCTTCCGCATCTCGTCGCAATTCGAGGCCGGAGCATTCCTCATAAGCAAAGGCTTCACCGGCAAAGCGCGCGGCCCGTTCGAGGCCAGCGATACAGACCTTCGGTACTGCGGAACGCGACGCCACGTGACCTTCCCCCCTGAAGCCAGCTTAGCCGAATACGCGACCGGAACCAGTTACGATTCGCATGTTGATGATGAAATCGCCGCCGTTAACGGCAGCTGAACCCGCGAGCAGCGGAAGCGGTTCCGCAAACTCGCTCTGGCATTCCCGAATGACGGTTTGGCGACAGCTGCGTCCATCCTGACTTTCGGCGGCAGACCGATCGGTTTATTGCGGAGAAGCGACGGGCTATAGGGGCCCCGACAAGCGGCCGTGGGGCCGATACGATATCCTGCGGACCCAGCGAATCAGCGAGTGCGGCGACGATGACGGACGATCTCTTCGGCGACGACGGCGGCAAGGATGCGCGCGCGGAAGCGCCTGCGCCGGCCCCTGCGCCGAAGCCGGCCGCGCGCCCTGCCCCTGCCCCGCGCGTCGGCACGCCGTCCGAGGCCGGCTACGACGCCTCAGCCATCGAGGTGCTCGAAGGGTTGGAGCCGGTGCGGCGCCGGCCGGGCATGTATATCGGCGGCACCGATGAGCGGGCGCTGCATCACCTCTTCGCCGAGGTGATCGACAACGCCATGGACGAGGCGGTCGCCGGCCATGCCAGCTTCATCGATGTCGAGCTCTTCGCCGACGGCTCGCTCGCGGTCACCGACAATGGCCGCGGCATGCCGATCGACCCGCATCCGAAATTCCCGGACAAGTCGGCGCTCGAAGTGATCATGACGATCCTTCATGCCGGCGGAAAGTTCGACTCCAAGGTCTACGAGACCTCTGGCGGCCTGCACGGCGTCGGCGTCTCCGTGGTCAACGCGCTCTCCGACCTGGTCGAGGTCGAGGTCGCTCGCGGCCAGATGCTCTATCGCCAGAGTTTCTCGCGCGGCCTGCCGCTCGGGCCGCTGGAGACGGTCGGACGGGCGCCGAACCGGCGCGGCACCCGCGTGCGCTTCCTTCCCGACGCCCAGATCTTCGGCGAAGGCGCGCATTTCGTGCCGGCGCGGCTCTTCCGCATGGCCCGCTCGAAGGCCTATCTCTTCGGCGGCGTCGAGATCCGCTGGCGCTGCGCGCCCTCGCGTCTGAAGCCCGAGGGCGATGTCCCGGCCGAGGCCGTGTTCAAATTCCCCGGGGGCTTGCGCGACTATCTCGCCCGCGAGATCGAGGGCAAGGACCTGGTCGCCGAGCCGATCTTCTCCGGCAAGATCACCAAGGAAGGTGGCCACGGCTCGCTCGAATGGGCGGTGGCCTGGCTCGCCACCGGCGAGGACGGGTTCTCCTCCTCCTATTGCAACACGATCCCGACGCCCGAAGGCGGCACGCATGAGCAGGGCCTGCGCATCGCCCTGCTGCGCGGCCTGCGCGACCATGCCGAGCGCATCGGCCAGTCCAAGCGCATGGCGCAGGTCACCGCCGACGACGTGATGGCGACCTGCGCCGCCATGCTCTCGGTCTTCATCCGCGAGCCGGAATTCCAGGGCCAGACCAAGGACAAGCTGGCGACGCTGGAAGCCGCCCGCATCGTCGAGAACGCGATGCGCGACGCCTTCGACCATTGGCTCGCCGCCTCGCCGCAACAGGCGCTGAAGCTGCTCGATTGGTCGGTCGACCGGGCCGAGGAGCGCCAGCGTCGCCGCCTCGAGAAGGAAGTCTCGCGCAAGACCGCGACGCGCAAGCTCCGGCTCCCCGGCAAGCTGGCCGATTGCAGCTCGGCCGGCGCGGCCGGCTCGGAGCTCTTCATCGTCGAGGGCGACTCGGCCGGTGGCTCGGCCAAGCAGGCGCGCGACCGCGCCACGCAGGCGATCCTGCCCTTGCGCGGCAAAATCCTCAACGTCGCCAATGCGACGCGCGACAAGCTCAACGCGAACCAGCAGCTCGCCGACCTCATCCTGGCGCTCGGCTGCGGTATCGGCAGCCAGTTCCGCGAGGACGACCTGCGCTACGAGAAGGTCATCGTGATGACCGACGCCGATGTCGACGGCGCCCATATCGCCTCGTTGCTGGTGACTTTCTTCTGGCGCCAGATGCCGCGGCTGATCGAGAAGGGCCATCTCTACCTCGCTGTGCCGCCGCTCTATCGGCTCCAGCATGGCGGCAAGAGCGTCTATGCCCGTAACGACGCCCATAAGGACGAGCTGATTGATACCGTCTTCAAGGGCAAGAAGCCGGAGATCAGCCGCTTCAAGGGCCTGGGCGAGATGATGCCGGCCCAGCTCAAGGAGACGACCATGGATCCGAAGAAGCGGATCCTGCTCAAGGTCATGGTCGACCATGAGGCCAAGGAGGAGACCTCGGACACGGTCGAGCGGCTGATGGGCAACAAGCCGGAGGCGCGCTTTCTCTTCATTCAGGAGCGGGCCGCCTTCGCTGGGGAGCTGATCGACCTGTGAGGCGAAGCCTGGACGGCTCGCCGGCCGGGCTCCCCCGCAAGCCTGCCGGGCTGCCTCATAGCGCGCATGCGCCCATCCTGCGCGCATGCCGACCGATCCCCACGATGGCGACCATGACTACGCAGGGCGCCGTGGCCGCCCCCAGCCCTATCTCTGGCCGCTGAGCGCATGGGCGAGCCTCCTGCCGCTCCACCTCGACGCGATGCCCAAACCTCGGGACAGGCCTCGCTCTGGGCCGATCTCGAAATCTTCCACGCCGTCGCCAGCAGCGGCGGCCTCTCTCTGGCGGCGATTGCTCTCAGGCTGAGTGAAACCACTGTCGCGCGACGGCTGAAGGCGTTCGAAGCCCGACTCGGCCTGCCCCTGTTCAAGCGCGGCGCCAATCGGCTGATCCCGACGCAGATCGGCCTTGCGCTCGCCGCCGACGCAGCTGCCGCCGCCGAGGCCGTCGCGCGCTTCGAGGCGCGGGCAAACGCTGCGTGCGTTCGCGATGACGCACCCGTCCGCATCACCGCGACGACCTCGATCAGCCTGTTCCTGACCCAGCACGCCGCCCGCCTCTCGGCCGCCGCAGGCGGAATCGAGATCGTCATCATCAGCACCCGCGAACGGCTCGACCTCGCCCGCGGCGACGCCGAGATCGCAATCCGCATGCGCAAGCCGCCGGGAGAAGCCGGCTATTTCGGCCAGAAGGTCGGCAAGCTGGCGCAGGCCTTCTATGTCCGCCGCGATGTCGACCCGGCGACCGCGCCGGTGATCTCGGTCAGCCGGGACGTGTCGTCGCGGATCGAGCAGCATATCCTCGCCTGGGCGGCCGGCCGGCCGATCGCCGCCCGCGTCGGCGATTCCGCCGCGCGCTACGAGAGCATCCGCTCGTCCGGCGCGGTCTCGATGGCGCCCTGCTTCCTGGCCGATGGCGATGCGACACTTGTCCGGCTGGAGCAACCGCCCGAAGCGACCGCCGACGAGATTTTTCTGGTCTCGCATGAGAGCAGCCGGCAACGGGCGGCGGTCCTGGCCACGCAGGAGGCCCTGCGCAAGCTCTTCCGCGAACATCGTGGCCGGCTGGAAGGCCGCACCTGACGATTCGAATTCCATCGATCGCGCTGGGGCCGCGCTAACCAAGTCTTTACAGGGGTCGGCGCAGAATTTCCCTGTCGGCGCTCGGCGCCTTTGCTTGAATATTCGGAGAGCAGCGATGCGCCTCGTCATCGCCTTCCTGCGCAATCAGCGCGGCACCATGGTCGCTGATGTCGCCAAGGCCGGCGCGGCGATCGCCTTCCTCTCCGTCGTCGCCGCCAATTTCGTCTCGAGCCAGACGGCGCAACTCGATCGCGACGCGCTGCGCCAGATCGCCCAGGCCGCGACAAAGGGCCAAGCGATCGACCCGCAGATCACCGGCTCGATCGTCAAGCGCGCCAGCGAAACCAAGCTCGACCCGTGCGTGGCCCCGCGCTGAGGCTCAGCTCAGCCAGTCGAGCAGCGCCCGCGTGACGATCTCGGGTGTCTCCAGCGTCGACAGGTGGCCACAGCCGGGCACTTCCAGATAACGCGCCTTCGCGCCGACGCCCGCGGCGATCTCGCGCGCTTCGTCCGGCGGGGTGATCGCGTCTTCCGCGCCGACCACGACCAGAGTCGGAACGGAAATCGTCGCGAGGACAGGCCGCGCATCGGAACGGCCCATGATGGCGCGCTGCTGGCGAATGAAGCCCATGGCGCCGACCGCCTCGGCCATGGCTTTCACGGCGAGCCGTAGCGCCTCGTCTGCGAGACGACCGGGCGCGACGAGCTTCTGCCAGAGCACCGTCACGACATTGTCGAAGGCCCCCTTCTCCGCCAGCGCGATCATCTGCTCGCGTGGCATGTTCGTCTCGGGCGTCGGCGGCTTTGCGGTGGTGTCGAGCAGAGCAAGCCGCGTCACCCGTTCGGGCGCGCGCCGCATCACCTCGAAGGCGATATAGCCGCCCATCGACAGCCCGCACAGGGCGAAACGTTCAGGCGCAGCCGACAGCAGCCGCTCGACCATGGCGGCGATCGTGTCGTCGGCGGCGGTCTCGGCGACCAGAATTTGCCGGCCGGATGCCAAGGCTGGCCATTGCGGAGCATAGAGCGCCGGCGTGCAGTTCAGCCCCGGAATCAGGACCAGAGGCTCCGGAGTCTTCGCCATAACCACACCCATCCTTCAGCAACTTCGCTAGAATGTTGACTTTGCCCTGTTTTTTCTGCATTGCACGGGCGTCCGAAGGCGCGCAACCCAGCAAAGTCGCGCCACCGTTGCGGTTGAACGGTCATCCCGCCACGTGTCCCCGACCCTTGAGAAGCGCAACCATCGATGTCTTTTGCCGAACTCGGCCTGAGCGATAAGGTTCTTACGGCGGTCTCCGCCGCCGGCTACACGACGCCCACCCCCATCCAGGCCCAGGCCATTCCGCATGTGCTCGCCCGCAAGGACGTGCTCGGCATCGCGCAGACCGGTACCGGCAAGACCGCGGCCTTCACCCTGCCGATGCTGACCATCCTGGAGACCGGCCGCGCCCGGGCCCGGATGCCACGCACGCTGATCCTGGAGCCGACGCGCGAGCTTGCTGCGCAGGTCGAAGAAAACTTCGTCCGCTATGGCGTCAACCAAAAGCTTTCGGTGGCGCTGCTGATCGGCGGCGTCTCCTTCGGCGACCAGGATGCCAAGATCACGCGCGGCGTCGACGTGCTGATCGCCACGCCCGGCCGCCTGCTCGACCATGTCGAGCGCGGCAAGCTACTGCTCACCGGCGTCGAGCTGCTCGTCATCGACGAGGCCGACCGCATGCTCGATATGGGCTTCATCCCGGACATCGAGCGAATCTGCAAGCTGGTGCCGTTCACGCGCCAGACACTGTTCTTCACTGCGACGATGCCGCCCGAGATCACCAGGATCAGCGAGCAGTTCCTGCATAATCCGGTCCGCATCGAGGTCGCCAGGCCGGCAACTGCGGCCGCGACGATCACCCAGCGTCTGGTCGCCTCGCACAGCCAGGACTACGAGAAACGCGATACGCTGCGCCGGCTGATCAAGGACGCCAAGGACCTACAGAACGCGATCGTGTTCTGCAACCGCAAGCGCGATGTAGCAACGCTGCACAAGTCCTTGCAGAAGCATGGTTTCCCCGCCGTGGCTCTGCATGGCGACATGGATCAGTACGCCCGCATGGCGGCGCTCGATTCCTTCCGCACGGGCGAGAACCCGATACTGGTCGCCAGCGATGTCGCGGCCCGCGGCCTCGACATCCCCGCGGTCAGCCACGTCTTCAATTTCGACGTGCCGACCCATGCCGAGGACTATGTCCACCGCATCGGCCGTACCGGCCGCGCCGGCCGCGAAGGCGCTTCGTTCACCATCGTCACGCGGCATGACGACAAGCTCCTGGCCGCGATCGAGAAGCTGACCGGCCAGAGCATCGAATGGGCCGGGCCGGGCCTTGAGAGCCTGCCGGCAGCCGAGCCGCGCGAGGAACACCGCGGCCGCCGTGGCGACGACCGAAAGGGCGGCCGGCCACAACGCGGCGGGCGCGATGGCAGGCCGCCGCGAGGCGAGGCAAGGAGCGAGCACGTCCGGTCCGAAAGCCGGCCCGAGCGGGCCGAAGCCGAGGCCGCGCGCAGCAACGATGCGCCGCGCGCGCCACGCCGCGAAGAGACCGCCGGCAACGGCGATCCGCGAGGCCAGCGTGGCCGCTCCTCGCGACGCGACGATCTCGATGACGGCCCGGAGGTCAAGGGCCTCGGCGACCACGTTCCCGCCTTCCTGCTGCGCCCGGTCCGCGTCGGCTGAATCGTACGTCCCTGCAACCTTGCATTAACTCCGTCTGCCCTACGGTCAGGCGCGTAGCGGGCGCGGAAGAATTTCGTGCCCGGCGGGGGACAGGACGTCATGACCAACAGCCGATCGGGCTCGCCGCAGGTTCACGACCTCGCTGAACAGGTCGTCACGGCGATGCGTCAGCATTATTCTCCCGGCTATCCGCGTTCCTTCGAGGTCTGGTACGCTCATCTCAGCGGCGAAGTGCCGGCTCTCAGCATGGCGATGAACGCCGTGATCGCCGCCAGCAATGGCGAGGTCGGCGCCGCAGACATCGACACGCTCTACGAGAAATTCATCAGCACCGACCGCCTCACGCGCCAGGCCGAGCGCACCAGTTTGCAGGTGCTCGCCGAGATCGACAGCATGATGGCACTGGTCGACCGGGCCCTGAGCTCGAGCGAGCAGTATCACGGTCGGCTCTGCGCCATGTCGGAAGAGGTGCCTCCCTCGGCCGACCGGCAGAAGCTGCGCGAATGGGTCGAGGCTCTGGTCCTGTCGACCCGCGAGGAGGTCGCTCGGAAGACCCAGCTCGAAGGCCAGCTGCGCGAAAGCGCGCACGAGATCCACAATCTGCGCGAGGCGCTGGAATCGACGCGGGCAGAGGCGCTGACCGACCCCCTCACCGGCCTCGCCAACCGTCGCCATTTCGAGGAGATGCTGCAGAAGGCGATCGATCAGGCGACGCTGCGGCGCGAGCCCTTCGCGCTGGTCATGGCCGATATCGACTTCTTCAAGAACTTCAACGACATGCACGGCCATCTGACTGGCGATCAGGTGCTGCGCCTGGTCGCCAGGACGATGAAGGACAAGTTCAAGGACAAGGCGATCATCACCCGCTTCGGCGGCGAGGAGTTCGCCATCATCCTGCCGGACGCGGATGTTGTCGCCGGCAAGTTCGGGGCCGAGACCGTGCGTCAGGCTCTGCTGACCCGGGAGCTGGTCAAGCGCTCGACCAATGAGAGCCTCGGACGCATCACCATTTCGCTCGGCGTTGCCGTCTACCGGCGTGGCGACACCGCGAGCTCGATCGTCGAGCGGGCCGATAACGCGCTGCTGCAGGCCAAGCGCGACGGCCGCAACCGCACGGTCACCGAGGACGCGGTCCAGGACGCGGCGAAGGTCGCCTGAGCGATCCTGATTTTTACTGGGCCGCCAGCGCGGTTTCGGCGCGCGGCTTGATCTCGACCGATTCGCCGCAGCCGCAGGCCGAGACCTGGTTCGGATTGTTGAAGACGAAGGTCGAGGAGAAACGGTCGGTCTTGAAGTCTAGCTCGGTGCCGAGCAGGAACAGCACCGCCTTGGCGTCGACGATCACGGTCGCGTCCTTCTCGGTCACGACCTCGTCGCCCTTGCCGACCGCACGCGCGACCTCGAAGGTGTACTCCATGCCGGCGCAGCCGCCCTTCTTGACGCCGACGCGCAGGCCGAGCGCCGGCGAATCCGGATTGTCGCGCACCGACTGCGCCATGATCTCGCGAATGCGCCGAGCGGCGGCGTCGGTCAGCGAGACGACCTTCAGGCCGGGTATCGAAAACATATCCTCGTCCCTCCTCGACCGGATTCAAGGTCCGGTGAAAACAGGATTGCTGACGGCAACATAAGGATTGGTGAGCGCAACGTCGAGATGCACCGGCCGGGACGGCGCCATTTGCTTGCGTCCATTGCATGGAGCGCACGCCCGTGCACTCTGCGCGGATCATTTCAGCATCTGACAGATGGCCATGACATCCTATCGCTTGCACCGGCCCGAGGCGCTCCGTGCCCTCACCCGCGCCATGATAACCGCTGCCGGCTGGAGCGAGGACGAGGCGAAGGAGACGGCCGAGCATCTGGTGCTGGCCAATCTCAGCGGCCATGACAGCCATGGCATCGGCATGCTGCCGCTCTATTTCAACTCGCTCGCCGACGGCCATCTGACGCCGCAGGCCAAACTCAGCATTCGCAGCCAGGCCGGTCCCTTCCTGATCGTCGACGGCAATGTCGCGCTCGGCCAACCGACTGCGCGAGGGGCCGTCGACCGCGCCGTCGCGATCGCACAGACCGGCGGCGTCGCCGTACTCAACCTGCTCGATTCGCACCATATCGGCCGCATCGGCCACTATTCCGAGGTCGCTGCGGCTGCGGGGCTGATCTCGGTGTTCTGGGTCAATGTCGCCGGACGGCCGCCGATCGTCGCCCCTTTCGCCGCCAAGCAGGCGCGCTTCGGCACCAACCCTATCTCGATCGGCCTGCCCGTGCCCGGCGGCGAGCCGCTGATCCTCGACTTCGCCACCAGCCGCATGGCTCATGGCAAGGCACGCGTCGCGCTCAACAAGGGCGTCACCGTGCCGGAAGGCTACATCATCGACGGCGAGGGCCGCCCGACCGTCGAGCCCCGGCATGTCTTCCTGCAGGAGGGGCTGCCGCTCGGCGCGCTCCTGCCCTTCGGCGACCATAAGGGCGCCGGTCTCTCGCTGATCGCCGAGCTGCTCTCGGCCGGGCTGATGGGTGCGGCCCGCATCGACGAGAAGCCGCACAAGAGCTGGATCATCAACTCGCTGTTCGGGGTACTGATCGACCCGGCCCGGCTTGAGCCCGATGCCGCCCTCCGGCAGCAGCGGATCGAGAGCTACCTTGCCTTCGTACGCGCCGCCGCGCCGCAGGATCCTTCGCAGCCCGTGCTGGCGCCCGGCGACAAGGAGCGCAAGACGCGGATCGAGCGCGAGCGCGACGGCATCCCGCTCGACGACGAGACCTGGTCGCAAATCGTCGCCGCAGCGAAGGCCCACGGGGTCGACGCCGAGAGTTTCTAACTTCCGCTTGGCGTGACTACTCGCGATCGCGGGTGTGCTGCTCGGCGCCCTTCTGGTGTGCCAGCCAGGGCTCGCGGCGGATGGTCCAGAGTTCGTAGGCCGGCACCAGCGCGCTCGGCGGGCTGTCCAGGCTGCCGAGCTTGATCTCGATCTCGTCGGAGCCTTCCGCCCAGCAGAACAGCGGCGAGCCGCAGGCCGGGCAGAAGCGCTCACCGCCGGCGCGGCTCGACCAGGATGCAAGTTCTCCAGACCAGGTAACGCTGGCCTTCGGCCAGATGCCGAAATAGGAAAAGGCCGAGCCCGAACCCTTCCGGCAGGTCTCGCAATGGCAGATGCCGACGCGGATCGGCTCGCCGTCGAGCTCGTAGCGAACCTGCCCGCAATTGCAGCCGCCTGAGAGTTTCATCGTCGCCTCGCGCTCCTGAGCGGCAGATCAACCATGCCCGGTCGGACTGGTTCCGTCACTCCGGCAAGCCAGCCTTGCGGAAACCCTCGACGAAGCGCTCACGCAGCGCATTGTCACGGAACGGCTCCATTGCCGCCCAATGGCGAATACTGAAATCCGGATTGCCGACGAGGAAGAGCTCGGCCTCGGCACGCGCCTTATCAAGCTGCCCGATCTGAGCCAGGCTCGCCGCCAGGAATCGGCGCGAGCTGGTCCGATGCGTGTCGTCCCGGCGCAGCGCCGCGACGGCGGCTTGATGCTCGCCGGCGGCGTAGAGAGCCTGCCCAAGCGGTAGATAATACCAGCTCGCCGGAAACGGGTTCAGCCGGAAAGCCTTGCGAATATGCTCGAGGCCCTCCTCGACCCGCCCGGCCAGCACAGTGATATCGGAGAGCGCTGCCCATGCATCGGCTTCGTTCGGATCGAGCTCGATCGCCCGAGCGAATTCCGCATCCGCTTCAGCGAAGCTCCGTTCATAGGCGAGCAGATAGGCGAGAGACCAACGGCAGCCGGCATCGCCGGGGTCCAGCGCGACGGCCTTGCGCGCCAGTTCAAGGGCGGTGCCGCGGGAGGCCTCGCTCGGCCCGCCAGAATGCACCCAGCCCATCCAGTGGTTCAAGGCGAGCCAGCGATAGGCCTCGGCATAGTCCGGATCGAGCGAAATTGCGCGCGTCAGCAGCAGGTGCGCCTCCTGCGCTGCCTGCGGCGTGTCGTCCATAAGCCGGCGCGCCCGCACGCAGAGATCGTAGGCTTCGAGGCATTTCGGTCGCTGCCTCGGCGGCGGTGTGCGCAGGCGACCCAGCAAAGCCTGGACGATCCTGGCGGTGACCTCGTCCTGCACCGTAAAGATGTCGCCCAGCTCGCGATCGAAGCGTTCGGCCCAGAGATGATCGCCGGTCAGCGAATCGACGAGCTGGGCGTTGATGCGAACCCGCCCGGCAGCGTGCCTGACGCTTCCTTCCAGCAGGTAGCGCACGCCGAGTTCCTCGGCGATCTCGCGCACCTCCCTCGCCTTGCCCTTGTAGGCGAAGGCCGAATTGCGGGCGATGACGAACAGTTCCGCGGTCCTCGACAGGTCGGTGATCAGGTCCTCGGTCAGTCCGTCCGCAAAGCTTTCCTGCCCGGGATCGCTGCTGACATTGAAGAAGGGCAGCACGACGATCGACGGCTTGCTCGGCAGCGGCAAGGGCTCTCGCCTCGCACTGCCCAGTTGTTCGACCAGTCCGGCGAAGCGGTAGCCGACACGCGGTACCGTGACGATCCAATCACCACCATTTGCGGGCTCGCCGAGCAGCTTACGCAGTTGTGCGATCTGTACGGTGAGATTGCCTTCCTCGACGGCCATGCCCGGCCAGGCGGCCTCCAGCAGCTCGGCCTTGCTCAGGATGTCGCCAGGACGTCCCACGAGCGCCGCGAGCAGCTTCAGGCCGCGGTAGCTGGCAGCGACAGGGACTCCGTTCTCGAGGAGCGTTCCCGCGCTCGGATCGAGCACGAACGGTCCAAAGGCGAAGCGCGCTCCCTGCATAGGCTGAATCCATAGCTCCTTTGGAAGTTTTTGGAACTCTTCGCATGGGCTTAAGGACCGCGCCGCCTGCATCGAGCAGAACGGAACCTCCCTTCACTCGGGGCGCCGCTTGCGCCTGAACCACGGGAGGCTGCCATGCACGATGCTCCCACGCTCGCGTCGAATTCAGACCAGGCTGCCCCGCAGGGCCTGCTGGCGATCTGGCGCGAGCGCATCCGCACGCGCTGGAAGCTGGCGCAGATGGCGCAGGAGAACCCGCACCTGCTAAAGGATATCGGCCTCACGAAACAGCAGGTCGAAACCGAGATCGCCAAGCGCTTCTGGCAGCGCTAGCGGATCGGGTCGCCCGCTCCGGACACGCGGCCGCTGCGATCAGGATATCAAGTGACCCGACAGAGCGACTCGCGACAGCAGGACGACATGACCCTCGCCGAATACAACGCCTTCTGCGCCGCCCTGCCCGCGACCAGCCATGTCGTGCAATGGGGTGGGGCCGATGTCTGGAAGGTCGGCGGCAAGGTATTCGCCCTCGGCCGCGACGATGCCGAGGGGATGCTGTTCGTCTCGTTCAAATGCTCAGCCGTCGCCTATGAGATGCTGCGCGACGCGCCCGGCTGTAGGCCCGCGCCCTATCTCGCTTCGCGCGGGATGAAGTGGATCCAGCGCTTCTCCGACGAAGGCCTGCCGGATGATGCCTTTCGCGACTATCTGCGCGAGAGCCATCGGCTGGTCGCGGCCGGGCTGACAAGGAAGGTTCGCGCGGAGCTCGGGCTCGGCTAACAACCGCGTCATTCTCGGGCGAAGCGAAGCGCAGACCCGAGAATCTCAGGACCAGAGCGCGCTGACAGGCCCTCGTCCTGCATGGGATGCTCGGGTCAAGCCCGAACATGACGAGCAATCTTTAGACCGTCGCCTCACCGCGCAGAACCGGCACGCAGCCGCCGCCGACGGTGGCGCGGATCTCGCCATCGACGCGCCGCGCCGTGACCTGCAGCAGGCTCGGCCGCCCCATCTCGACGCCTTGCGCGATCTCGAAGGCGATGCTGTCCTTGTCGGAAAGCAACAGGGTGAGAGCTGCCAGCGTCGCGCTGGCGCTGCCGGTCGCGGGGTCCTCCCAGGTGCCCGCGAGCGGCGCGAACATGCGGGCGCGGACCCTGTCGCCATCCCAAGCGTAGAAGAAGATCGACAGACGGCCTTCGAGAGCCGGGTTGGCCTGTTCGAGCCGGCGATAGGCGGCGATATCCGGCGTCGCCCGCGTCAGCGCTTCCGGCGTGAGCTCGACGAGGACGAAGTTGACGCCGACCGAGGCCTGCTGCGGCGGATGGCGGCCGGTGAGCACGTCCTGCGCCTGAAGGCCGGCGCAGGCGGCGATCGCATCGGGCGGCAATTGGATACCGAGCGAGAGAGCCTGCGGCGCGGCGATGGTCGCGCCTGTCACCAGTCCTGTGCCATCGCGGGCGACCCGGACCTCGACGAGCCCCGCCATTTCCTCGAACAGCAGGATGCCGTCGCTGTCGCGGCCATGGCCGGCGAGGACGCAGGCGGTGCCGACATTGGGATGGCCGGCGAAAGGCATCTCGGCGGTGCGATGGAAGATGCGGACGCGCGCCGTGTTGGCCGGATCGCGCGGCGGCAGCACGAAGGTGGTCTCGCTATAGTTCATCTCCGCCGCCAGCGCCTGCATCTCGGCATCCGAGAGCCCGCGTGCATCGGTGAAGACGGCGAGCTGATTGCCGCCGAAGCGGGTGTCGGTGAAGACGTCGACGGTCTCGAACGGATAGGACGGCATGGCGATCTCCGGCTTGTCGGCAAAGACTGACACCGGAAGCGGCGGCCGGGAAATCAGGAATCGGAATGCGACCGATCAGCTCGGGCCGGCTGAACTTAGAATCCACCCTCTCCGGGTCGTCCCGGGCGACCGGAGGGAGACCCGGGACCCATTCCGGAACCTCAATCGGAAAGGCTCCGGAATGGATCCCGGATTCCCGCTTCGCTGCGTCCGGGATGACCAACGGGATGGGAGGCAGTTAGAGCCTTCTCACGCCCACCAGCGCTCGCCCACCGGGAAGCGGCCGGCGGCTTCCTCGATGACCTGGCCGAGCGAGAACAAGGTCTCCTCGTCGAACGGACGGCCGATCAGCTGCAGGCCAAGCGGCAGGCCCTGGCTGTCGAGCCCCGCCGGCACGGCGATGCCCGGCAGGCCGGCCATGTTCACCGTCACCGTGAAGACGTCGTTGAGATACATCTCGACCGGGTCGGACGAGCCCTTCTCGCCGATGCCGAAGGCGGAGGACGGCGTCGCCGGCGTCAGCACGGCATCGATGCCCTGGTCGTAGACAGCTTCAAAGTCGCGCTTGATCAGCGTACGCACCTTCTGGGCGCGCAGGTAATAGGCGTCGTAGTAGCCCGAGGACAGCACATAGGTGCCGATCATGATGCGGCGCTTGACCTCGGCGCCGAAGCCGGCGGCGCGGGTCTTCTCATACATCTCGATGATGTCGCGGCCCTGCTCGCGCAGGCCGTAGCGGACGCCGTCGTAACGGGCGAGGTTGGACGAGGCCTCGGCCGGCGCGACGATGTAATAGGCCGGCAGCGCGTATTTGGCGTGCGGCAGCGAAATCTCGACGATCTCGGCGCCGGCGGCCCTCAGCCAGTCGATGCCCTGCTGCCAGAGCGCGTCGATCTCGGCGTTGAGGCCTTCCAGCCGATATTCCTTCGGAATGCCGATCTTCATGCCCTTGATCGAGCGGCCGACCGAGGCCTCGTAGTCCGGCACCGGCCGGTCGACGCAGGTGGTGTCCCTCGGGTCGTGACCGGCCATTGAACGCAGCATCACGGCGCAGTCGCGCACGGTCTTGCCGATCGGCCCGGCCTGGTCGAGCGAGGAGGCGAAGGCGACGATGCCCCAGCGCGAGCAGCGGCCATAGGTCGGCTTGATGCCGACCGTGCCGGTGAAGGCCGCCGGCTGGCGGATCGAGCCGCCGGTGTCGGTTGCGGTCGCGGCGAGGCAGAGATGCGCGGCGACGGCCGCGGCCGAGCCGCCAGAAGACCCGCCGGGCACTAAGTGGTTGCCCTCGATCGCGCCAGCAGCCCCTGCCCCAACATTGGAACCCTCCCGACGCCAGGGGTTGACCACCGGCCCGAAAGCCGAGGTCTCGTTCGACGAGCCCATGGCGAACTCGTCATTGTTGAGCTTGCCGAGCATGACGGCGCCATCGCGCCAGAGCTGCGACGAGACGGTCGATTCATAAGGCGGCACGAAATTGCCGAGGATGCGCGAGCAGGCCGTGGTGCGCACGCCCTTGGTCGCGAACAGGTCCTTGATGCCGAGGGGCAGGCCTTCGAGCGGGCCGGCCTCGCCCTTGGCGAGCTTCTCGTCGGAGGCGGCGGCCTGCTTCAGCGCATGCTCGGGGGTCTCCAGCACATAGGCGTTGAGCGCGCGCGCCTGCTCGACGGCGGCGATATGCGCCTTGGCAAGTTCGGTGGCGGAGAACTGCTTGGCCTTCAGCCCCTCGCGGGCTTCGGTCAGGGTCAGGCGGGTGAGATCGGTCACGGGAAAGGTCCGGTTCTGGCAAGCGGCAGGAGATCCCCGGATCGTGCTCCGCACGTCCGAGGATGATCGAATGAGCGCGTTACGCGCTCATTCGATCACCTTCGGCACCATGAAATAATTGTCCTCGGAGGCCGGCGCATTGGCGACGATCTCGTCGGCGATCTCGCCGTCGTTGACCACGTCCTGGCGCTTCTTCATCGCCATCGGCGTGACCGAAGTCATCGGCTCGACGCCGGAGACGTCGACCTCGTTGAGCTGCTCGACGAAGCCGAGGATGGCGTTGAGCTCGCCTTGCAGCTTCGGCACATCCGCATCATCGACGGCGATGCGCGAGAGATGCGCGACGCGTTTGACGGTGGCGGCGTCGACCGACATGGGCGGGCTCCTAACGGGATTGGCGCAACGGCGCCGGTAATTGTTCGCCAGCGCTATAGCGCGCGGACCGCCAGTAAGTCAGCACTTACTTGCGGCCCGCTGACTGCACGCAGCTCACAACGATAGTGGCGTCAGACCGTGACCGCCTTGCCCTTCTCCGGCACCAGCGCCTCGACGCCGCTGCCCTTCAGCCCCTCGACGAAGACCGCTGCATCCTGGGCGATGATCGGGAAGGAGCCGTAGTGGCAGGGGATGGCGAGCTTGGGCTTGACGAAGCGGGTCATCGCCAGCGCCGCGGTCCTGGCGCCCATGGTGAAGCGATCGCCGATCGGACAGATGCAGGCCTCGACCCCGTGGATCTCGGCGAGGAGGGCCATGTCGGAAAAGATGTCGGTGTCGCCCATGTGCCAGAGCGTCTTCTCACCGGGGGCCTTGATGATCGCGCCATTGGCGTTGCCGACCGGGACGGCCACGCCCGCCTCGCCCATGCCGGCAGAGTGGTCGGCGCGGACCAGCGTCACCGAGAAGGCGCCGAGATCGACGGTGCCGCCTGTGTTCATCGGCTGGAATGTCTTCAGTCCCTTCGAGGCGAGGTGCATGCAGAGATCGTAATTGGTGATGACGGTGGCGTCGTTCGCGGCGGCGATGGCGAGCGTGTCGCCGACATGGTCGCCATGGCCATGGGTGACGACGATATGGCTGACGCCCTTGCCGGCCACTGCGACATCGCCCTCGAAAGCAGGATTGCCGGTGAAGAACGGATCGATCAGGACCGAGGCGCCGGGCAGGTCGAGCCGAAACGCCGAATGGCCGAACCAGGTGAGCTGCATGATGGTCTCCGCGAAAAGGCTGTGCCGGCAGGGTATAGCCGGGCTGAGCGGCTCAATCGAGATGGGTGGTCGGATAGAGATCGTTCCAGTCGGGATTGGCGCGTTCGATCAGGACGATTTTCCAGGCGCGGCGCCAATGTTTCACACGCTTCTCCTGCGCGATCGCATCATTGGGATCGGCGAAGGGTTCAGCGTAGACGAGCCGCATGACGCCATAACGCCGGGCGAACTCGGAACCTCGACCGTCGCGATGCTCTTCAACGCGTTTCGACAGGGATTTCGTGACGCCGACATACAATGTGCCATTCTTCTGGCTCGCCAGAATGTAGAGCCACATAGTCGTACCCAATATCCGAGTCGTCCCGGGCGGAGCGAAGCGCAGACCCGGGACCCATGCCTGACCATGGCGAGACTAGCTTCTCCGCCGACAAAATCGAGCTTCCCTGGATCGATGTTCCGGCATGGGTCCCGGGTCTCCCTTCGGTCGCCCGGGACGACCACCGCTTTTTGATCGAAAGGGTTTTCCATGACCGACGCAGCCACCCTCGCCCGCCGGATCGCGCAAGGACGGGGCGACGAGCCGGCCGATCTCGTCATTCGCGGCGCAAAGCTGTTCGACCTCGTCACGGGCGACCTCGCCCCGACCGACATCGCCCTCTGCGGCGACACGATCGTCGGAACCCATGGCCGCTACGAGGGCAAGAAGAGCTTCGACGCCAAAGGCCTGATCGCGGTGCCCGGCTTCATCGACACGCATCTCCATGTCGAATCCTCGCTGGTGACGCCGCTCGAATTCGAGCGCTGCGTCCTGCCGCACGGCGTCACCACCGCGATCTCCGACCCGCACGAGATCTCCAATGTGCTCGGCGCCGAGGGCATCCGCTATTTCCTCGAATGCGCGCAGGCGATGCGGATGGATCTGCGCGTGCAGCTCTCGAGTTGCGTGCCGGCGACGCATCTGGAGACGGCGGGCGCGGCACTGGAAGCCGCCGACCTCACCCCGTTCATGGACCATCCCAAGGTGATCGGCCTTGCCGAGTTCATGAACTTTCCCGGCGTGCTGCATCGCGATCCCGGCTGCCTCGCCAAGCTCGAGGCGTTCTCGCACCGGCATATCGACGGCCATGCGCCGCTGGTGCGCGGGCTCGACCTCAACGGCTATCTCTCCGCCGGCATCCGCACCGACCACGAGACCACGACCGCGGACGAGGCGCGCGAAAAGCTTGCCAAGGGCATGGCGATTCTGATCCGCGAGGGCTCGGTCTCGAAGGACCTGCACGCGCTGATCCCGCTGATCACCCGCGACGCCTCGCCCTTCCTCGCCTTCTGCACCGACGACCGCAATCCGCTGGACATCGCGGAGGAAGGCCATCTCGATTTCATGATCCGCACCGCGATCGCCCACGGCGCGGACATTCTCGCGACCTACCGGACGGCAAGCCTGTCGGCGGCGCGGAATTTCGGCCTGTTCGATCGCGGCTTGATCGGCCCCGGCAAGCGCGCCGACATCGTGCTGGTCGAGGATCTCGCCGCCTGCCGCGTCAAGCAGGTCTTCGCCGGCGGCAGGCTGGTCGAGGATGCCCTGTTCGCCGACAGGACGACGGTTCCGCCGGTCGGCCTCGCCAGCGTCCGCAGCCGCAAGCTCGCGCCGGAAGACTTCGCCGTGAAGGCGCGCGAGGGGCAGACGCCGGTGATCGGCGTCGTGCCCGGCCGCATCATCACCGAGCGGCTGTCCATGCGCCTGCCTGCGCGCGACGGCCTCGCCTTGCCCGATCTCGATCAGGATGCCGTCAAGGTCACGGTGATCGAGCGTCATGGCCGCAATGGCGGCATCGCTTCAGGCTTCGTCCATGGCTTCGGCATGACGCACGGCGCCATCGCCTCCTCGGTCGGCCATGACAGCCATAATCTCTGCGTCGTCGGCGTCGACGAAGCCTCGATGGCGGCGGCTGCCAACCGGCTGATCGAGACCGGCGGCGGCTTCGCCGTGGCCGATGGCGGCAACGTCGTGGCCGAGCTGGCGCTGCCGGTCGCCGGGCTGATGAGCGACCAGCCGTTCGAGACGGTGCGGCATGGGCTGGAAGGGTTGCGTGCAGCGGCGAAGGCGCTCGGCGTCGTGCTGGCCGAACCCTTCCTGCAGGTCGCCTTCCTGACCCTGCCGGTGATCCCGCATCTCAAGATCACCGACAAAGGGCTTGTCGATGTTGATAGATTCGATTTTGCCTAAGAGCTTCGCCATCATTCTCGGGCGCAGCGAAGCCCAGACCCGAGATTCTCCTGACGAGAAGGAGCTTATCGGAGCCTCTTCCGGCCAGAGATGCTCGGGTCAAAGCCCGAGCATGACGCGCCTTTTTCAGAGCGCGACATCGATCCCCTCCGCCCGTGCCTTGGCCCGCAAAGCATAGCGCCGCATGCCGGGCAAACGCGTGCCCGGCTGCGCCTCGATCGCATGGGTCAGCAGCTTCATCCGCTCGGCGAACCAGTTGCCGCCCATGCTCGCCGGGTCGATGGCGAGGATGAGCTGGCCGGTGTCGGGCGGGCCGCCCTGGTCGTCGAGGAAGGACGAGGCCTGGAAGGCGAAATGGGTGCCGACCAGCGCGGCAGCGAGGATCTCGACCATCATGGCGAGCGTCGCGCCCTTGGCGTCGCCCAATGGCACCATAGTGCCCGCGATCGCCGCCGCCGGATCGGTCGTCGGCCTGCCGGCGGCGTCGAGCGCCCAGCCTTCGGGGATCGCCTCGCCCTTCTGCTTCGCCGCGACGATCGGGCCACGCGCGACCTTGGACAGCGCCATGTCGATCACCAGCGGCTCGCGGCCGGCCAGCGGCGCGGCGAAAGCGATCGGGTTGGTGCCGAAGACCGGCTTCGCGCCACCCCAGGGCGCCATCGCGCCGGGCGTGTTGGCGAAGAGCAGTGCGACGAGGCCCTGCTCGGCCAGCCGCTCGACATGAAGGCCCGCGGCGCCGCAATGGTTCGAGCGCCGGATCGGGGCTGCAGCGATGCCCTGCTTGCGGGCGATTTCGGGCAGTTCGATCACGGCAAGATCGATCGCCGGATAGGCGAAGCCGTGGGCGGCGTCGATCGCCAATATGCCGGGCTTGGGCTGCTTTGCGATCGGCACGGCCTGGCCGTCGATCTTGCCGGAGCGCAGCATGGAAATATAGGTCGGCACCCGCGAGAGGCCGTGGCCCTTGAGCCCATCCGCCTCGGCCATGACCAGCGCGAGCGCGACGGACGCCGCGTTGGCTGGCGAGGCGCCGGCCTCGATGAAGAGCTCCGCGACCTTCTGCTCGGCCGCTTCCAGCGAGAGCTTCGTCACGCCCTGCCCTCCAGAGCCGCCATCACCCGCTCGGCCACGAGACCGGAGACGCGCCCGTTCGATTCCACCGTATTGCCGGCAATGTGAGGGGTCAGGATCAGATTGGGCGTGCCGGCGAAGAGTTTCGCGCCATCGGCCTTGAGCGGCTCCTGCTCGAAGACGTCGAGCGCCGCACCGCCGAGGCGCCCGCCCTTGAGCGCCGCGACCAGAGCTGCCTCATCCATGATGCCGCCGCGCGCGGCGTTGATCAGGATGGCGTCGGGCTTCATCTTCGCGAAGGCCGCTTCGCCGATCAGCCCGCGCGTCTCAGGCGTCAGCGGCAGATGGATCGAGATCACGTCGGACGTCGACAGCAAAGCGTCGAGCTCGAGTTGCTCGATGCCCTGCCAGGCATCGCCAGCGGGAACATAAGGGTCATAGGCGGCGACGGTCATGCCGAGCGCCCTGGCATGCCGCGCCGCATCGCGGGCGATCGAGCCGAAACCGACGAGGCCCATGCGCTTGCCGGCGATCTCGCGGCCGATCAGCCTGGTCTTGGGGAATTCGCCGGCGAGCATGGCGGCATTGGCAAAATAGGCGCCGCGCAGCAGCGTCATCGCCGTGCCGATCACGTACTCGACCACAGACAGGCTGTTGGCGCCGGTCGCCGGGAAAACCTTGATGCCGCGCGCCGAGCAGGCTTCCATGTCGATATTGTCGAGCCCGACGCCGAGCCGGCCGACGACCTTGAGGTTCTTCGCGCCGGCCAGCAGCGCGCCGCGAACCTGCGTCTGGTTGCGCACGATCAATGCCGGGATGTCGGCGACCAGCGTCGCGAGCTCGTCCGGCTTGCCGAAGAGCTCGGGGTCATGGTGCACACTGTAGCGCGCCTTCAGCGTCGCCACCGCCGCCTCGTCCATGAATTCGGTGATGACGATCTCGGTCATGGCTGTTTCCGCTGTGATGGGTCGCTCAACCGAGCAGGATGATCCCGCCCGTGGCGACGACGAGGATGACGAGGCTGGTGCCCGTGACCACGGCAAGATGCCGCCAGCCGAGCCGGGCCATCGCCGCGATCGAGGTGCCGAGGCCGAGCGCTGCGATGGCGATCAGCAGGCCCCAGCGCGAGACTTCGAGCAGGATGTCGCGGATCGGCAGGTAGACCCCAGCGAGCCCGGACTGCGTGCTCAGCACGCTATTCACCACGCACATGACGAGGAAGACGAAGGCGAAGACCGGGACCGGCACCTTGGCGTCGCCATGGCTCTCGCCATGCCGCGTCAGCCACCAGCCGACGATCAGCACCGCGGGCAGCAGCAGGAAGACCCGGAAGAGCTTGACGATGACAGCCGCATTCGCCGCCTCGTCCGAGACCGCCTGGCCTGCGCCGACGACCTGCGCGACGTCGTGGATGGTCGCGCCCAGCATCACGCCGGTCTGCTGCTGCGAGAGGCCGAGCCAGACGCAGAGCAGCGGATAGGCCAGCATCGCGATCGTCGAGAGGACGTTCATCGCGATCACGGTGAAGGCGGTGTCGGCGGCCTTGTCGCGATAATCCGGCACCACTGTCGCGGTGGCGAGCGCGGCCGAGGCGCCGCAGACAGCGGTGGCGACGCCACCGAGGGCGCCTACTCCGGGCTCGCGGCCAAGCAGGCGCGCCAACGCGAAGCCGGCGACGACGGTCGCAACCATCGAGACAATGACGAGCGCAGCCGTGCCCAGGCCGAGCGCGATGATGTCGCCGAGCGCGACCCTGAGGCCGAGTAGCGCGATCGCCCAGCGCAGCAGTTTCTTGACGCAGAAGGTCATGCCGGGGAGGAAGCGCTGCGTGTTCGCGACCGGATGCAGCGCCACGCCGATCACCAGCGCGATCACCACCGCCGGAATGCCGACGCGCCCGCCGGCGAGCTGCTTCAACACGGGCTCGGCCAGGACGGAGGCGATCGCTACCGCCGCCGAGAGCGCGAGGCCCGGCAGGAGCGGGCCGAGGCCTTTCGCCAGGCGCGGGACGGCTGCTTCGGTCATGATTGCAAATCGATCCGGTACATCAGCCGCTCCCCGGGTCCGTAGAACGGAGCGACGAAACTCTCGACGAAACGCCCGCCATTCTTCTCGATGATCCGTCGCGAGGCCGCATTATCGGCATCGCAGGTGATCCTGACGAAGGGCAGCCCGATGGTGCGGGCCTCGCCCAGCACGGCCGCCAGCGCGGCGCTGGCATAGCCGCGCCCGGCATGGTCCGGCAGGATGGTGTAGCCGACATGGCCGAGCACATGGGGCGGCAGCTCCGTGATCGGTTTACCGGACGCATCCTCCTGCCAGCGCAGGTTGATGCTGCCGACGAACTGACTCTCCGGCCCGCGAGCCGCGATGATCCAGCGGATGATGCCCGGCAGGCGATCGACCTCGCTGCCGTCATGCAGGCGAATCTTGCCGCCGCGCCCGTTGAGACCGAACAGGAAGGCATCCGGATCAGCCGCGATCGCGGCGAGCTGCTCCGGCGCGACATCGCGCATCGTGTTCGGCGACCAGCCCGCCTCCAGGGCACGGACATAGGCGGGCAAGACTGCCCGCCCCGGCTCATGCAATGAAACGATGCTGTCCGACACGTCTTTCGCCTCGTCGCGCCCGGAGACGCAGGTGCTCAGGCGCTGCGGTATAGCTTGGTCATCGAGAACTCGCGATGGCCCAGCGCCTCGGCCGCCGTGAGGCGGCCATTCGCGGTGCGCACGATGTTCTCGATCAGCGCGTCGCCGGCCTGCGGGATGGTGAGATCGCGCCGCAGGATGCCGGAAACGTCGACGTCGATGTGCTCGGGCATGGTGCGCATGGTCTTCGGATTGCCGGTGATCTTGATGACCGGGACGATCGGGTTGCCGATGACGTTGCCTTGCCCGGTCGGGAAGGTGTGCACGACATAGCCGCCGGCAGCCATCAGGGTAACGCATTCGGCCGCGGCCGAGGAGGTATCCATGTAGTAGAGGCCCGGGCCGCTCGAAGGCGCCTGCGCCGGCTCCAGGATGTCGATGAACTTGCACTCGCGGCCGATCTTCTCGAGGTTGCCCAGCGCCTTCTCCTCGATCGTGGTCAGGCCGCCGGCGATGTTGCCCTTGGTCGGCTGCGAATCGGAGAGGTCGTCCGTCTTGTGGGCCTCGATGACGTCGTCCTGATAGGCCTTCCACATCTTGTACCAGCGCTCGCCGACCTCCGGCGTCGCCGCGCGCGCCTTGCAGAGGTGCTCGGCGCCGGTGATCTCGGAGGTCTCGCCGAAGACGCCGTAGACGCCGCGCGGGATCCACTTGTCGTACATGTTGCCGACGGTTGGGCAGGAGGACAGGCCGGTGGTGGTGTCCGACTCACCGCATTTGGTCGAGACCCAGAGCTCCTCGATGCCGCACTTCACGCGCTGCAGCTCGGTCGCCCATTGTACGAACTCCTTGGCGACATAGGAGGCCTTGGCGATGGTGGCGATGTCGCCATGGCCCTCGATGCCGAAGCCGACCACCGGCTTGCCGGTCTTGGCGATGCCGTCGACGACGCGCTTGGTCCAGCCATCCTCGATGCCGATGACGACCACCGCCGCGACGTTCGGGTTCGAGCCGGTGCCGATCAGCGTGCGGAAATGGACCTCCAGGTCCTCGCCGAACTGCAGGCGGCCATAGGCATGCGGGATCGCCAGCGTGCCCTTGATATTGTTGGCGACGGCCTCGCAGGCGGCGTTGGAGAGGTCGTCGAGCGGCAGCAGCAGCACATGGTTGCGCACGCCGACGCGGCCGTTCTCGCGGCGCCAACCCATGAAGGAATCGAGGCTGCGGCCGGTCGGGCGCTTGACGAAGGGCGTCTTGAACTCGGGCGCCTCGATCTTGCGGCCCTTCACCTTGGCGAGCTTGCCTTTGACGAGGTCGAAATTGGCGACGATGGAGGACATGGGCGTTTCCTGGACGGTTGCGGGCTCGACCTGACGGGAGCCTCGTGACGTGATCGGCGAAGACCTGCGCTCACCAGCGCTTGGTCTTGACGTTGTGGACGTGGAGATGCTCGCCCTTGGCGATATCGGCGATCGCCTTGCCGATGTCCTGGCCGTACTTCCAGATCGTGTCGCCCTTCTTGATGTCCTTGAGCGCGACCTTGTGGCCGATCGGGATGTCCATCTTGGCCGTCAGGCGGAAGTCGGAATTGTCGTGCGTGACGACACCGAGCATGTCGGTCCCGGCCTTCAGCCCCTCGACGACAACGACGCCGACCGTGTCCTTTGTCTCGTGCACCAGCAGATGCGGCTTGCTCATGGCTGATATCCCCGACCGTTTCCTGTGATCTCTCACACCGTCACCCGCTTCCAAGAAATCGGGCTCGACGTGGCTGCGCCCAAGTCTTATATAAGACATATGAGTGTGCACAAGCTCGAAATCGCAGGGCGGCCCCGCGAACCCGACACGCCGGAGACGCTGGGCTTCCGGCCGCTCTATCGCCAGGTGAAGGCGATCTTCGTGCGCCGGCTGATGGATGGTGTCTGGGCGCCCGGCGCGGTTCTGCCGAGTGAGGGCCAACTCGCCGCCGAGATCGGCGTCAGCCAGGGCACGGTGCGCAAGGCGCTCGACGAGCTCGCGGCCGAGAATCTCGTCGTGCGGCGCCAGGGCCGTGGCACCTTCGTCGCCGAGCATGACGAGCGCCGCATCCTGTTCCAGTTCTTCAAGCTGGCGCCGGACCAGGGTGCACCGCGCTTTCCCGACAGCGTCGTGCTCTCGGTGACGACGGGGCCGGCTGACGACACGGAACGTACGGCGCTGGACCTGCAGGAGGCTGCCCCCATCATCCGAATCCGGCGCCAGCGCTCCTTCGACGGTGCGCCACTGATCGTCGAGACGGTCAGCCTGCCGCAAGCCCTCTTCCCGGGGCTGGAGAGCGGGCCGATCCCGAACAATCTCTACAGCCTGTATGCGGGGCACTACGGCATTACCATCGCCAATGCGCGTGAGCGGCTGAAGGCGGTGGCGCTCTCGGCCGAGGACGCTGCCGCGCTCGGAGCCGCGGCTGGCGGACCGGCCCTGCAGATCGACCGTATCGCCCTGTCGCTCGATGGCACGCCTGTCGAGCACAGGCTCAGCCTGTGTCTGACCGAGGAGGTTCACTATCTGTCGGACCTGCGCTAGCCGCGCTCACCGTTTCACGCATGACCGAACGTCGATCGATTGCGATCGACGCAAGATCAATGCGCTGCCATCGATTTCTATAGTTCCGCTCGAAATCGAGCGAACCAAACTCGAGGACCGAAGAGCCACGAGATTTCGACCAAGCCGACGCAGAGCGGCCGCCCTACTGGAGGAAACGAATGATCGCGCATTTCCGCAGATTCCTCATGACGCGCCGCGGCGCCCTCACAGGGCTGGCCCTGCTGGGACTAGCCACACCCGCCCTGGCGCAGAATTTTCCGAGCAAGCCGATCACGCTGATAGTGCCCTTCGCCGCCGGCGGGCCCAGCGATGTGATCGCCCGCCTGCTCGGCGAGCATATGGGCCGCACCCTTGGCCAGCAGGTCGTCGTCGAGAACATCGCCGGCGCCGGCGGCACGGCCGGCGCGAAGCGCCTGGTCTCAGCAGAGGCGGACGGCCACACTGTGCTGATCCACCATCTCGCGCTCGCCGCGGCACCAGCGCTCTACAGCAATCTCGGCTACGACACCTCGACCGCTTTCGCGCCGGTCGGCCTGGTCAATACCGGCCCGATGGTGATCGCCGGCAAGCTCGCTTTGCCGCCGGTCGACGGCAAGGCCTTCTTCCCCTACGCCAAGCAGCAGGCCGAGAAGCTCACCGTCGCCCATGCCGGTGTCGGCTCCAACGCACATCTGTGCGCCGTGCTGATCTCGCAGGCGCTCGGCGTCAAGCTCGCCCAGGTCGCCTATCGCGGCACGGGGCCGGCGATGAACGACCTTGTCGGCGGCCAGGTCGACGTGCTCTGCGACCAGTCGACCACGGCAGTGCCGCAAATCCAGTCCGACAAGATCCGCGCCTATGCCGTGACCTCGCCGGAGCGCCTCGGCGTGCTGCCGAACGTGCCGACATCGCGCGAGGCCGGCACCGAGATCGACATGACGATCTGGCACGGGCTCTACGCCCCCAAGGGCACGCCGGCAGCCGCACTCGACAAGCTGAACGGCGCCTTGCAGGCGGCGCTGAAGGACCCGGCCGTGCTCGAGCGCTTCAAGGCGGTCGGCACCAGCGCCTTCCCGACGGCGGAATGGACGCGGGAAGCCCATGGCAAGCGCTTCGCCGCCGAGGTCGCCAAATGGGGAGCGGCGCTGAAAGCCGCCGGGCTGACGCCACAGAACGCCAATTAGAGTTGGCTGAGCCGCTCGCCTATGCGGGCGGCCCATGCTACCGGCGGCAGATGAGCAATCTCGTCGCCCTGGATCATTTCGTCGCTCTGCCCGAGCACGCACGCCTGCTCGGGCTGGACCTCGGCACCAAGACGATCGGGCTCGCTCTGTCCGATGTCGAGCGCCGGATCGCGACGCCCCTGGAAACGATCCAACGCGTGAAATTCAAGCAGGATGCAGCCGCGCTGCTCAAGGTGGCACAGACCCATGCGATCGCCGGGCTCGTGATCGGCCTGCCGCTCAACATGGACGGGACGGAGGGGCCGCGGGTGCAGTCGACCCGCGCCTTCGTGCGCAATCTCGCGCCGCTCACGGCGCTGCCGATCGTGTTCTGGGACGAGCGGATGTCGACGCTCGCCGTCACCCGCACCTTGCTCGATGCCGACGCCTCGCGCGCCCGGCGGGCTGCCGTCGTCGACAAGATGGCGGCAGCCTATATCCTGCAGGGCGCGCTCGACCGGCTCGGCCGCCTCGAATCGGAGGCGGGCGAGCCGGAGGACGACCAAGGCTAGGGCATGATGTAGCCGTTCTTGAACGCCTTCTTCTGCGCCCGGCGATGGTTCTTGATCGCCCGCTTCTGATCTTCGATGCTCATCCCGGCGAGCGGATTGCGAGGATCGGGCCCACGCCGATAGTCGCCGCCATAACGCCGGTCGTCGTAACGTCGCCGATCGTAGCCCCGGTCGTAGCCACGATCATAACCGCGATCATGGCCAGGGCGTTCGTAACGGCGGCCGTAGCCGTCATTGTAGTACTGGGCCATTGCCGTACCGGAGCAGAGCACCGCCAGGGCGACCGCACCGCAGCCGGACAGCAGCATCTTGAGCGAAGGTCTCATCGTCTTTCTCCAAGGTCGACAAGGCGACGGCTCCGGGTTCGGAGCCGATTGTTCCCGCGCGCGGCGAAAAGGGCCACCACCGTCGATGGACGGAAGTGACCCTTCGCAGCCTAGGCGTCAGGCGTTCGGAATTCATTAAGGCTATTGTCCGGGCGGGACTCAGCGATAGCTGCCGCCAGCCGGATCCCGGATGTTGTCCGGATAGTAGCCGTAATGGCGCGGGCCGTAGTAGCGGCGCGGCGCGACATAGACCGGTTCTTCATAGACATAGCGCGGCCCGTAGCCATAGCCGTTGTCATAGCCATAAACCGGTTCGGCATAGGCGGGCCTGCTCGCCGCGATGGCAGCAGCGCCGAGGATACCAAGACCGACGCCGGCCGCGATGGCAGCGCCCCGGTTACCCCCGCGCCAGCCGCGACGATAGTATTGCGAATAATCGACCTGCGCCGCGTCGAGACGGCTCTTGTCGAAGCCGACCGGGCGAGTCTCGCCGGCGATGACGGGGCTCAGGCCCGCCGCCAGAACACTGCCGGTGACGGCGAGCGTCACCAGGAAGCGACTCTTTCCGAAAACTGACATGGCATTCTCCTTTCGGCGAAATTTCGCCTTGCCGCTCGATTTAACGCGCCTCGGTTGAACCGGGCCTGAACCAATCGCGGCCAAATTGCGACGCGGGAAAAACGCGCCGATCGCGGAGACGTTCCCCGCAAGAAAATTTTATACACGCAGTGATTGCATTATTCGAAGACGAGTAGCAAGAATAGGCCTTGTCGAAAACCGGTTCGTTCCCCCGGGCTGACGCTACCGCGAGGGCAGGCGAAATGAGAAAAGCAGCATCACGGCGACTCAAGGAGGATAAAATCTATCCGAACGACAATCGCTTGCCCCGAGTGCCCGATCTCGGCCGGAGCCTGCGGGTTTCACCGGGCCCGCATAGCATGGACGCGATGGCGCGAATGCAACTTGAGGTTGCTACATATATCGAGGACATCAGCGTGGAGCTGGGCGCAATGGCACGGGCGGCGCAACTCAGCAGCCTCGCTTACTTCGTCGACATGACGCGGATGGAGGCTGCGATCAATCGCCGAACCTGCCTTGTTCAGCTGGGTGAGGTGACCGATACCAACAGGGGAGCTTAGCTCGCATGTCCTTTGCCGAATGTTAAATTATAGGTTGCATTATTGCTTGATAGCAACCTAAAGGGAGTGCCCCATGCCGGCTTCTCCGACGTCCGACGCCTACGCCCCCAGCACTTTTGCGACCTGTCGAACCCCGCTTGTCCACGGCGCAGCCGAAACTCTGGCACTGCAGTTCCTCGTCGAGAAACGAGCCCGCCAACGGGAGCTCCAGCGCGATCTTGCCGTCAAGGCGACGACGATGCTCGCCGAGCTCGGCACGCAGGCGCGCGCCGCCGATCTCGACCTGCTCGTCACCCTCCTCGAAATCGCATCCGCGGAGGCCGAGCGAGAGCGCGACCGCTGGGGCGAAATGGTCGATTGATCGTCGGCCGCGATTACTCATCCCGACCGTGAGAGCGCACCACCGGCATGACGCTGCACAACGCCCTCCAGCTCCAGTTCGAGCAGGATGCGGCTGACCTCGCGCGCAGGCCGGCCGCTGGCGCGAACAAGATCATCCATCGCGATCGGAGCTGAGCCGATCAAATCGAGCAGGAGTCGATGCGGGACATCCGCAACGACGTCCTGCCGCCGCGGAAACTCGCTTTCGAGCTCGAGCTTCGGCGCCGGCAGCACCTCCGGCAAGTCGAGTTCATCCCAGAGCGCCTCTTGACGCGCAGGCGGCTCTCCCCCTTCGCGCGCAAGGAAAGGCACAGGACCGAATAGATCGCCCTGCCGTAGCATCGGCGCCAGCACGTCGACGACATGGGCCGTCTCTGCGCAGAGGATCGCGCCTTCGCGAATCAGGTGGTTGCCGCCCTCGGCCCGTGGATCGAGCGGCGAACCCGGCACGGCGAAGACCTGACGGCCCTGCTCATTGGCAAAGCGCGCGGTGATCAGCGAGCCGGATTTGCGCGCCGCCTCGACGACCACCGTCCCTAAAGCCAGCCCCGAGACGAGGCGATTGCGCCTCGGGAAATCGCGCCCGCGCGGCACCCAGCCGAGCGGCATCTCGCTCAGCGCCGCGCCACGCGGGCGGATGCGATCGAGCAAGGAAATGTTCTGCGGCGGATAAACCTGGTCGAGCCCGCCTGCGAGTACCGCGATCGTGCCGCTCTCCAGGCTCGCCTGATGGGCCGAGGTGTCGATCCCTCGGGCAAGACCCGACACGACGACGAAGCCGGCCTCGCCCAGTTCCCGCGCCAGCGTCGCGGTGAATTTCAGCCCGGCGGCAGAGGCGTTGCGCGAGCCGACCAGTGCGACGCAGGGGCGACTCAGTACCGCCGGCTCGCCCTCGATCGCGATCAGCGGCGGCGCCGAATCGATCGCTTGCAATGGCACGGGATAAGCGGCTTCGCCGAGCGCGATCAGATGGGCGCCGCGCCGGCGCAGGGCCTCGAACTCGCGCTCGGCTTCGGCGATGGTGCAGAGCCTGAGCGTCCGTCCGGCCTGCCGGCCGAGCTCCGGCAAGGCGTCGAGCGCGCCTGCTGCCCCGCCGAAGCGATTGACCAAAGTGCGAAAGGTGCGCGGGCCGATGCTCTCGCTGCGGATCAGGCGGAGCCAATCGAGGCGTTGCCGGTCGTCGAGAGCGAAACCGGCCATCGCCATTCAGCCTTTCTGTCCGATCTTGCCCTCGCGGCCCGAGAGCAGCCTCGTGATGTTCTCGCGATGCATGAACCAGAGCAGCAGCGCGAGGATCGCCATCAGCCCGGCCATCTGGACATCCCGCACCCAGAACCAGAGCAGCAGCGGCGTCAGCAGGCTGGCGATCAGGGCCGAGAGCGAGGAGTACTTGCTCAGATAGGCGATGCTGAGCCAGACCGCGGCGAAAATCAGCGCGATCGACCATTTCAGCCCGATCAGGATGCCGAGGAAGGTCGCGACGCCTTTCCCGCCCTTGAAGCGGAGCCAAACCGGGAAGAGATGGCCGAGGAAGGCGCCGAGGCCGGCGGCGAGCGCAGCCGCCTTGCCGCCGAGCAGCCAGCCGGCGAGTAGGACCGCCGCCGTACCCTTCAGCATGTCCCCGAGCAGCGTCAGCGCCGCCAGTTTCTTATTGCCGGTGCGCAAGACATTGGTCGCGCCGATATTGCCAGAGCCGATGGTGCGCAGGTCCGGGCCGCCGGCAAGCCGGGTCAGGATGATGCCGAACGGGATCGAGCCGAAGAGATAGCCGAGGACGAGCGCGGCGAGGCCCATAGGCCCCGAAAACGCCCAAGCGAACGCCTCAGCCATGCAATCTCCCCTGCCCGTCTTGGTTGAACTTACGCGGGTTCGCCGCGATAGACCACCCGGCCACCGACGAAGGTCGCCTGGACGATCCCTTGCAGCCGCGCCTCGTCGAAGGGCGAGTTCTTGGCACGGGATTTGAGCTTGCGCTTGTCGACGACGAAAGGCGCGTCGATGTCGATCAAAGCGAGATCGGCCGGTGCGCCTGGCGCCAGCCGGCCACAACCCAGCGCCAGCAGTTCGGCCGGCCGGCTAGACAGGGCGGCGAACAGCGAAGCAAGGCCGATCTGCTCGCCATGATAGAGCCGCAGCGCCGCTGGCAGCAGCGTCTCGATGCCGAGCGCGCCATTGGCGGCTTCGGCGAAGGGCTGGCGCTTGGTCTCGACATCCTGCGGATCGTGGTCGGAGACGATGACGTCGATCAGGCCCTCGGCCACGGCCGCGATCATCGCCAGCCGCTCGTCCTCGTGCCGCAGCGGCGGCGAGACCTTGCAAAAGGTGCGGTACTCGCCGACATCGTTCTCGTTCAGGCAGAGATTGTTGATCGAGACGCCGCAAGTGACGTTCAGCCCGTCCTCCTTGGCCCGGCGGATCAAAGCAAGCGAATCCGAGCAGGAGATCATGGCGGCGTGGTAGCGGGCACCGCTGGCGCGGGCGAGGCGCAGGTCGCGCTCCAGCATCACCGTCTCGGCCTCGTGCGGGATGCCCGGTAGGCCCTTGCGGCTGGCGAACTCGCCCTCGTTCATCACGCCGACGCCGCGCAGATCGGGATCCTCGACATGGTTGATCAGCAGCGCGTCGAAATCGCGGGCATAGATCATGGCGCGGCGCATCACCTGCGGGTTGCGCACGCCATTGGCGCCATCGCTGAACGCGACCGCCCCCGCTTCGAGCAGCAGGCCGAACTCGGTGATCTCCTTGCCGGCCAGGCCCTTGGTCAGCGCCGCCGCCGGCAGCACATTGACGATCGCCTTGTCGCGGGCGCGGCGCTTGATGAAGTCGATGACCGAGGGATCGTCGATCGGCGGGTCGGTGTCGGGACGGCAGATCACGGTGGTGACGCCGCCGGCGGCGGCGGCCTGCGAGCCGGTTCCGAGCGTCTCGCGGAATTCGGCGCCGGGCTCGCCGAGAAAGGCGCGCAGATCGACGAGGCCGGGCGCGAGCACGAGGCCGCGGCCCTCCTCCACTGCGATGCCGGCCGGCAGGTCCGGACGATCGCCACCCCAATGGACATCGGCGATCACACCGTCGCGGATCAGGACGCTGCCGAGGCCCTCGCGGCCGGAGGCCGGGTCGACCAGTTGCGCGCCGATGATCGCAAGATCGCTGCTCTCAGCCATCGCTACGCTCGATCCCGTTCTCGCGCTCGCGGCGCTGCGTGAAGACATAATGCCAGAACCCGACCAGCCCCCAGATGCCGATGCACAGAAGCGCGCCGAGCAGCACGATCAGCCAGGTCCAGGCGGAGCGCGGCTCGGCATAGACGAAGCCGGCCACGACCACGAGATAGAGTCCGACGAAGACGATCCGAGCCCGGCGCATCTGTCGCAGCAGCCAGGCGAGGAAGAGCTCCATCCGGCTCAGCCATTCGGGAGCTGCTGCGCAAGCGCATCGAGCACCGCCATGCGCACGGCAACGCCCATCTCGACCTGCTCGCGGATCAGCGATTGCGCGCCGTCCGCCACCTCGGACGAGATCTCGACGCCGCGGTTCATCGGGCCGGGATGCATGACGAGCGCATCCGGCGCGGCCAGCGAGAGCTTGTCGCGGTCGAGCCCGAAATAGCGGAAATACTCCTTCGAGGACGGCACGAAGGCGCCGTTCATGCGCTCGAGCTGCAGGCGCAGCATCATGACGATGTCGACGCCCTCCAGCCCCTTCTTCATGTCGCGGAAGACCTCGACCCCCATGCGCTCGACACCGGTCGGCAGCAGGGTCGAAGGCGCGATCAGGCGCACCTTGGCGCCGAGCGCGCTGAGGAGGATGATGTTGGAGCGGGCGACGCGCGAATGCACGATGTCGCCGCAGATCGCGACGGTCAGCCCCGCTATCCGGCCCTTGTTACGGCGGATGGTCAGGGCGTCGAGCAGGGCCTGCGTCGGATGCTCGTGGGCGCCGTCGCCGGCATTGACGACGGAGCAATCGACCTTGCGGGCGAGCAGATTGACCGCGCCGGCGGCATGGTGGCGCACGACCAGGATGTCCGGCCGCATCGCGTTCAGCGTCGCGGCGGTGTCGATTAGCGTCTCGCCCTTCTTCACCGAGGAGGAGCCGACCGACATGTTCATCACATCGGCGCCCAGACGCTTGCCCGCGAGCTCGAACGAGGCCTGCGTCCGTGTCGACGGCTCGAAGAACAGGTTGATCTGGGTGCGGCCGCGCAGCGTCGCGGTCTTCTTCTCGACCTGGCGCGAGAGAGCGACATAGGTCTCGGCGCGCTCGAGCAGGGCCTCGATATCCAAATGAGACAGCCCCTCGATCCCGAGGAGATGCCGGTGCGGATAGAGCGGTGCGGTCGATGTCATTTGAAGACCGCTGTTTAGGGGCGAGTCGTGGCCGGCGCAAGGCGGCGCGCAGGTTCTTTGTGGGTCACTCCGCTTTCAGCGAATAGACATGCGCCTCGCCCGGGAACTGGCGACTGCGCACCTCGGCGGCATAGGTCCGCACTGCCTCGCGAGCGTGCCCTGCCAAGTCGCCGTAAGCCTTGACGAATTTCGGCACGCGGCCGGTGAGGCCGAGCATGTCGTCGAGGACGAGGACCTGCCCGTCGCAGGCCGCGGACGCGCCGATGCCGATGGTCGGGATCGCAATCTTCTTGGTGATCTCCGCCGCCAGCGGCTCGGCGACCGCCTCGACCACCAGGGAGAATGCGCCGGCATCGGCGATCGCCTCGGCATCGGCGATGAGCGCCGGCCATTCCGCCTTGCTGCGGCCTTGCGCCTTGTAGCCGCCAAGCGTATTGACCGCCTGCGGCGTCAGGCCGACATGGCCCATGACCGGCACGCCGCGTTCGACCAGGAAACGCACCGTCTCGGCCATGCGCAGGCCGCCCTCGACCTTCACTGCGCCGGCGCCAGTCTCCTTCAGCAGCCGGGCTGCATTGCGGAAGGCCTGCTCGCGGCCCTCTTCATAACTGCCGAATGGCATGTCGATCACGACGAGGGAACGCGTCGTCGCGCGCGTCACGGCCTGGCCGTGCAGGCTCATCATCTCCAGCGTCACCGGGACGGTGCTGTCGAGGCCGTAGACGACCATGCCGAGCGAGTCGCCGACCAGGGCGACATCCGCGACCTCATCGACGATCCTGGCCATCGGCGCGGTGTAGGCGGTCAGCGCGACGAGCGGCTCGCCGCCCTTGCGGCCGCGAATATCGAGAGAGGTCAGCCGGCTTGGCCGGTTCTGTGACGACATGCTGAGCTCTCCATGACATAGTTCAAAAACAGCGCTGGTTGCTGACCTAGCCTGATGGCCCTACCCCGAAAAGCAGAATCGGGTTTGACAGGACCGGCCGCGTGAACCACTTTCGCGCGCAATCCCGAACCGGTATCAACGCGCCCCGCGCCAAGTTCGGCGAGGCTGGCAAGATATGTGCGCCGGTCTCACCTCTTGTTTATGAGATTTGAAGCGTCATGAAGCTCCTCGTCGTCGAGTCGCCGGCCAAGGCCAAGACGATCAATAAGTATCTAGGCTCCGACTACGAGGTCATCGCCTCGTTCGGGCACATTCGCGATCTTCCCGCGAAGGACGGCTCGGTCGATCCCGAGAACGACTTTGCCATGCTGTGGGAGACCGAGGGGCGCGGCGCCAAGCAGGTCGCCGAGATCGCGCGGGCGGCAAAGAACGCAGAGAAGGTCATCCTCGCCACCGACCCGGATCGCGAGGGCGAAGCGATCTCCTGGCACGTGCTGGAGGCGCTGAACCAGAAGCGCGCCATCAAGGGCATTCCGGTCGAGCGCGTCACCTTCAACGCCGTGACCAAGGACGCCGTGCAGAAGGCGCTGGCCAATCCGCGCCCGATCGACCAGGCGCTGGTCGACGCCTATCTCGCCCGCCGGGCGCTGGACTATCTCGTCGGCTTCACCCTCTCGCCGGTGCTCTGGCGCAAGCTGCCGGGCGCTCGCTCCGCGGGACGCGTGCAGTCGGTGGCGCTGCGTCTGGTCTGCGACCGCGAGCGCGAGATCGAGGCCTTCCGGGCGCGCGAGTACTGGTCGCTGGTGGCAACGCTCGCGACCCAGAGCGGCGCGACCTTCGACGCCCGCCTCAGCGGCGCCGACGGCAAGAAGATCACCCGGCTCGACATCGGCACCGGCGAGGAAGCGCAGGCCTTCAAGGCCGCGCTGGAGACCGCCCGCTTCTCGGTCGCCGAGGTCGAGGCCAAGCCGGTCAAGCGCCATCCGCAGCCGCCCTTCCAGACTTCGACCCTGCAGCAGGAAGCCTCGCGCAAGCTCGGCATGGCGCCGGCCCGCACCATGCAGGTGGCGCAGCGCCTCTATGAAGGCGTCGACATTGGCGGCGAGACCGTCGGCCTGATCACCTATATGCGTACCGATGGCGTCGACATGGACGGCTCGGCAATCGCGGCGGCGCGCCGCGTCATCGGCAAGGAATTCGGCGACAATTACGTGCCGGGCGCGCCGCGCAAATACACGGTCAAGGCCAAGAACGCGCAGGAAGCGCACGAGGCGATCCGCCCGACCGATCTCGGCCGCCTGCCGGCGATGGTCGCGCGCCATCTCGAGCCGGAGCAGGCCAAGCTCTACGAGCTGATCTGGAAGCGCACCATCGCCAGCCAGATGGAATCGGCCTCGATCGAGCGCACCACGGTCGACATCGCCGCGCAGGTGGGCGCCCGGGCGCTCGAACTGCGTGCCACCGGCCAGGTCGTGCTCTTCGACGGCTTCCTGACGCTCTACCAGGAGAGCCGCGACGACGAGGAGGACGAGGACTCCAAGAAGCTGCCGGCGATGAAGTCTGGCGATCCGCTGGAAAAGCGCGCCATCGCCGCCGACCAGCACTTCACCGAGCCGCCGCCGCGCTTCTCGGAAGCGAGCCTGGTCAAGCGCATGGAAGAGCTCGGTATCGGCCGGCCTTCGACCTATGCCGCGACGCTGGCGACGCTGCGCGACCGCGAATATGTCCGCGTCGAGAAGAAGCGGCTGGTGCCCGAGGACAAGGGCATGCTGGTCACGGCGTTCCTGGAGTCCTTCTTCAAGCGCTATGTCGAGTTCGACTTCACCGCCAGTCTGGAGGAGAAGCTCGACCTGGTCTCTAGCGGCGATGTCGACTGGAAGGCGTTGCTGCGCGAGTTCTGGGACGAATTCACCAAGGCGATCGGCGAGACCAAGGAGCTGCGTGTCGGTGACGTTCTGGAAGCGCTCAACGGCATCCTGGGCCAGCACGTCTTCCCGCCGCGCCCCGATGGCAGCGATCCGCGCAGCTGCCAGGTCTGCGGCACCGGCACGCTCTCGCTCAAGCTCGGCAAGTTCGGCGCCTTCGTCGGCTGCTCGAACTATCCCGAATGTCGCTTCACCCGCCCGCTGACGGCGTCCGCCGCCGAGGGCGAGGCTTCGGCCGAAGGCGGTCAGGCCGTCAACGGCGTGCGCAGCCTCGGCAAGGACCCGGTCACCGATCTCGAAGTGACCGCGCGCGAAGGCCGTTTCGGCCCCTATATCCAGCTCGGCGACGGCGAGAAGCCGAAGCGCTCGAGCCTGCCTAAGGGCGAAAGCGTCGGTTCGTTGACGCTGGAGAAGGCGCTCGCCCTGCTGTCGCTGCCGCGCGAGGTGGCGAAGCATCCGACCAGCGGCGAGCCGATCCTCGCCGGCATCGGCCGCTATGGGCCTTACGTCCAGCACGGCAAGACCTACGCCAATATCGACAAGGACGACGACATCCTCGAGATCGGCGCCAACCGTGCCATCGACTTGATCGTTGCCAAGGAGAGCGGCGCGGGCGGGCGCCGTTTTGGCAATGCCGCGGCGACGCCCGGGCGCGATCTCGGCGAGCATCCGCAGGGCGGCAAGATGGAGGTCAAGGCTGGCCGCTACGGCCCCTATGTCGCCTGGGGCAAGGTCTACGCCACCCTGCCGAAGTCGATGGCGCAAGAGAGCATCACCGCCGAGCAGGCGATCGAGCTGGTCAACGCCAAGGCGGCGGCCGGAGCCGGCGCCAAGGGCAAGGCGAAGGCCCCGGCCAAGAAGCCCGCTGCGACCAAGAAGGCGCCGGCGAAGCCGAAGAGCGCCAAAGCCAAGAAGGCCGGCACCGCCGGAGAGTAAGGCCGCTCATCGAAAAGCGCAGCCCCGCGCTCGATTATGCGGCTGTGCTGCAAAGCTGCTTTTCCAGAACGACGCTTCAATCGATTGAAAAATGTCCGAAGTCGATCACGGTTAACTCCGGATTCAAGGGGCTCTGGTTACCTTGCGCCGCCGCAGTCGAACTAGCGGCCTGCGAGGGGACATCATGAAATCCATCAGGACCCAGATTCTGGGGCTGATCGCGATTGTCGCGGCCGGCGCCTTGGTTGCACTCGGCTGCGCTTTGCTGGCGATGACCCGCATCGACACGATGAACGAGCGCTCGTCGCAGCAGAACCACATCGCCCTCGCCGCCGAACGGCTCAATGTCGCGGTCAATCTCGTCGTCGCCGATTCCTACCTCGTCTATACCGCCCGCAACCCGCATCTCGCTGGGATCGCCGCGACGACGGTCGAAGGCGGCCTCGCCAAAGTCGAGGAGCGCCGCAAGGATCTTGCCAAGCTCATCCCGCCGGCCGAGCGCGAGCGCATGGAGAAGATCAGCGGCCTGATCACCGAGTTCGTCGCCATCCGACTGGAGACGACGCGCCTGGTCCGGGAGATCTCGGCCCGCGCTGCGGAAGCCTGGGGCAACAGCGACGCCAGCCGGAAGAACCGTGCGACGCTGCAGGAGGAGCTCATCGGGCTCAGCAGCAGCTATGAAACGCTCGCCAACGAGGTCGACGCGGCAGCGAGCGCCTTCTCCGGACAGGTGCGGACCTGGCTGCCGGTCGCGCTGATTCTGGTGCTCGGCGCCGCCATCGCCGGCGCGCTGGTGTTCTCGCGGCGCTCGATCATTCGCCCCCTGGTCGATCTCGGCGGGACGATGACCCGCCTGACCGCGGGCGAGACCCAGATCGAGGTGCCGCACACCAAGCGTCGCGACGAGATCGGCGAGATGGCGCGGGCGGTCTCGGTGCTGCGCCAGAGCACCGAGCAGGTTGCGCTGCTGCAGGAGCAGGAGCGCGCCGCCTCCGCCGCGCGCATCCGCTCGGCCGATGCGATGGCTTCGGTGGTGTCGGATGTCGGCGAGGTCGTCGCCGCGGCCGCCGCCGGCGACTTCTCGGCCCGGCTCCAGATCGACCATGGCGACGAGCAGATGCAGAAGCTGGTCGCCGGGATCAACGAGATCAATGCGGTGGTCGACAACGCCACCACGGAGTTCGTCGCGGTGCTGCAGGCGCTCGCCGCCGGCGACCTGACCCGTCAGGTCCCGACGGCCTATCGCGGCCGCTTCGCCGAATTGAAGGATGCGATCAACGAGACGCTGACACGCCTGTCGGCGACCGTCGGCACGATCCAGACCATGTCGGCCGATGTCGGCCTGTCGGCACGCGAGATCAACATGGGCGCCGACGACCTCTCCAAGCGCACCGAGGAGCAGGCTTCCTCGCTGGAGGAGAGCGCCGCGACCACCGAGCAGCTTGCCGCCTCGGTCAAGGCCGCCGCCCAGGCCGCGCAGCAGGCCGTGCGCCAGGCCGGCGAAGCCATGCAGGTCGCGCAAACCGGCGGCAACATCGTCACCGACGCCGTCTCGGCGATGGAGCGGATCGAGGCGGCTTCCAAGAAAATCTCCGACATCACCCGCGTGATCGACGACATCGCCTTCCAGACCAATCTGCTGGCGCTCAACGCGGCTGTGGAGGCTGCAAGGGCCGGCGATGCCGGCAAGGGCTTTGCGGTCGTCGCGTCCGAAGTGCGCACGCTCGCCCAGCGGTCAGGCGAGGCGGCCAAGGATATTTCGGGGCTGATCTCCTCTTCGAACATCGAGGTCGAGGCGGGCGTGAAGCTGGTCCGTCAGGCGGGCGATGCGCTGACCCGCATCGTCTCGGCCTCGCAGAGCGTCCAGGCGACGGTGTCGGAGGTTGCCGCGGCCTCGAGCGAGCAGGCCAACGGCATCGAGGAGATGAGCCAGACCGTCGCCCATATGGACGAGATGACCCAGGCGAACGCCGCGCTCGCCGAGCAGAGCGCCGCCTCCGCCGGCGCCCTGTCGAGCAAGATCGGCGAGCTCAACGCCCTCGTCGCCGGCTTCCGGACCAGCGAGAGCGCTGCGGCCCTGTCGCATCAGCCGGCTGCATTTGAGTTGGCTGGCGCCTCTGAACCCGGACGCCTGCAGCAACTGGCTGAAGCCGCCTTTGCCCAGCAGAGGCCAGCACCGCGTCGCGAACGTGCTATACCCGCCCCCATGCCGGCTCCCGCCCGCAAGGTCGTCAACGCTCGCGGCGGCGACGCAGGCTGGGAAGAGTTCTGAAGCGGCACGCCCCGCAAAATGCTTGTCTGTGATACCCTGCTGAATCTTGACGCGGTCATCCCGGGCTTGACCCGGGATCCATTCCGGAGCGCTTCCGACCAAGGTTCAGGCATGGATTCCGGCTCCGCGCTTCGCTCCGGCCGGGATGACTCGTGTGGTTCCAGTGCGCCAGGAACAGATTTTGGAGATGAGCTGGCGACTTGATCGCTGGCCGCTCCGGTCAGCGCGGCCTGATGCGTTGAAGGTGGCAGACCTTCACCCGCCCGCCCCTGCCGTCCGAGTGCCAGGCGCAGCCGGGATTGCGCGGCCGGCCTTCATAGATGTGGTAGACGCCGCGGTTCCGGCGGTCGAAGCGCTGGTTCGAGGCATCGTGCCCGCCGATGCGGACATTGTTGCCGAAACGCACTTCGGCGGCCGCGGGATCGGCCACCGCCAGAGGGAACGCTAGCGCAAAAAACGCCAGCTGGCATGTCGGAAGATTGGCCGATCTCATCATCAGGCGATCAGACCAGCCGCGCGCCCAGGAGGCAAGGCTTAGCCTTTCGCGGGACTCAGCTCCGGCCAGCCACGACGACGAGCTGCTTGATCTCACCGCGCAGGAAGGCGTGCAGGAAGCGGTCATAGTCCTTGACCGAGACGCAGCCATTCGAATCGCCGCGCGGGCCGAGCAGGTAATTGTGCACCAGCAGGCCGGCGCGGCCGAAGATCTTGCCGCTGCCGCCGACCGGATGCATGCGGATCGCACGCACGCCGTGGAACAATGCCTCACGCTCGGTCAGATTGTAGACGTGAGGCGGGGTCGGGCCGTGCATGCGGACATGGACGTAGCGCAGGTCGTTCATCTTGTCGCCGAGGCCAGAATTGGCCTCCAGCCGCTCGCCATTGGGCAGGTAAACGGTGCGGGCGCTGATGTCGTAGACCGCGGTCTTGCCGCTGGCGACCGGCGTCGCCGACGACATCGGCACAGGCATGGGCGCCGGGCCGACGGTCAGGCCACTACCCCGACCGCTGCGCTGGGTGATGTCGTCCTGCGGCGCCGCATAGGCAAGCCGTTCGCCGGAGTTCTGCGGCGCATTGGCGTTCACGCCGAAGAGCTTCTCGAAGAAGTTGCGATTGTCGACGGGTTCGGCCTTGGCGACGATGTCCTTGCCTTGGCGCGTGGTCGCGCGCGTCGCAAGACGTGGCTCGGGCGGCGTCGGCAGCTTGAGATCAGCCGGACGCGGAACCGGGCGCGGCGCGAGCAGCGCGATGCGCGGCGGCTCGACTGTGGCGGGTTGGATGGCAACCGTGGTCGTCGCCAGACTTGGGCCGCCGACCGGATCGGACGGCGCGATCGAGCCGGTTGTTTCAGGATCGAACGCCACTGGCCGGGGAGCAGCCGTCACTGACTGAAACCGACCTGGCAGCGGCGCGCTGTCGGCGAGCGACTGCGCGACATAACCGGCGACATAGCCGGGGCGCAGCAGCGGCGTCGCGCCATGGGCGGGGGCTGGGCGCGCCAGTGCGTGCCGTTGGACCGGCGGAGCTGCGGTCGCCGCATGCTCGGCCTGTCTGTTCGACCAGACCGACACGCCGGCCATTGCGCCACCGGCAATCGCGACGAGCACTCCGAGGCGGACGAACGGGCTGCCGCGCCGACGCTTCAGGCTATAGGAATAACCGGCGAACTGGTTCGAGCTACGCATACGCAACGCCTCGGGACACCTTGCAGGCATCCCGCTGAAGTTCAGCGCCTACCCGTCTCGCCGCTGCGCTCGCTTGCGCCGGGCAGACCGTAGCGGCCTGTTCGTCAGTCTCGGGAGGCCCCCAACCACACGAGGCCCATTCAGCGCGAGCTTGGTTAATTCCCGATGAATCAAAACAAATTTAGCGAAAGCCGATCGCGCTGCGGCCAGAGCGGCCGCAGCGCGTTTCGTTGGCTCCGATGTCCTCAAGCCAGAGGCTTCAGCCCCGCCTCGATCGCCGCCCGCTTCGACTCCAGAAAAGGCGGCAGCGACAGCCCCTCGCCCATCGTCTCGAAGGGCTCGTCGGTGGCGAAGCCCGGCCCGTCGCTGGCGATCTCGATCAGCACCCCGTTCGGCTCGCGCAGATAGAGCGAGCGGAAATAGAAGCGATCGACCGGCCCGCTGTTCGGATAGCCCGAGGCCCGCAGCCGCTCGGCCCAGGCGTCATACTCGCCGAAGCTCGGCGTGCGCAGCGCCAGATGGTGGACGCCGCCGGCGCCTTCACGGGCCGGAGCCAGGCCAGGCTCGACCGCGACGTTGAGCTCGGCCGCCGGGCCGCCCTCGCCGATCCGGAAGACATGGATGTCGCCGCTGGCGTGGGCCGCATCGCGGTAGTCGGCGATGCGCTCCAGCCCCAGCAGCTTGGTCAAGACGAGCTCAGTCCGCTCGATCTGCGGCACGGAGATCGTCACCGGCCCGAGGCCGCGGATCTGGTGCTCGGCCGGAACCGGGCTCTTGTCCCAGGCGACGAAGGGAATTCCGCCACCATCGACGACGAGCGTCAGGCGCTGGCCTTCCGGATCCTCGAAATCAAGTGCGGCGCGGCCATTGAGCAGGCGGATATCGGACAGCTTGACACCGGCAGCGGTCAGCCGCTCGCGCCAGAAGTCGAGCGAGGCTTCGCTGGCGACCCGGAGCGAGGTGCGGGTGATCGAATGCGTGCCGCGCTTGGCGGGAGCGGTCGGCCAGTCGAAGAAGGTCAGGTCGCTGCCGGGCGAGCCGGCGCCGTCGGCATAGAACAGGTGATAGGCGGAGGTGTCGTCCTGGTTCACCGTCTTCTTGACCAGCCGCAGGCCGAGCGTCTCGACATAGAAGCGCCGGTTCTGCGCGGCCTGGGCGGTGATGGCGGTGACGTGGTGGATGCCGGTGAGTTGCATGGTGCGGGCCCTTGGTTGCGCGCCTCATCTGGCAAGGCGCCTGCGTCGACACCAAGATAGTCGTTGCATTCACGCCATAAAGACCGCTCACATCCAATCATGAATTGCGCGAATGCAATGCTACAAGCTGCACCCTCATTCCGGCTGGCATGAAGCGGAATGCCGAAATCCATCTGGAACTCTGGTGCCCTTCGATGGATTCCAGAGTTGCGCTGGCTCGCAGCTCGTCCGGAATGACAGCGGCATTCTATTCCGCCGCCCGCGCAACCGGAACCGCTGGCGCGCCGTGCCGGCTCGGCCTGGCTTTGAGCTTCAGATCCTGGAGCTCTTCGCGCTCGCGCGGCGTGTTGCGCATGAGCTGGTCCTTGCCGGGCTGGTACTGCACCGGCTGGGCGATATCGGCGCCATACCAGGCGGCTGCCCTGAGCACGAACGACGGATCGGCCAGATGCGGCCGTCCCAGCGCGACAAGATCGGCGCGGCCGGCGGCGACGATGGTGTTGGCCTGGTCGGCCGAGGTGATGGCGCCGACGCACATGGTGGCGACGCCGGCCTCGTTGCGGATGCGGTCGGCGAACGGGGTCTGGAACATGCGGCCGTAGAGCGGCCGGGCGCGCGGCGTCGTCTGTCCGGTCGAGACGTCGACGAGGTCGCAACCGGCCTGCGCGAAGGCCTCGGAGATCGCGACGGAATCTTCCGCGCTGATGCCGCCCTCCTGCCAGTCGGTCGCCGAAATCCGTACCGACATCGGCTTGTCGGCCGGCCAGGTCTGGCGAAGCGCGTCGAAGAGTTCGAGCGGGAAGCGCAGGCGATTTTCAAGCGAGCCGCCGTACTCGTCCCTGCGCTGATTGGTCAGCGGCGAAAGGAAGCTCGCCAGCAGATAGCCATGGGCGCAGTGCAGTTCGAGCATGTCGAAGCCGGCGCGCAGGCCGCGCTCGGCCGACGCGACGAAATCGGCCTTGACCCGATCCATGTCGGCTCGGGTCATTTCGCGTGGCACCTGGCTTTCGGGATAATACGGCAGCGGCGATGCTGAAATGATCGGCCAGGCGCCCTCGGCGAGCGGCCGGTCCATGCCGTCCCACATCAGCTTGCTCGCCCCTTTTCGCCCGGCATGGCCGAGCTGCAGGCATATCTTTGCAGCCGAGTTGCTATGGACGAACTCGACGATGCGGGTCCAGGCGGCTTCCTGCTCATCATTGTAGAGGCCGGTGCAGCCGGGTGTGATGCGGGCATCGGCAGAGACGCAGGTCATCTCAGTGAAGACCAGCCCTGCCCCACCGATGGCGCGGGCGCCGTAATGCATCAGGTGCCAGTCGCCCGGAAGGCCATCCTGTGCGGAATACTGGCACATAGGCGAGACGACGAAGCGGTTCGCCACCTTCATCTCGCGCAGGAAGAAGGGTTGGAAGGCCGGTGGCACCGGCGTGCCGTCGCGGCGCGTCGCTTGCTCGGCACCGAGATCGTCGGCGACCAGCCTGTCGATCGCCGCGACGAACTCGGGCGCACGCAGCGCGAGGTTGTCGTAGGTGATCGCCTTGGACCGGGTCATCAGGCCGAAGGCGAAGCGCAGCGGCTCGAAATCCCAGAAGCGCTTAAGCTGCTCGAACCAGACCAGCGAGACGTCGGCGGCGTGCTGGGTCTTCTCGACCTCTTCGCGCCGCCCGGTCTCGAAGCCGGCGAGCGCCGCCTTGACGTCGAGTCCGGCGCGATGGAAGGCGCGGTGCAGCGCGATCGAATCCTCCATGGCGAGCTTGGTGCCCGAACCGATCGAGAAATGCGCCGTCGCCTTGGCGTCGCCGAGCAGCACGACATTGTCGGCGACCCAGTTGCTGCAGCGGATCATCGGGAACTGCCGCCAGAGCGAGCGGTTGGCGATCAGCCGGTGGCCCTGCAACTCCCCAGCGAAGACCTCCTCCAGGAAGGCGGCCGTGCCGGCCTCGTCCATGCCTTCCAGCCCGGCGCGGGCGAAGGTCGCAGGGTCCGTCTCCAGCACCCAGGTCGATTGGCCCGGCTCATACTGGTAGCAGTGGGCGATGAAGACGCCGTGCTGCGTCTGCTTGAAGAAGAAGGTGAAGGCGTCGAAGGGCCGGGTCGAGCCCATCCAGACGAAGCGGTTGGGCCTGAGATCAACCTCGGGCCTAAAGCGCTCGCGGTGGCCCTCGCGAATACGGCTGTTGATGCCGTCTGCGGCGACGACGAGGTCGTAATCGCGCTTGAGCGCGGCGACATCCTCGATCTCCTGCGAGAAGGTAAGCTTGACGCCGACCTGGCGCGCCCGCTCCTGGAGCAGCATCAGGAGCGTGCGGCGCGAGCAGCCGCAGAAGCCGTTGCCGGAGACGCGCTGCACCGTGCCTTTGAAGTGGATCTCGATGTCGTCCCAATAGGCGAAGCTGGCGACGATCGCTTCATAGCTCGGCAGGTCGGCCGCCTTGAACAGGTCGAGCGTCTGGTCGGAGAAGACGACGCCAAAGCCGAAGGTGTCGTCGGGACGGTTGCGCTCGAAGACGGTGACGTCGAGCTCAGGCCAATCCCGCTTCATCAGCAGCGCGTAATAGAGACCTGCCGGCCCGCCGCCCACCACCGCAATGCGCATGACGCTCTCCCTAGCTCACGAAATCATTTTAAACCTAAAATAATTTCGGCTCAAGCCCTGACTGAACGGCCATATTCCCGACCGCGACGCAGGCAGGTCGAATCTGCTTAAAACACGTATAATCGATTGCCATATCAACGATATTCCTCCTCATCCCAGCTTCTCTCCATCCCTCTTGCAAAATGTTTCAGACCTAAAATATATTGACTGCCAAGAGGGAGTGAACGGCATGGCATCGGCTCTGGCGGGACAGCATGCCCTGGTGAGCGGCGGCGGACGCGGCATCGGCAGCGCCATCGCTTCCGCGCTGCGCCAGGCCGGCGCTCGCGTCTCGATCATCGGCCGCAATGACGACATTCTGCAACAGGCCGTGCTCGCCGGTGCCGCCGATGCCGCCCATGCCGTCGACGTGACCGACGAGGCGGCAGTGCGCGAGGCGATGGCCGGGCTCGCGGCGGGACAACCCTTCGACATCGTCGTCGCCAATGCCGGCGCGGCCGAGAGCGCCAGCTTCCAGCGCAGCGAGGCGGCGCTGTTCCGGCGCATGGTCGAGATCAACCTGATCGGCACGGTGAACTGCTTCCGGCCCGCTTTGCCTGGCATGAGCGAGCGCCGCTCGGGCCGGCTGATCGCGATCGCCTCGACCGCCGGGCACCGCGGCTATGCTTACGTCTCGGCCTATGTCGCCGCCAAGCATGCCGTGGTCGGCCTCGTGCGCTCGCTGGCGCTGGAGACGGCGCGCTCCGGCGTCACCGTCAACGCGATCTGCCCCGGCTACACCGACACCGACATGGTCGCCGGCAGCCTGACGACGATCGCCGCCAAGACCGGCAAGAGCCGCGAGGAGGCGCTAGCTGAGCTGACCAAAGACAATCCGCAGCACCGGCTGATCACGCCGGAGGAGGTCGCAGCCGCCGTCCTCAATCTCTGCAAGCCTGAGAGTCGCGGCATCACCGGCCAGTCCATCCTGATCAATGGCGGGGAGTTCTGACGATGGAGATTCCATCCACCGCCCCGATGCTCGACCGCGAGACCAAGGCGAGCGAGCGCCCCGGCGATCACAAGGACGAGCTCCGGCTCTGGCTGCGGATGCTGACCTGCTCGACCCTGATCGAGAGCGAGATCCGCACCCGCCTGCGCGAGGAGTTCAAGACGACGCTGCCGCGCTTCGACCTGATGGCGCAGCTGGAGAAATCGACCACCGGCATGACCGTCGGCGAGGTCTCGCAACGCCTGATGGTATCGAATGGCAACGTCACGGCCGTCGTCGCCGGCCTGCTCGCGGACGGGCTGGTCGACAAGCGCCCTGCGGCGCAGGACCGGCGCGTCCAGGTGCTGACGCTGACCGCGCAAGGGCGGCGCGCCTTCAAGGCGATGGCCGAGCGCCATGAGGACTGGATCGCCGAGCTCTTCGCCGGTCTCGGCCCGGCCGAGATCGGCCAGCTCTTCCGCCTGCTCGGCGGGGTCAAGACCTCGCTCCACCAGGCCATCAGCAACCGCCAGAACGGCACGCCGACCGCGGCGGGAGAGACCGAATGACCAGCGCCAACCCCGTCACGCTGCCGCTTTCCGGCTTCACGCCGCAGCATTTCCAGCTCTCGGTCGCCGGCAAGGTCGCGACCGTGACGCTGAACCGGCCGGAGAAGAAGAACCCGCTGACCTTCGAGAGCTATCGCGAGCTGACCGATTTCTTCCTCGCCGCGCAAAAGGAGGAAGCGGTCAAGGCGATCGTGGTGACCGGCGCCGGCGGTAATTTCTCCTCGGGCGGCGACGTCTTCGAGATCATTGGGCCGCTGGTCGCGATGGACACCAAGGACCTGCTCAAGTTCACCCGGATGACGGGCGAGCTGGTGAAGACGATGCGCGCCTGCCCACAGCCCATCGTCGCCGCGATCGACGGCATCTGCGCCGGCGCCGGCGCGATCATCGCCATGGCCTCCGACCTGCGCCTCGGCACGGCCGAGACCAAGATCGCCTTCCTGTTCAACCGCGTCGGCCTCGCCGGCTGCGACATGGGCGCCTGCGCGATGCTGCCGCGCATCATCGGCCAGGGTCGCGCCGCCGAATTGCTCTATACCGGCCGCGTGCTCAAGGGCGAGGAAGCCGAGCGTTGGGGCTTCCTCAACCGGCTCATTGCCCGCGAGAGCGTGCTCGCCGAGGCGCAGGCGCTTGCCGCCGAGCTCGCCGACGGGCCGACCTTCGCCAACGCCATGACCAAGCGCATGCTCGAAATGGAATGGGCGATGTCGGTCGAATCCGCAATCGAGGCGGAGGCGGTGGCGCAGGCGCTATGCATGCAGACCGAGGACTTTTCCCGCGCCTATCACGCCTTCGCCGAGAAGCGGAAACCGGTGTTCGAGGGCAACTGAGATGGCTGCGCTCGGCACAGGAATCCTCGGCGACACGCTCGACTGGCCGTTCTTCGAGGCGCATCACCGCGACTTCGCCGGGCAGCTCTCCACATGGGCCGACGCCACCCTGCCCGGCCTGCCCCATTACGATGTCGACGAAGCCTGCCGGGCCCGGGTGAAAGCGCTGGGCGAGGCTGGTTTCCTGAGGGCCGCCGTACCGGCCGAATATGGCGGACTGCATGCCGCGCTCGACGTGCGCACGCTCTGCCTCGCCCGCGAGATATTGGCCGCCCGCGACGGGCTCGCCGATTTCGCTTTCGCCATGCAGGGGCTCGGCACCGGCTCGATCAGCGTCGCCGGCTCGGCAGAGATGAAGGCGCGCATCCTGCCTGCGGTGGCGCGCGGCGAGAGGATCGCGGCCTTCGCCCTCTCCGAGAAGGAGGCCGGCTCCGACGTCGCGGCGCTGGCGACAACCGCGACGCCGGACGGCAATACCCATGTCCGGATCGACGGCGAGAAGACCTGGATTTCGAATGGCGGCATCGCCGACCACTACGTCGTCTTCGCCCGCTCCGGCGAGGCGCCGGGCGCGCGCGGCCTCTCCGCCTATCTGGTCGAGGCGGATACGCCCGGTCTCTCGATCGTCGAGCGCATCGACGTGATCGCGCCGCATCCGCTGGCAACGCTCCGCTTCGATGGCTGCCGCATCCCCGCCGCGAACCGCATCGGCGGGCCGGGCGACGGCTTCAAGGTCGCGATGGCGACGCTCGACATCTTCCGCTCGACGGTCGGCGCCGCCGCGCTCGGCTTCGCCCGCCGCGCACTGCACGAGACGGTGTCGCATGCGAAGGGGCGCAAGCTCTTCGGCGGCACGCTCGGCGATCTCCAGCTCTCGCAGGCGGCGATTGCCGATAGCGCGACCGAGGTCGATGCCGCCGCTTTGCTCGTCTACCGCGCCGCCTGGACCAAGGACCGGGGCGCGGCTCGCGTCACCCGCGAGGCGGCGCTGGCCAAGCTGGTCGCGACCGAGAACGCCCAGAAGGTGATCGACCGCGCCGTGCAGATCCATGGCGGGCTCGGCGTCACCCGCGGGGTCAAGGTCGAGGAACTCTATCGCGAGATCAGGGCGCTCAGGATCTACGAGGGCGCCAGCGAGGTGCAGAAGGTCGTGATCGCGCGCGACCTGCTGAAATAGGCGCGAGCATGGTCCGCAAAAGTGGGAACCGGTTTTGCGGCAAGACCATGCTCAAAAAATAGACCAGGGGAACGAGATGGGTACCGCAGATCTCATGCGGTCGGGACATGTCGACAGTTTCGCGCGGGACAACCTGCCGCCGCGCGAAAGCTGGCCGCGCCTCGACCTCGCAGCCGCCGGGCTGAGCTACCCGGAGCGGCTGAACGTCGTCACTGAATTTGTCGACCGGCACGTCGCCGAGGGGCGTGGCGAGCGCGATGCGGTGATCGGACCGAGCGACACCTGGAACTATCGGGCGCTCGCAGAGACGGTGAACCGTATCGCCAATGTACTGACGCGCGATCTTGGCATGGTGCCGGGCAATCGCGTGCTGCTGCGCGCCGCCAACACGCCGATGATGGTCGCGACCTATTTCGCCGTGCTGAAGGCCGGGGGCGTCGTGGTGGCGACCATGCCGATGCTGCGGGCCGGCGAGCTCGCCTATCCGATCCGCAAGGCGAAGATCGGGTTGGCGCTCTGCGACGCGACGCTGGTCGATGAACTCAAGGTAGCGCAACGGCTTGCGCCGGAACTCTCGACCATCGTCACATGGGGAGATGGCGCGCTCGAAACCATGATGAACAAAGCCGGCTACGAACATTTCGAGCCGGCTGACACGGCGCAGGATGATGTCTGCCTGATCGCCTTCACCTCGGGCACCACCGGCGAGCCCAAGGGCACGATGCATTTCCAGCGCGACCTGCTGGCGATCTGCGACGCCTATGGCGCGCGCGTGCTGAAAGCCGCGCCGGATGACCGTTTCATCGGCTCGCCGCCACTCGCCTTCACCTTCGGCCTCGGCGGCATCGTGCTATTCCCCTTGCGGATCGGCGCCGCCTGCGTGTTGCCGGCCAAGGTCGCGCCGCCCGATCTCGCCGAGGCGATCGAGCGCTATCGCGCGACCATCTGCTTCACCGCGCCGACCGCCTATCGCGCCATGCTCGGCAAGCTCGGCGAGCGCGACCTGTCATCGCTGCGTATCTGCGTCTCCGCCGGCGAGGCGCTGCCGAAGGCGACTTTCGACGCCTGGCGGGAAGCGACGGGGCTGCCGCTGATGGACGGCATCGGCGCGACCGAGATGCTGCACATCTTCATCGGTGCGCCGCGTGACAAGATCAGGCCGGGCTCGACCGGCCTGCCGGTGCCAGGCTACGAGGCGAAGATCGTCGACGAGGACGGCAAGGAATTGCCGGACGGTACCCCCGGGCGCCTCGCCGTGCGCGGCCCGACCGGCTGCCGCTATCTCGCCGATCCGCGCCAGGCCAAATACATCCTCGATGGCTGGAACGTCACCGGCGACACCTATCTGCGCGATCGCGACGGCTATTTCTGGTACCAGGCCCGCTCCGACGACATGATCATCTCGGCCGGCTACAACATCGCCGGGCCGGAGGTCGAGGCCTGCCTGCTGGCGCATGAGGCGGTGGCCGAATGCGGCGTCGTCGGCGCGCCCTGCCCCGAGCGCGGCCAGATCGTGAAGGCCTATGTGCTGCTGCGGGAGGGTTTTGCCGGCGATGCTGCGCTCGCCAAGGCGCTGCAGGACCACGTCAAGGCGTCGATCGCGCCGTACAAGTATCCGCGCGCCATCGCTTTCGTGACAACCCTGCCGAAGACCTCTACCGGGAAGCTGCAGCGCTTCGCCCTGCGCGAGATCGCGCGTCAGGAAGCCACGGCCTCGTGACTATCGCTTGAGAAAGATGACGCCATGACCAGCGGCTCGCCGCCCTTCGATCCCGCTTCGCGCCGCGTCCGCGCCGTCCTGCCCGATGGCTGGCCGCAGCCGCGCGGCTATGCAAACGGCATGCTCGCCGAGGGCAAGGTGCTGATGACCGGCGGCCTCGTCGGCTGGGATGCGCAGGGCGTCTTCGCCAAGGGCTTCGTCGCACAGGTCGGCCAGACACTCGCCAACATCAAGGCGGTGGTCGAGGCCGGCGGCGGCAAGGTCGAGGATATCGTGCGCCTGACCTGGTACGTCACCGACATCGAGGCCTATCGCAACAGCCTGGCCGAGCTCGGCCCGGCCTATCGCGCCAGTTTCGGCCGGCATTTTCCGGCGATGGCGGTGGTCGCCGTCGTAGCGCTGGTCGAGCCCGAGGCAATGGTCGAGATCGAGGCGACGGCCGTGCTGGCGGGTTGAGCCCGCTCCAGCGTGGTTTCCAGCCTGCTAGGGATTTACCAAGAATTAGCCACGATACTCGATGGCGCCGCCCTGCCCGGGCGGCGCGTAACCAGGAGTATCGCATGACAAGCATTGGCGGCGTTGGGGGCTTTCGCCCACCACCGCCCGGAAAACCACCGAGCTTCGAAAAGCTCGACGGCAATGCCGATGGGGCGCTCAGCCTCGACGAGTTCGCGGCCGGCGCGCCGAAGGGCGCCGACAGCAAGAAGGCCGAGCGCCTGTTCAAGGCGATGGACGCCGACCAGGACGGATCGGTCAGCAAGGCAGAATCGGACGCCTTCAAGGCGAAGGCAGACAAGGCCGACCAGCAGATGCAGGCCCTCCTGCTGATGCTCCAGTCGGAGACGGCCGACGCCTCGACGGAGACCAAGGCCGACGCCAAGGATGGCGAGGACAAGAACTACTTCGCCAAGCTCGACGCCAACTCCGATGGCAGCGTCGCCAAGGACGAATTCCTGAAGGCCGTCAATCCGGGGGGCGACGGCTCGAACGGCCTGCTCAGCCGCCTCTTCGCCGCGATGGATGCAGACAAGGACGGCAAGATCTCCAAGGAGGAGATGGACGACTTCAAGAAGCAGATGGAAGAGCGCGCCTCGCACCGGCCGCCGCCGCCTCCGCCACCGGCGGAGATCACCGGCGCTTCGGAAGCCTATGGCCAGACCTACCAGCTCGGAGCAAAGGCTTCCGCTGGCACGACCTACTCCCAGGCGGCTTAAGTCACCGCTTGCGCAACGCCGGGCCGGCAGAAGGCCGTCCGGCGCTCTTAAGCCTCCTAGATCCCCGCCCCGTCGTAGAGCGCAGGGGGCGCCCTCCTCGCCCATAATCTGGCATGCAGGCCTTTAAGCAGCGGCCGCAGCACGATGTCGCCGAGCCCCAGCGCGGCCGCAAAAGCCCATTGGCCCGTCGGCAGCGCCACCGCGGCGAAGACGAACAATCCGCTCGCCAGGCGCCAGCTCGCCGCCTCGAACCAGGCGCGTCGTTCCTGCGCACCGCGCCAGCCGACGAGACGCAGGACCGTGCGGCGGGCCGCACCCGCCTCGGCAATCGAACGGTTGTTGGATTTACTGCGGTGCGTCTCGATGAAGCCGAAGGCGACCGTCTGGTTGCTCAGCCTGTCGATCAGGATGAAGCCGCCGAGCTCGCGACTGCGCGCGTAGTCGAGCACGGCGAGCTGCCTATCGAGCGTCAGCGTCGCCAGCCCGATGCCGTTCATCGCCAGGCTCTCGGCCGGCGCCTCGGCATAGCTCTCGATGTCGACGCTGCTGTGAAGGCGAACGACCTGGGCATTGGCGCTCGCCGTGGCGAGCTTGAGGATGAACTCGCCGCCTTCGCGCAGCGCCGCTTCGCCGGTCCAGAGCAGCCGCGCCTGCAGCTCCTGCTTCACCACCGGGGCATGCGCAACCGAGGCGATGACGTCGCCGCGCGAGATGTCGATCTCGTCGGCAAGCGTCACTGTGACCGACTGCCCTGCGCTCGCCTGCGAGACGTCGCCGGAAGGGGCGAGGATGCGCGCGATCGTGCTGCGACGGCCCGATGGCAACGCCGCGACCGCATCGCCGACGCGCAGGCGTCCGCGCGCGACCGTGCCGGCAAAACCGCGGAAGTCGAGATCGGGCCGGTTGACCCATTGCACCGGCAGCGCGAAGCCGGATTCGACTTCCGCCTCGGCGGCGACCACGACGGATTCGAGCAGCGGCAGCAGCGCCGGTCCGCGATACCAGGGTGTCAGCCTGGACAGGCTGGTGACGTTTTCGCCATCGCGAGCCGAGACCGGGACGAAATCGATGCTGGCGAAGCCGAGCCCTGCGACCGCCTTGCGGTAGTCCTGCTCGATCTGGCGGAAGACCTCCCGATCATAGCCGACCAGGTCCATCTTGTTGACGGCGACGACGACATGACGGACGCCGACCAGCGAGACGATGAAGGAATGCCGGCGCGTCTGCGGCAGCAGGCCCTTGCGGGCATCGATCAGGATGATGGCGAGATCGGCGGTCGAGGCGCCGGTCGCCATGTTGCGGGTATACTGCTCGTGGCCGGGTGTATCGGCGACGATGAAGCTGCGCTGGTCGGTCGAGAAATAGCGATAGGCGACATCGATGGTGATGCCCTGCTCGCGTTCGGCCGAGAGTCCGTCGACCAGCAAGGCGAAATCGGGCGCTGCGCCTTGCGTACCGAACTTGCGGGAATCGCTGTCGAGCGCGGTGAGCTGGTCGTCGAAGACCGCCCCGGCCTCGTAGAGGATGCGGCCGATCAGCGTCGACTTGCCGTCGTCGACCGAGCCGCAGGTGATGAAGCGCAGCAAAGCGCGGGCGCTGCCCTCGGTGCTCTGGCCCTGATCGTTGGCGGGATGCGGCTGGCCGGCCGGAGCGGGCTGGCCCTTCAATTTCGCGAGCGCCGCCATCAGAAATAGCCTTCCTGCTTCTTCTGCTCCATCGAGCCGGAGCCGTCATGGTCGATGACGCGCCCTTCGCGCTCGGAGGAGCGTGACGCCCGCATTTCCGCGATGATGTCGGTGAGATTCGCCGCCTCGCTCTCGACCGCCCCGGTCAGCGGATAGCAGCCGAGCGTGCGGAAGCGGACCATCCTGGTCTCGACCACCTCGCCAGGCAGCAGCTCCATGCGCTCGTCGTCGCGCATGATCCACGCGCCGTTGCGGCGCACGACCGGGCGCGGCGCCGCAAAATAGAGCGGCACGACCGGGATGTTCTCGAGCGCGATGTAGTCCCAGACGTCCTTCTCGGTCCAGTTCGACAAAGGGAAGACGCGGAAGCTCTCGCCCTGGGCCTTGCGCGTGTTGAAGAGCCGCCAGGGCTCCGGCCGCTGGTTCTTCGGGTCCCAGCGGTGCTGGGCCGAGCGTAGCGAAAATACCCGCTCCTTGGCCCGGCTTTTCTCCTCGTCGCGGCGGGCGCCGCCGAAGGCCGCGTCGAAGCCGTGCTTGTCGAGCGCCTGCTTCAAGCCTTGCGTCTTCATCACGTCGGTGTGGAGCCGCGAGCCGGAAGCGAACGGATTCACGCCGGCGCGCACGCCATCCTCGTTGATGTGCACGATCAGGTCGAGCCCGAGCCGGCTGGCGGTCTGGTCGCGGAAGGCGATCATGTCCCGGAATTTCCAGGTCGTGTCGACATGGAGCAGCGGGAATGGCGGCTTGCCGGGATAGAAGGCCTTCATGGCAAGATGCAGCAGAACCGCCGAGTCCTTGCCGATCGAATAGAGCAGCACCGGCTTTTCGCAGGTCGCGACCACCTCGCGGATGATGAAGATCGCCTCGGCCTCGAGCTTCTGCAGATGACTGAGCTGGATCACGCCAAAACCTCCGCGGCCGGCTTCGACCGCACCAGACGACCATCAGGGCCGACATGCAGGCCGCACTCCTTGGCGGCCTCCTCCTCCCACCACCAGCGCCCGGCCCGCTCCGGCTCGCCCGGCTGGATCGCGCGGGTACAGGGCTGGCAGCCGATCGAGAGGAAGCCCTGCTCGTGCAGCGGGTTGAGTGGGACATCGTGCTTGCGGGCGAAGGCCAGCGCCTCGTCGCGCGACCAGTCGAGCAGCGGGTTGAGCTTGATCAGGCCGCGATCGCGGTCAACCTCGGCGAGAGTGACCCCGCCGCGCGCCGCCGACTGGTCGGCGCGCAGGCCGGTGATCCAGGCGGCAGCCCCTGCAAGCGCCCGGCCGAGCGGCTCGACCTTGCGGACATTGCAGCAGGCCTTGCGGGCCTCGATGGAATTGTAGAAGCCGTTGATGCCATGGCCGCGCACGAAGGCTTCGACGGCGTCGTGCCGCGGGTAGAACGACGTGATCGTGATGCCGTAGCGTGCTTCGGTTTCGGCCCAGAGCGCGTGCACCTCGCCGAAGAGCCGTCCGGTATCCAGCGTCACGATCTCGATCGGCAGGTTCTGGGTGGCGATCAGATGGGTGACGATCTGGTCCTCGAGGCCGAAGCTGGTGGTGAAGACGAGGCGCCCGCCAATATGCCGCACCAGCCCTGCCAGACGTTCGGCGGCATCCGACTTTCCGAACGCAGCATTGAGGTTTTCGGCCTGGTCCTGCAACTCGAACATGTGCTTGCTCTGCCCGAGCGAGGCCGGCGCGGACAGCTAAACGCTACCCTCGCTTGCCGCCGCCCGCCATTATCGCCGGTCAGTGGACTGTTCTGCAAATCGAACAATCCACATAGGACCTGAACGACAACCAATCAATTTACATTAAGTAGCGTGAATTTCTTTATTTCACCGAAGAAGGAGAAAATCCTTCCCGGGCCGCGCGCGGTGAGCTGTGAACGCCGACGCGCCGGCCCCTTTGCCGTAGGAACTTTCGCTGCGGCGCCCGCGTTGAGCGAGCAGGCAGGCTGGGCCCTGCGACGCAACAAGGGGACCATCATGACGAATTCCGCGAACAAGGCGGTCGAGAGCTTGCGCAAGGAACAGCGCGAACAGCGCGAGCACGAGAAGAAGGCGGCTGGCAAGGGAGAGAGCGAACTGGACCGGGCGCTTGAGGACACTTTTCCCGCCAGTGATCCCGTCGCGCCACAAAGTCCGACCAAGCCCGGAGCGCCCAAGCACCGGAGCTGATGCTGACACATGCCGTAGAAGACGGCGCTACGCTCCTCAATCCTGACCTGACCAGATGGAAACGAGCATGCCTGACCGCGCCAGAGTTGATGCCTTCGTTGCCGCCGTCGTCAGCGGCGATCATGTCGGCGCGGTCCGCGACTTTTATACCGACGACGCGACGATGCAGGAGAACGCCAACGAGCCGCGCCGCGGCCGCGAGGCGCTGATGGCACATGAGGCGCGGGCCCTGGCGCGGCTGGAGAAGATGCATACTTACCCGCCTGTCGCAGTGTTGGTCGACGGCGACCACGTCGTCATCCGCTGGATTTTCGACGCGACGGATAAAGCCGGCGTGACGCGCCGCCTCGAAGAACTCGCCTTCCAGCGTTGGCAGGGCGATCGCATCGCCGAGGAGCGCTTCTTCTACGACACCGGAAGCGCCTGGCAGATCGTTGGTTAGGCCGACGGGACCGACCTCGAAGCCGGCTTCCGGCCTCGCGAGCTGACCAGAAATGCACAAATCGCCCTGGGCGACCCGGGATCCATTCCGGAACCTCTTTCGGGTAATCTCAGGAATGGATCCCGAATCTTCGCTACGCTCCGTCCGGGATGACGCTGTGGTTGAGGCCAAGGCCCATTGACTCTCAGCGCAGGCCGCTCCGCCCCACAGCCAGCTTCTCACCGATCTGGATGAACTTCAGCGGGTTGCGCGCCTCGTCCGACAGCCGCGTCTCGTAATGCAGATGCGGGCCGGTCGAGCGTCCGGTCGAACCGACGCGGCCGATGATCTGGCCGGCGGCGACGAGCTGCCCTTCCTTGACGTCGAACGCCGAGAGATGGCCGTAGCGGGTGGTGATTCCATTGCCGTGGTCGAGCTCGATCAGGTTGCCGTAGCCGCCGGCGACTTCGGCGCGCAGCACCTTGCCAGCGCCGGGCGCGCGGATCGGCGTTCCAGTCTCGCCGCGGAAATCCATGCCGGCATGCATCGCCGTGGCGCCGGTGAAGGGGTCGGAGCGCGGGCCGAAATTGCTGGTCGTGCTGTCGTCGCCTTCGAGCGGGCGCTGGAACGGCATGATCGCCGCAAGATCACGCCAGCGGCCGAAGACCGCCCTCGCCTCGCCGAGCTGCATCAGCGCATGTTCGAAGGTGCCAGGCTTCAACGCCACGCTCATCGGCAGCAATGGCCCGCCCATGCCGGGCCGGCCCGGCGGCAGCTTGACCTTGGCCGGGTCGAGCCCGACCTCGACGAGAGCCGCCTTCACCTCCTGCACACGTCCGACGAGCTGGCGCCCGAGCGCAGGAAGCTGCTGGTTCTGGCTGTTCTGCACCCGGTCGAGCGACTGGGCGAGTATAGCGATGCGCTGGTCGAGCGACATGGTCTCGGCTGCCTTGACCGCCGCCGCGACCTGGCGGCGCTGCTGCGCCAGGATGGCCGGATTGACGCGGTCGAGCACGTTCTGGCCGTCGGCGAACTGGGTGCCGCCCGGCGCTTGCGCCCCGCCCTGCGGCAGGATCGGCCCGACCGCCTGCCCGGTGAGCGCGCCGAGCAGGGCCTGGCGGGCCTCCAACTCGATCTGACGGGTGATCAGGTCGGCGAGCTGGTCCCCCGCTTTGCCCGCCATGGCGGGCTGGCCCGGCTGCGCCGGCAGGCCGGGCGAATTGCCGGAGGCGACGATCGCGCTGACGAGGCGGCGCTGCAGTGCCTTGAGCTTCTCATCATAGCTACTCTGTAGGATCGCCTGCTCCTGCTGGAGAACGGCGACGCGGCCCTTCTCCTCGTAAAGCAGGTAGCCGATTGCGCCGGTCGCGATGAGACTCAGGCAAGCCAGGAACCAGGGCAGAACGCTGCCCCGGCGGCGCGGTGGGCGCCCGCCAGTCGGTGGTTCGCGAAAGCGCCGTCGAGAGGCGCTCTCGCCCTCAGAGCCGGCGACAGCCGGCACCGCCTCGTCGCGCCGCTTCAGCCTGACCGGTTGCATCACCCTTCCATCCCCATGGACACCCCTCAGCCGAACCAGGCCGGCGGGCGCACGATCAGAACTTTGCCGGTCTTGTCGATCTGGATGTATTTCGCGCCGCCACTAGACTTCACTCCTTCCCAGGACTTCCGGTTGTGCTTCGGCCCGTAGTGACCGCTGCCATCCGACGCACCGCTCGACTCGGCGATGAACAGGGTATCCGGCGCGACATCGACATAGGAGATCAGCGCGATGTGGCCCGGCGCCCTGGTCTCGACCATGCGGCTGTTCATCCACACCATCATATCACCGACGCGGACCTGATCCTGCTCCCAAATCAGCGCGCTTTCCAGACCGGGCGCCTTGTTCTTGACCGCTCGGCCCACGAGAAACGGGCAGCTGGCCCCGCCGCTGTACTTGTCGACGTTGATGCGGCCGATCTCGTTGTAATAAGCGACGACGAAGCCGGTGCAGTCGACGCCGAGGCATTGATCGGCCCAGGCCTGAAGATCGCCCGGCCTCACCAGCCCGCTCCGCACCGCCATGGTCAGAATATGTTGGCAATCGCCCGGCGTGACCTTGCCCATGCTGGCCCGGGTGAACGCCTTCTGATCGATGCGATGATTGAGTTTCGCTGCCGCCTGCTGGACGGCCTTGCGCTTCTGTGCCCCGGCATCGGAATTATGGATGCCGATCATGTATTTGTTGATCGAGATGTAGTCATCGTCGACCTGGATGTTCCAATAGGCCTCCACCATGTCGCCGGGCTGGAAATGGTAGTTGCCAATATCACTCGCATTGTTGATGTCAGGCACGGTCATGCTCGCATCTCCTCTACTGCCAATCCGAACGAACGGCCGCCGCGGCCTGGTCGCGCACGCGGCGGATCGAGCATCGCAATCGAGGCGCACTGTCTTCGCCGTGGCGAAGCGGCCTACCGCCATCAGTTGCAGACGTAGTGGAACGCCCCATCCTGGACGGTCACCTTCGCCTCGGTCAGCGGCTTCTTCTCCAGTTGCAGGTTGAGGATGCTGCGCGAAAGAGCCGGCAGCATCGAGTTGGTGATGATGTTGTCGATCATGCGGCCGCCCGAATCCGGGTCGTTGCACTGGGCGACGATGTGCTCGACGACGGCGTCGTCATAGGTGAAGGCGGCGTTGTGGTTGTCGCGCAGACGCTTGCCGATGCGGCCAAGCTGGAGGCGCACGATGCCGGCGAGCATCTCGCCGGAGAGCGGGTAATACGGGATCGTCACTAGGCGGCCGATCAGCGCCGGCGGGAAGACCTTGAGCAGCGCCGGCCGCAGCGCCACCGCGAGCTCCTCCGGATCGGGCCTGCTCGTCTCGTCGCCGGCCATGCGCATGATCTCGTCGGTCCCGACATTCGAGGTCAGGATGATCAGCGTGTTCTTGAAGTCGATGCGGCGGCCGGTGCCGTCCTCCATCTGACCCTTGTCAAAGACCTGGAAGAACAGCTCGTGCACGTCGGGATGCGCCTTCTCGACCTCGTCGAGCAGCACCACCGAATAGGGCTTGCGTCTGACGGCCTCGGTCAACCGCCCGCCCTCGCCATAGCCGACATAGCCGGGAGGCGCGCCTTTCAAGGTCGAGACGGTGTGCGCCTCCTGAAACTCGCTCATATTGATGGTGATGACGTTCTGCTCGCCGCCATAGAGCGACTCGGCGAGCGCCAGCGCCGTCTCGGTCTTGCCGACGCCGGAGGGGCCGCACAGCATGAACACGCCGATCGGCTTGTTCGGATTGTCGAGCTTGGCCCGGCTGGTCTCGATGCGCTTGGCGATCATGCCGATGCCATGGCCCTGCCCGACCACGCGCTTGTTCAGCGTCGCGGCCAAGTTGAGCACGGTCTCGATCTCATCCTTGACCATGCGGCCGACCGGGATGCCGGTCCAATCGGAGACGACGGACGCGACCGACTGCTCGTCGACATGGGCATAGATCATCCGGCCTGCCGGATCGATCGCGCCAAGCGCATCGAATTTTTCGCGGAGGCTGGCGCGCGTGGCTTCGGGGTCGACAGCTGCGGCCTCGGCCGGACCCTCGCCATCGCCGGGCGCTTCCGCGGCCGGCTTCTCGCCGAGCTTGCCGCGCAGCAGCGTGATCTCCTCGACGAGCGCAAGCTCGGAAGCCCAGTCGGCTTCGAGCGCCTCCAGCTTCGCCGTCAGCGCAGCGCTCTCCTCCTCGATCTTGCCGAGGCGCTCGTCGGTGGCATCGCCGAGATCCTTGTCGGCGATCAAGGCGAGCTTCTCCTTCTCCAGCGCCGAGATCGCGACCCGCGCATCCTCGATCGCCGCCGGCGTCGCGGTCTGACTGATCGCGACGCGAGCGCAGGCGGTGTCGAGCAGGCTCACCGCCTTGTCGGGCAGCTGGCGAGCCGGGATATAGCGCGACGAGAGCTGGACGGCGGCGACGATCGCAGCGTCGGAGATGCGCACCTTGTGGTGCTTCTCCATCGGCCCGATCAGGCCACGCAGCATAGTGCAGCAGCGCACCACGTCCGGCTCGTCGACCTGGACCGGCTGGAAGCGCCGGGTCAGTGCCGGGTCCTTCTCGAAATACTGGCGGTATTCCGACCAGGTCGTCGCGGCGATGGTGCGCAGCGTCCCGCGCGCCAAAGCCGGCTTCAGCAGATTGGCGGCATCACCCGTGCCGGCAGCCCCGCCGGCGCCGATCAGCGTATGGGCCTCGTCGATGAACAGGATCACCGGCGTCGGCGAGGACTGGACTTCGTCGATCACTGAGCGCAGGCGCTGCTCGAACTCGCCCTTCATCGAGGCGCCGGCCTGCATCAGGCCGATGTCGAGGGCGCAGACCTTGACCCCGCGCAGCGGCGGCGGCACGTCGCCTGCGACGATGCGCTGGGCGAAACCCTCCGCGATCGCGGTCTTGCCGACGCCGGCCTCGCCGGTCAGGATCGGGTTGTTCTGGCGCCGGCGCATCAGCACGTCGATGACTTGGCGGATCTCGTCGTCGCGGCCGAGGATCGGGTCCATCGTGCCCGAGCGCGCCTTCTCGGTGAGATCCTGCGAGAATCGGTCGAGCGCCGTCGTGCCCTTGGCGCCCTCGGCCTGCTCGGCGCCGGGCGTGCCGGCAGCGCGCAGGCCCGAGCCGTCCATCGGCCGCAGGTTCTCTTCCTCGGAATCCTTCCAGATCTTGGCATGGCCGGCGGCGAGCTCCTCGACCGGGATCTTGCCGAACTCCTTCGAGATGCCGGTCAGCGCCCGCTTGAGCTCAAGCGATTTCAGTGCGGCGACGAGGACGTGCCCGGTCCTGATCTGGGTTTCGCCGAAGAACAGCGTGGCGTAATGCCAGCCGCGGTCGAGCACGTCGACGACGTTGTTGGCGACACCGGGCATCTCCGTCTCGTTCTTGCGGAAGCCCTCGATGACGCCGCCGATATCGGTGGCGAGCCGGGCCATGTCGAGGCCGTAATGCTGGGCGGTCAGCCCGATATCGGAGGAGCGCCGCTGCAGGATCTGGGCGAGCCAGTGGGCCAGCTCGACATTGCGATTGCCCGCCCCTTTGGCCTGCCGCAACGCCTGGATGAAGGCCTCATAGCCGACGCGGTTGAGTTTGCCGGTAACGGCTTCGAGACTGATATCGGCCATGGCTGCCTCCTTATCGTCGGTTCTGTGTCTGCTGGCTGCGCTTCAGCCGCATGCGTTCGGCGGGGTGGAAGCGGGCGTCGCGGCGCAGGCTGCCATCGGGCACGTTCCAGTTCGGTGAGATCCAACTCGACCAGCCGAGCGCGCCGGAGCGGCCGAGCTGCATCGGCTTGACCTTGCCGACCGGCAGAGCGAGCTCGACATCCCATTCGAACTGCTCGCCGAGATAAAAGAACACCGCATCGGCCAAAGGCTCGCAGCGGTCGCCGTTGGGCAGGAATCGGTTGAACTGCTCGAGGTCCCGGGCGACCAGCTTGACCCGGAACTTGTCCTCGACGCTGTAGACGCTGGCGCCGAGCAGGACGTTGCTGCCGAGCGCGCACTGGCCGCGACCGAGCTTGGTGCGGTCCTCCGGGTCGAAGACCAGGCGCATGCCGACGAACTGCTCGACCTCGACCTCGATGTCGAAGAGCCCGGCGAGCAGGCTGCGCAGGCGCGAGGCCGACTTGGCCTGCGCGCCGGCGAGCCCGGCATGGGCAAGCTTCTCGGGATCGGGGACGCTGTCGCGGTTCTGGTAGGGCGAGGAGCCCAGCCCCACCATGCTGCCGACATAGGCGATGAAGCGGTCCTTGTCGGGCCGGTCATGCTGCGCGACCGGCCGCGAATCCGCCCAGGCCCGGTAGAAGAGCTGCAGGAAGCGGTTGTTGAAGATGTCGAGGAAGCGCGGGAAGGCGTCGTCGCGGACGAGCTGCCAGTGATAGCTCTCCTCGGTCGTCGCCAGCGGCAGCGCGCCCTGCGGGCCGAGCAGGCCGAGGAACTTGACGAAGAGCCGCAGGCGCCCCTGCAGATCGCGATCGGCCTCGGCGAAGGTCGAGGCCGGGAAGTCCATATAGGGTTGCTCGCCGAGCGCGACATACTCATCCCGCCTGGCGGCGACGTCACCGATGCGCTCGCGCTCGGGGAAGCTGCGCTCGATCCGGCGCAGCACCGCGTAAAAGTCGTGCCGCCAGGGTTCGGCCCGCAGCCCTTCGACGAAAGGCGGCTCGACGCGCAGATTGTCGAGCGCGGACGGCGGCGGCAGGGATGGCGCGGTCTCGTTCACAGGATGCGCCTCGTGCCGGCGCGCGGCGGAAAGCGCATGACCTCGCCGCGCTCGACAGTGCGGATCACCGTCTGGGTGAAATGGTTCATCGCGGCGTATTCGGCGAAGAAGCGATCGAGGATCGCCCCCAGCAGGAAGACGCCGCTGCCCTCGAAGGCCTTCTCGTCGAAGAGCACGGTGACTTCGAGCCCCCGGGCGGCGCCCGTTCCGGCCCGCTGCGGGAAGCGCCGGATCACCGGGCGGCTGTCGACGCTCTTGATGCCGCGGATGCGGCGCTCGGTGGCGCTGTCGGCGAGATCGGCGAAGAGCGAGAGCATCTCGCGCAGTGCCTCGGCGTTCTCGCCGGCGCCGCGCTGGACCAGGCCGAGATGGTTGAGGCTGAGCAGGTTGATCAGCCGCCAAGTGACGACGCCGGTGCTCGCCGTCTCGGAGCGCAGCCTGAGCTGCGAGACGATCGGCTCGCGCGGCGGCGTCGGCCCGGCGAGGCAGGTCACGTCGAGCACGACATTGTCGATCAGGCGGAAATCGGCGCCGCCCGTGCCGGTCGGCAGATGCTCGGTGAGATGTCGGTTGGAGCAGAGGGCGCGAACGCTCAACTCGGCCACGGACGCGGCATCGGATACGGTAGCCGGCTCATAAAGTGAGATGAACATCTCGGTGCCGGTGTAGTCGGAGGCTCGCCCCTCGCGGCGCTCGGCTGCCGAGCGCCGGCGCGGGAGCCGCCTTTGCGTATAGAGCAGGCCGTGCGTCGGCGACGCACCTTCGGGCGAGGAATAGAGCGGGTGGACCGGCTGCTTGTCACGACCGCCGGTGTAATGCGCATAGACGTCGAGGATCGAGTGCGGCTCGTAGTCGAGCATGCGGCTGCGATCGGGCACGACATGGTATTCGTGCTCGTTCCGGCGCACCGGGATGCGGTCGGTGGTCTTCTCGAACAGATTGACCGCGGGCGCGGCGTATAGCGCGAACATCTCTTGCTGAACCGCCGCCGACAGGCGCGTGTTGACCTCGTCGAAGACGAAGACGACATCGACCGTCTTGGCCTTGAGCCGGGACATCACCATGTCGAGGCCCGTCAGTTTGAAGCCGAGGAATTTGCGCGGGAACCAGAACTGCTCGCGCAGCAGGTCGAACCCGCGGAAGATGCGGGTATCGGCGGGCAGCAGCGCGTCGTCCTCGTCGAAACCGATCTGCTCGACGGCGCAGTCGGCGTCCGAGAGCACAACGGGGTCACCGAACTCGTCGAGATAACGGAAATAGATGCCGAGACGATCGCCGAAAATCTGCTCGTAGAGCGCGATCGCATCCGCCTCGGCGCCGAGCAAGTGCACGGTGAGCTCACGTGTCTTGCAGCCGGCAAACCAGGCTGCCGGCAGCTTCTTCGCCTCTTCCGGCGACGGCTCTTCGGCCGGGTCGCTGGCGACACGATGGGTCAAAGAGAGCCGCAAGCCCGACAGCACCCGCCCATCGACAGGAAGTCCGAGCGCCTGCAGCCGCCCGGGCGCGGCGATGTACTCGGCGGATGCGACGTCGAACGGCCAGAGCATCACCGCGGAGCCCAGCCGATAGCGGCAGGCGACCCGCCGGTCGCGCTCGACGTAAGTCGCGTCGAGATAGGAGCCGCGCGGCACCTCGACACCGTCGCGCAGGGCCGGATCGCCAAAGGTCGGCGCAATGCCGGCGAGCAGCGCCGACGGCGTCGGCGCCAGATAGTTCGGGATAAGCTGCTCGAGCAGATTGTTGGTGAATTCGGGAAACTCGTGCTTGAGCTTGAGCTGGACGCGCGCGGCGAGGAAGGCAGCACCTTCCAGCAGGCCGCCGACCATCGGGTCCATGCGCTCGCCGACGAGTCCGCCGAGCCGCTCGGCAATCCCTGGATATTCCTCGGCGAACTCCTTCGTATGCTCGGTGAAGAGCCGGAGCTCACGATTATAAAAATCGAGGAATTCCTGGTTCATCCGCGCTACCGGTTCCTGATCGCGATCTTGCCGGTGTCGAGCTCGACATCGGCGACGAATTGCACGGGGATGTTGAGCGGCTCGCAGTTCAGATCTGCCCGCACGACGAAGCGGATCTTCAGCTCGGCCTTGTCGAGCCCCTCGTCGCGCTCGACGATGATCGACTGCTTCAGCAGCCTGGGCTCGTATGCCAGCAAGACCTGAGCGAGCTCATCCTTAATCGAGCCGACCCGGTACTCGTCGATCGACTTGTTCTGGATGTCAGGGAAGCCATGATTGAGGACGGAGCGGCGCACATGCTCATGGCGCGAGAGATCGGTGGACGAGCCGAAATTGATCGTGTTGACCAAAGCTTCGAGATCGGTGGCGATCTCCTGGCGCAGCTTGCTTTCGGTGATCGCGGCCCGCGGCGCGGCGCGGCGACCGGCCACGACCCGCTCGCCGCCGGCGTCACGCAGATCGAGATGCACCTTGGCGTCCTTGCTGCGATGCGCCTCGCGGAAGGCGAACATCAGCGGTGGGCGCAACCGGTTCTTGGCCTTGGGGTCGACCATTCGCACTCCCCGAACGGTTTGCTGAAAGCGATGGACTCCCGAAGGCTGCTGCCGCAGTCGCGCGGGAGTCCGTTCTGAGCTGGGCAGGGCCGGCACCGCCAGTCGCCGGCGAACCGCGCCTTAGCCGGGCCCGCTGAAGCGAGCCCGGCGAGAGCAGGATGTTACTCCTTGTTCTCCTTGAGATTCCAGGTGCCGGTCGAGGTCGCGCCAAGCGAGCCGTCCTTGTTCTGGACCTTGTACTCGTACTTGATCTTGGCGAAGTTCAGCGAGAACTGGTCGGTCGGGACCGGGTTGCCGCCGGTCGAGTCGCCGGACTGATAGCTCGACACCAGCAGGTCCTCGAGGGTGACCTTGTAGAACTCCTGCTGCTCCTTGCCCTGCTTGCGAACGAAGAGCACGGCCTTCTTGATGTGCTCGCCGGTGGCGCATTTCAGCATCAGCACTGGCGAAGCCTTGCTGACATTGGACGTGCAGTGCAGGTCCTGGAAGCTCGCCTTGCCGGCGCCGCCGCCATGTCCGGCAGCATGCGTGCCGGAGTTGCTGACACCCCAGGAGAAGGACTCGATCTCGATCGTGTCCTTATGCTTGGAATCCTGGCTTTCGCCTTTGATACCGTCGATTTCGAGGAGGAAATCGCTAGCCATGGTGCTCTCCAATGGTTGGCTGTTTCAGGTTGATTTGGGCATAGAATTCGCGTCGCCTGGAGAGCTCCCCCCATGCGTCGCCACTCTCCCTGCGCGGCAAGCGCAGGGCCAACTATCGTCCTGGGGGTCCTGCGCGCCGGCGGCGCGCCCGGGTCTCAGGTCTTGGGCGCCGGCAGGCGCGAGACGAGGCTCAGGCCGATATCCATGCCCTCGAGCTGGAAGTGCGGCCGGAGGTAGAACTTGGCCGAATAGTAGCCAGGGTTCTCCTCGTCCTCGAAGACGTCGATGCGCGCTTCGGACAGGGGCTTGCGCGCTTTCGTCTCCTCGCTGGAGTTCAGCGGATCGCCGTCGACATATTCGGTGATCCACTCCTGCAGCCAGCGACGCAGGGGCTCGCGCTCCTTGTAGGAGCCGACCTTGTCGCGCACCATGCACTTCAGATAGTGCGCGAAGCGGGACACGGCGAACATGTAAGGCAGGCGCGAGGACAGGTTATCCGAGGCCGTCGCCGCGACGCCGTCGGGCCCGAAGAAGGCCTTGGGCTTGTAGAGCGACTGCGCGCCGATGAACGCCGCCTTGTCGGTGTTCTTGCGATGGATCAGCGGGATCAGGCCGGACTTGGCCAGTTCTGCCTCGCGCCGATCGCTGATCGCGATCTCGGTCGGGCACTTCAGGTCGACGCCGCCATCATCCGTCGGGAAGGTGTGGGTCGGCAGGTTCAGCACCTCGCCACCCGACTGGACGCCGCGGATGCGGGTGCACCAGCCATACTCCTTGAAGGCGCGGTTGATGTTCACCGCCATGGCATAGGCAGCGTTCATCCAGGCGTATTTCTCGCCCTTATGACCGTCAGTGTCCTCCTCGAAGGCGAACTCCTCGACCGGCTCCGACTTCGCACCGTAGGGAACCCGCGAGAGGACGCGCGGCAGGCAAAGCCCGATATATCGGGAGTCGGCCGCGTCACGCAGACCCTTCCAGGCGGCGTAGTCGGGCGTATCGAAGACCTTGCCGAGATCGCGCGGATTGGAGAGCTCGGTCCAGGAGTCCATGCCCATCAGGTTCGGGTCGGCGCCTGTGAAGAGCGGAGCATGGGCGGCGGCAGCGACCTTGGAGAGATCGCGCAGCAGCTGGACGTCCGCCGGGACATGACTGAAGTGATAGTCGCCGACCAGGGCGCCGAAAGGCTGGCCGCCGAGCTGACCGAATTCCTGCTCGTAGATCTGCTTGAAGAGCGGGCTCTGGTCCCAGCGAGCGCCGGGATAGGTCTTCAGATTGCGGTAGAGCTCGCTCTTGCCGACGTTCATGACCTTGATCTTCAACTGAGCGTCTGTCTCTGAGTTGAAGACGAGATAATTGAGGCCGCGCCAGGCGCTCTCGAGCTTCTGGAACTCGGGTGCATGCAGCACCTCGTTCATCTGCTCGCTGAGCTTGGCGTCGAGCCGGGCGATCATCTCCTCGATCGTGTCGAGGACATCGCCCTTGATCAGAGTGGAGTCGGCGAGCGCCTGGTTGACCAGGGTCGCGACCGCGTTCTCGACCTCGGTCGCCGCCCGTTCGGTCTTCGGCTTGAAGCTCTGCTTCAGAAGAGCTGAGAAATCGTCGGCGCCTTGCGTTTCAGCAGTTGCCGCGCCGGTTTGTTGGATCTGTGCTTCCGCCATGGCCGCCTCGCTCAACCGTTGCCGTCCTGCTTGTCGTCACCAGCCGGCTTTTCGCCGAGCTTGTCCTTGAGCGCCGCCATCAGCTGCGGATCGGCGAGCAAGGCCTTGAGCTGGTCGCTGGCCGCGACCTTGCCGTCCATGTAGCGCAGCAAATTGGCGAGCTGTTCGCGCGCTTCCAGCAGCTTGGCCGTCGCCGGGATCTGGCGAGCGATCGCAGCAGGGCTGAAATCGTCGAACTTCTTGAACTTTAGCGAGACGGAGAGCTTGTCGCTCCCGTCGCCGAGCTTGTTGGGCACTGCGAAAGCCGCACCGGGCTCGATCGCGGCCATGCGCTGGTCGAAATTGTCCATGTCGATATCGAGGAATTTGCGCTCGCCGACATCCGGCTTCTCGACAGCCGAGGCGTTGCCGGAGAGGTCGGCGAGGACACCCATCACGAAGGGCAGCTCGATCTTCTGATCCGCGTTGTAGGGATCCTCATAGGTGATGTGGACCCGCGGCGGCCTGTTGCGGCGAATAAACTTCTGCCCTGAATCTCCGGCCATGTCGGCGCCCCTTCCTCTAGAGGCATCACGCAAGGAGAGCGTGACACCACGCTAACGATCCAGCTCGCTACACCATACACATTTGCCGATCACTTGACAGTTCCTGTTGAACTGCTCGCGTCGGCGGCGAAGGATCCCAGCCAGACCAAGTTTGCAGACGAATAACGCCTGCGCATCCATCGAACGAATGATGCGGCCCGACCCAGCTGCGAGCCGCGTGGCATCATTCGTCGACGCTCTGCCTTATGCCGACATCAGGGAGGATATCGCTCAGCAAAGAGAGAAAATCCTGCTGGGCCAGCCCACAAGCCTTGTCCATCAGCAGCGGGACCGGATTGGACGGTTCGGCATGGCGATAGAAGGCGGCGATGGACTTCATCCGGGCGATCGCCTCGACGCGGCTGGAGACGACAATCGCAGGCGCGCCGGCGGCCGCGGCAGGCTGCTCCTTCGGCTCGGGCTCGGGCTCGGGCTCGGGCTGTTCCGCCTCGGCCCAATCGTCGGAGGCCTCTGCAGTCTCCGTTTCCCCGGAATCGTCGGCAGGCTCGTGCTCGCTGCTCGCCTCCTCCTCATACGAAGAGCCATCATCATAGGACGGGCTGTCCTCGTCGCCGGATGGATCGCTGTCATCGCCGTTGCCGGCGTCGGAGCCGTCGCCACCAAGCCGCTCCAGCGGCAGCTGGTATTTCGTGTCGTCGCCGATCTCGAGCATCGCCTTGTCGACGTGGTCGGGGAACATGATCTGGATGACCTCGATCAGCGACTTGCCGATCAGGCGCTGTGCCTGGCCGATCAATAGCACCGCCGGGCTCGACGGCTCGGTCCGCCGGAAATAGGCGAGACAGCCGGCGAGCGCGGCCTGCGCCTCGGCGACGGAGGCGCAGGCCCCGGCCGGGACCGCCACCTGGGCGACAGTGATCGTCCCGCCGGCGCCGGTAGGCACCTCCGCGACGGCGCTTGCCTGCCCGGCCGGCGCCTTGCGTTCGACCGCGCCTTCGAGGAACTCGGCGATCTGCTTGATCAGGCCGGCGAGCCGCGAGAAGGTCACGGCCTGGTCGGTACCGAGCTTCTCGCTCCAGATCTCGCGCAGCCGCGTGAGCGCATCGCGGATGGCGACGACATGGCCGAGCGTCGTCGTCAGATCTGACAGCTCCGCTTCCTTCAGCGCCGCGGCGATGCCGCCGGCATCCGGATGCTGCTCGTCCTCACCGGCGCGCAACTCGCCGAGCGCGATGAGGTGGCTGCGGAAGATCACCGGTCCCAGCCGCTTGCTGGTGAAAAGCGTCGCATGTTGCAGCGGCAGGACGATCGTCGCGTTCTCGTCGAGCCCCTGCAGCGCGACTTCGCGCATGATGAAATCGCCGTCCTCGGCCCTGGGGTAGACCTCCTCCCAGTAGTCGCCGAGATAGCTCACGATCAGGCCGAGACTGCCGGCAAAACCGGCGATGTCGCGATTGAGCAGGCAGAACTTGGCCGCGAGCACGAAGCCGCGCAGGTCGCGGCTCTGCTTCAGGATCTTGCCGAGATCGCCGAAAATCGCCGGGAAATCGATCGCGCTGCGATCGAAAGACACCTGGCGGCCCTCGTCGTCGCGCCGGAAATAGGAGGTCGGCAGCACCACTTCGAGGCGCGCCAGCACGTTCATGATGTCCGGATCGGCATCCGGATCGAGGCCGCAGGGCTCGTCGCCCGGAACCGGCTTCGCCAGGTCAGCGAAATTCAGCGCAGCCATGCCCCCTCACGGTCGATCGAACACGGCCGGACCCGGCTGGCTCGGCGTCATTCCACCTGCAACCGCGTCTCGACCCGGCGATTATCGGCGGAGAATTTGTCGGCGGAGAGCGGTTTGGTCTGGCCCAGACCCCGCGGCACCAGCTTGGCGGTATCGACGCCGCGCTCGCTGAGATAGCGCACCACGGCCTTGGCCCGGCGATCCGAGAGGCTGAGGTTGTAGTCGGCCGTGCCGCTGGCATCGGTATGTCCCTCGACCAGGAAGTTGCTGGTCGAAAGCTGCGGGTCCTTCAGCGCCTTGGCGAACTCGTCGAGATTCGCCTTCGCCTCCGGCTCGAGCACGTCGGAGTTGTATTTGAACTTGACGACGAGGTCGAAGGCGGTCGGCGGCTTCACGACGTGGCCGGCCTTGTTGCACTCGGCCTCGGTGCCGACGCACAGGCCGCGCGAGACACCCAGATTCGGCTTGGCGGCACCGAAGTGCTTGACGATGTCGTCCGCCTTGTAGGCTTGGGCCTGCGCGGAAAATGGCGACAGGGCGCAGAAGCCTGCGGCAAGAGCGGCACTAACCATGACAAGGGCCTGCTTGCGCACGGTCTTCCTCCCGTTTAGGTTCGCTGAGGCGGTTGAAGACTGACGGCGCAAATATGAACCGCAGCGTTTGCTGCGTCAATAGTCGTCTCTTATCGCAAGCCATGAGGTTTGGTTAATGGCCGCCGCCGTTGGACAATCGAAAAGACTTGCTTCCTTTACGACACCTGCGGGGCAAGATGTCTTTTCACTTCTCAAGTTCGAAGCGCGAGAAGCCCTCAGTGAATTGTTCGCCTACCAGGTCGAAGCGACGAGCACGACTGCGAACGCTGACCTGCAAAACTTGATCGGCGAGAAATGTGCCATCAAGATGACGTTGAAGAACGGCAAGGAACGAATCTTCAACGGCGTCTTGGTCGAGGCGCAATGGCTCGGCCGGGAGAACGATCTCGACCATTATCGCTTCATCCTGCGCCCCTGGCTCTGGCTGCTTTCGCAGCGCTCCGACTGCCGGATCTTCAAGAACAAGACCGCGATCGACATCATCAAGGTGATCTTCGGCAAGGAAGACAAGGCGAGTTTCGATGACCGCGTCAGCGAGAAACCGCCGACGATCGACTATTGCGTGCAGTATCGCGAGAGCGATCTCGACTTCGTCCTGCGCCTGATGGAGAAGTACGGCATCTATTATTACTTTCAGCATAGCGAGGGCGATCACAAGCTGGTCCTGTCGGATGCACGTAGCTCGCATGATCCCGTCACAGCCGCGGCGGAACCCACCTTCACTGGCGCCGGCAGTGCCTATCCGTTCATGCCGAAGGACAAGAGCCAGCGCCGGCATATCGAGCATCTGACGCAGTGGACGGCGCAGCGGCGGCTGCGCACCGGCAAGGTCGAGCTGAAGGACTACGACTTCGAGAAATCGACCTCCGACCTGACGTCCAAGGCCGAGGACGGCTTTCCGCGGACCAAGGCCTACGAGGCCTTCGACTATCCCGGCGCCTATCTCGACCGCGGCAAGGGCGAAAAGCTCGCCCGCATCCAAGTGCAGGCCGAGCAGGCGCAGGACGAGCGGCGACTCGCCATGGGCGAGGCTCCCAGCCTCAATCCCGGCACGCTGATGACCCTGGCCGATCATCCCGCCGGGGAGAATGGCGAGTATCTGGTCGTGCGCGCGACGCATGCTTACGGCGTTCAGAGCTATCGCTCGTCGCGGCGCACGGACGAGGCGATCTATCATGGCTCCTACGAGTTGCAGAAGGCCGACAAGCGCTTCCGTGCGCCACTGGCGACTCCCTCCCCCCTCCATATCGGCCCCGACACCGCCAAGGTGGTCGGCGAGAAGAACAAGGGCGAAGAAGGCGACATCGACGTCGACAAATACGGTCGTGTCTGGCTGCGCTTCCATTGGGATCGGGAGAAGGAATCGACCTCGTGCCGGGTGCGCGTGGCGCAAAGCTGGTCGGGCAAGAACTGGGGCGGCCAGATCATCCCGCGCATCGGCCAGGAGGTGGTCGTCTCCTATATCGGCGGTGATCCCGACCGGCCGATCATCACAGGCGCGGTGGTCAACGACCAGCACATGCCGCCCTACGACCTGCCCGCCAACAAGACCCAGTCGGGGCTCAAATCGGAATCGACCGATGGCGGCGGTAAATCGGGAAAGTTCAACGAGATCAAGTTCGAGGACCTTGCCGGCAAGGAGGTCTTCTCGATGCAGGCCGAGCGCGACCACAAGACCGAGGTCTTCAACCTCGAGACCCGCGATGTCGGCAAGAAATTCGAGGGCGGCCCGACCGATTTCGCCCGCACGACTCAGATCCTGAACGGCAGCGACAAGCTGCACGTCAAGCAGGGCAAGCGCTATGTCGAGGCGGCGCTGGAGATCAAGCTGGTCTGCGGCCAGAGCGAGATCACGATGACGCCGACCAATATCACCATCTCCTCGCCGACGATCACGGTCCAGAGCACCGGCAAGACAGAAATCCACGGCGGCGGTGCGACCACGATCACCGGCGGCATCATCAAGATCAACTGAGGCGGCGATGTCGAAACTTCGCTTCAGCACGGCGCGGCAGGTCTTCGAGGCCTTTCCGACGGCGCAGCAGGTCATCGGCACCGCGCCGACCACCGAGCCGCCGCTGACTTTCCTGCGCGGCCTCGTCGCCGCCGGCGAGCACAAGGACGCGATCGGCTTCTGCGCGTTCGTGATGCCTCGCCGCGAGACGGTCTGGTGGGCGCTGCAATGTGTCCAGCGCATGCAACCGGCGGGAACGCCGCCCGATCCCGCAATGAAGGCGGCAGAAACCTGGGTGCGGGACCCGACGGACGAGGCGCGCCGCACCGCCCTCGCGCTGGGGGAAGCGGGCCACCATGCCAGCCTTGGAACCTGGGTCGCGCTGGCGGCCGGCTACTCCGGAGGCAGCATGGTTTCGACCCATGCCGTCCCCTGCCCGCCGGACCTGACCGCGAAAACCGCGCGCATCGCCGTATTGACCGCGCTCGGCCGCGTTCCGGAGCGCGAGCGCGATGCCGCATTGCGAAATTGCGTCGAAGCGTGCATTCGTCTCGTCGATGACGAAAGCGGCAGGACGAGAGCATAGCATGGCCCCGGTGCCGATGCGGCGCCCGGGTTGCGATGCCGGCGAAGCGAGCGGCCCGACATGGCGCTGACGCTGACAATCGAGAACCAGGTCTCGCTGCCGGACGGCGGCCCGCTCAGCGTTACGCTGAGCGGCGGGCGCGGACTCGACATCGGCCGAGATCAGCATCTCGACTGGTGCCTGCCGGACCCGAGCCGTGCCATCTCCGGCCGACATTGCGAGGTCCGCTTCAGCGACAACGCCTATTGGCTGCGCGACATCTCGACCAACGGCACCTTCGTCAACGGCGGGGCTTACAGGGTGCAATCACCCTATCGGCTGCAGCATGGCGACCGGCTCGAGATCGGCCACTACATCATCGCTGTTGCGATCGACGAGGCCGAGCGCGGGTCGCCGGGCCTGGCCGAGCGACCGCCGATGCCGCCGCCACCCGGTGAATCGCTCTGGGATTCGAATGGCGACGAGGCGCCACCAATCGCCCGGCGCGATCTCATTCCGCCGCAAAAATACCAGCCGGTGCACGCGCCCTTCATCGATTGGGCCGCCGATATCCCGACGCCATCGGAGCCGGCACAGGCCTACCCCGCCCCGCCGCCGGGGCCCGCTTCGTCAACGCGGCCCGACGATTTCGCCTGGGCCCCCTACCAGGCGCCGCCAGTCCCCGAGCCCGAGCCGATCGCCCCGATTCCGACACCGCGCCGGCCGCCTTCGGCCGCACCGGCCAGCAACCCCTGGGACGAGGGGTCGGCCGAGCCACCGGCGCGCCCGAGCTTCGATGCTCCCTACGAGCCGCCGCCCCGGCCCGCAGCTTCACCACCGCCACCGCCGATGGGCATCCCGGCCGGCGGCCCGTCGATCTCGGCGGCCGAGTTCATCGCTCGCTTCGCGCGCGGCGCCGGGCTGCCGGTCGAGGAATTGTCCTGGCAGGATCCCGGCGCCTTCGCCGAGCAGACCGGCGCGCTGATGCGCCTGATCGCGATCGAGCTGAAGGCGCTGCTGGCGGCGCGCGCCGAGAGCAAGCGCATCGCCCGCAGCTCCAACCAGACGATGATCCAGGCCCAGGACAACAACCCGCTGAAGTTCTCGCCGACGATCGAGGATGCGCTGAAGCTGATCTTCGGCCGGCCGACCAGCGGCTATCTCAACGCCCAGAAGGCGTTCGAGGAGAGCTTCAAGGATCTCAAGGTCCACCAGATCAAGACTTATTCGGCGATGCAGCACGCGCTGCGCATGCTGGTCGAGGATCTCGATCCGCAGGCGGTCGCCGAAAGCCTGGAGGCGGGGCGCGGCCTCGACGGCCTGCTCTCGTCGCGCAAAGGCAAGCTCTGGGACGCCTATGTCGCACGCTGGGAGGCGAAGACCGCTCCTTACGAGGACGGGCTGGTCGACGCCTTCATGCTCTATTTCGCTGAGTGCTACGACCGCGGCGGGCGCTGAAACCGCTTCGTCATTTCTGGAGCGGCGGCGCCACTGTCCATCGACACGGACCGACGATCGTCAATCCTCGCGGTAGAGCTCACCCCACTCGTCCTGCCAGAGGCCTTCGGCATCCTCGACGACGATCGGCGCCTTGATCTCGTTGGCAAGGCGGACGGCCGAGCGGAAGCCCTCGACCGGATCGAGCTCGTCGCTGACGAAATCGTTGGCGAGATGGCCGGCCGCCAGCTCCGTCGGACAGGCGATACGGGCGAAAGTCTTGCCGTCGCGCTGGCCGAGGCTCAGCGTGATGGCATCGGGTTGCGGCTCATCGACCTGCTCGAACCGGTTCTTGGCCATCGTCGTCTCCTCGCCTCTGCGATCGGTTGATCATGGGCCAGCGCCGCCTCGGCGGCAAATTCGCTGCGCCCGCAAGCGCTTTGGTCCGACCTGGCGGTTATTCGCCACCGGCCCCTACTTCTGTGGCTGCCGCGCCGGCGCAGCCGTAGGTCCGCGCACGACCTTGTAGCGGTCGAGCCTGACCTTGATCATCTCGTCGAACTTCTTGTGCACCTCGGAGACCGAGAGCGTCTTGGTCTCGCCGCCGGACTGGGCATAGAAGATCGGCCGGTTGGCTTCGGCCGGCTTCGGCAGCAAGGCGGCCGCGCTGGCGCCGGGCGTCTCCTCCATCGTCTCGATGAAGGTCTGTGCCGCGTCGGGCCCGAGGAAGTGGATCAGGTAGATCTCGCCGCCGGTCAAATGGCGGCCCATCGCCTTCTCCAGCCGGAGCGTGTCGCGCTTCAGCATCTCGCCCGCCAGCAGCGCCGAGAGATAGGGCTCGCGCCTGAGATCGAGGATGCGCTGGCGCTCATTGGCGTCGGCGATGACGAATTGCCGGCCATTGCGGGAAATCAGAGCGGCCTCGGCATGGAGCCCATGCTTGCGGCCGAACTCGAAGATAACGCCGAACCAGGTCTGCTCGATGAACTGGTAGAGCCCGGTCGCCGAGGAGGTCTTCGCCTTCACCTCCGTCGCGAACGAGGATTCCTTGTCGGCGACGGCCATCAGCAGCGTGGGATCGGCACCGACGACACGCCCTGCCCTGACGATCATCTCGACCAGGTGCCGGCGGATCTTGATCGGCCCGAAGGTCAGGATCTGGTTGGGGTCGCCGGCATAGTTGATCGGCGCCTGCGGCAGCTGGCTGCGCGGCGCAGTGGCCGGAGCGCCCGGCCTACCGGGCAGCGTCGGCGGCACCAGGATGATGTTGGACGGCGGCATCACCGGGACCGGCATGGCCGGCTGGTTCGGCATCTCCGCCGCGACCTGCTCCTTGATCGCCGCCAGCGAGGGATCCGCGTTCAGCGCGAACTGCGTCGCCTGCCTGGCCGCTTCGAGATCGCCCTCGACCGAGGACAGGATCAGCGAGGGCCGGGTCGGCGCCTTCAATGACGGCGCCTCGACGCTCTCGATCGGCTCGAAACCGCCGCTCACCTCGGTGGAACCGGGCTTCAGCGTCGCGACCGCGACGCCGCCGGCGATCGCCAGTACCAATGCGCCGCCACCGACCAGGGAGGCGAGCCGAAGCCGCGAACCGCTATCGGCAGCGGCGAAGGGCACGCCGGCGGCGACATTGGTGGCGCTGGCGCCGCCGGCCACAGCCTTCTGCGCCAGAACCAGCCAGTCCGGTGCCTTGCCGTCGGCGCCAGCCGTCGCCTGCAGTTCGGCGATCATCCGGCGCGCCTGTTGGGCCGGAACATCCGCGTCGCGCTCCAGCGTCGCAGCGGCGGCGCGCGGCCCCTGCTCCGTCAAGGCCTTCAGCGCGAAGAACCAGAGCTGCAGCGAGATGCGCCGGCTCTCCAGCGGCGTGCCCTGGCAGGGCGAGACCAGGAAATTGCAATGCGGGCAGGCATAGGCGCGCAGCTTCACGCGCGGCGCGAAGGCCGCGGTCTTGCCGCAGGCCGAGCAGGTCAGCGTGGTGCCGCCTCGCCGCGCCCGCATGATGGTTTCGAGGCAGGCATCCTCTTGGAATGCGGCCTGAAACGGCTTGAAGCGCTGACTCATCCCTCGCTACCGCTGCTGCCGCCTTCCGCAATAGGCAGACGGCCTCTCCGCGACAAGCTCAGCCTGCCAGCAAGGCCAGCCGCGCGACATCCTTCAAATGCAGGTCGACCTCCTCCGCCGTGGCCCTCTTCGGCAGGGACGAGACGTCACGGCCGGATGCATGCGCCTCTGCCAGGAAGGCATTGACCTCGTCGAGCAGCATCGCCGGCGTCCGTGTCCCGTCGAGCAGGCTGACAAATTTGCGCACCACCACGCCATCGAGCGCGACCGCGCGATGGCGCAGATCGGTGACCTCATGGCTGCTCAGCGCCTGGCGCCGCGCCAAAAGGCTCGCGAGCGGCCGCTCGCTGATCAGCGTCGTTAACCGATGCGGCTCCAGGTTGATCTCGAGCAGGCCAGCCCGGTAGATCGCGGTCAGCGCCTCGTCGAGGCGGCCAGCCTCACGCTCGCTGTCGGGACCGAGGCTGTCCCTCGCCTCCCGCAAGGCCAGCGCCGCGAGCTCGTCATGAGCGATGCTGCCCGGCCAGGCCTTGCCGAGCGCCCGCAGCGCCGCGATGGCAGCCGGCAGATCGATGGCGAGGCGCACCCCGTCCGCGAACAGGAAGTTCACCGCATCCGGCCGCTTCTCGTCCTTTTCCACGATCTCCTGGACATTGGCGGCGAGATGGTAGGGCGTCAGGCTGAACCGCGAGAAGCCGCGATGCAGCGCGACATCGGCGCGGCAGAGCAGGGTCTGGCGAAAGCAGCGGCCGATCAGGAGGTCGAGCGACTGCTCCTGCCGGAGCGACTCGGTGATCGGGATCTCGTTCAGCACCTGTTGTGCGGGGCCGCGGGCGCCCCCGAAATTGTTCGGGAAGGAGGCTTCGGCGAGGAATTGCAGGCCATGCGGCTCGGCCGCGGCCAGCACCTCGTGCAGCGCGAAGGCGCGGGCGCCCGGATTGAGGTCGTCATGATAGAGGACATTGTCTGCAATATCCTCGATCTGCTTCATCCGCTCGCGCAGCGCGGCGCCGTAGAAGGTCTCGGCATCGGTCGCCTCGGCGAAGCGCTTGATCGCAGCGCGCGCCGCCCTGACTTTCTCGATGGGATCGTCGATGTCGCGCGTCTCGAACAGCATGACGTCGCGGGCAAGATCGCGCATCCGGCAGCCCGGCAAGGCGTTGTAGCTGACATAGGCGATGCCCTGCGGCGTCAGCAGCTCGCCGAAGAGCGCCATGATCCGCTCGCGCACCATCTGGGGCACCCAGGAATAAACGCCGTGCACGAGGATGTAGTCGAACCGTCCGAGCGCCGCCGACGCTGCCATGATGTCGAGATGGTGGAAGCTGACATTGCTCAAGCCGAGCTCCGCCGCCTCGGCCTTGGCGCGGGCGATCGCCCGCCCGCTCAGGTCGATACCGACGAGCTCCGCCCCGGGGCATTGCAGCGCCATCGGGATCAGATTGCCGCCACTGCCGCAGCCGAGCTCAAGCACCCGCATCGCCGTCGTCGGAGCCGGCGTCATGCCATGAACATGCGCGATCGTCGCCAGATGCGCCGGATGCGTCTGCGAAAAGGCGTGCCCGGGATAGGCGACCGCGTCGTAAGGGTTCGTCGCCAGGTCGTTCATCGAAGACATCCGCCCATCCGGTTCATCTCATTACGTATTCGACCGCCGATCAGCAGCCGATCACCTTGAACTCGACCCGGCGGTCGAGCGCGTCGCTGGCGTCGTCCTTGCCGGTGCCGATCAGGTTCTCGTTGAAGCCGCGCCCGGTCGCGATCATGCGGCCGCGGCTGTCCGGCGCGCCGGTCTGGAGCAGATCCATCACATATTGCGCCCGCAGCACCGAGAGCCGCTCGTTGACCAGCGGCAGGCCGGTGCGCGAGGTGTGGCCGACGATCTCGAGGCAGGCGCCCTTCTGCTTGGCGCGGGTCGCGATCTGGCTGAGCCACATCGGATAGGGCTCGGTGACCTGCGGATTGGCGATGAACTGGGTCGATCCGGGCTGGAACAGCAGCTTGACCATCAGCTGATTGCCGGAGAGGCCGCTGTCGACGAGGTCGCCGAAGGCCTCGACCGCGTCGTCCTTGCGTCCGAGCTTGCTGCTGGCGAGATAGGCGCCGATGCGGACCCGGTGCTGATCGCCGCCGGGCAGAGCCCGCGCAGTCCGGTAGAAGGCGAGCGCCTCGCGATAATGCTGCGCCTCGTATTCGAGGATGCCATCATTGATCAGGGCCGCGACGTTGAGGCGCTCGGCATAGGCCGGATCGATGGGGTCGCCGAGCTTGGTGGCCTGGCAGGTCTTGATATAGGCCTCGGTCGTCGGATCCTTCGTCCACATCGGCGCGTCCCTGTAATAGCTCGTCGGCGTCACGTCGACGCCTTCGGGCTTGGCCCGGGCCGTGCCCTTCGAGACGATCCGCTTCGCCTTCAGGTCGGCCAGCGCGAGGCAGATCCGGTAGGCGTCGCGCGCCCCCTTTGCATCGCCGGCATTGTTGACCGCCGTGAAGGTGCCGATCAGCACGACCGGATTGCGCGCCAGCGTCTCGGACGAGAAGGGCTGCATCTGGAAACGCGGATAAGACTTGCCGACCAGTTCGATCAGGCTCTGCTGCATCGAGCGCGTCGAAGTCGATTGGGCTGCGGAAATGCCGTCGATCAGCGGATCGATCACCAGCTCGACGCGCTCCGCGTCGAGCTGCGCCTTGGAAAACAGATCGTTGGCGGCGCGCTGCAGCGCCTCTGCAAACGGCACGGGAGTCGGGGCCGGCGGGGTCTGGGCCAAGCCAGCGGCCGGCGAAACCAGCAGCGCCGACAATGCGAAGCGGACGAGCGAAAAACGACGCATCGAAGCCCCCTTTTCCATACCGCCGGAGCGATCCCCGGCCAGCCGTCAGCGGCAGTTCTTCGGGACGCCGCCGTCGCCGAGTTGGGCCCGCATCAGCGCATCTGTGCAATCGGGCGCACCGCCACCACCCGGCCGGCGCCGGTTGTTGCGCTGTTGCGGCTCCGGCGTCGCCTCGACGCCGCCAGTCAGGACGCCGGTCGACTTGCGGTCGACCACCAGACGCTGCGGCGGCTTGACCTCCCGCGGCTCGTGCCGCTGGGGACGCGTGCCGGGCGCGGTGGGCAGCAGCGGTTTCGGCGGAGGCGGCAGCTCGGTCACGCCGCCAGAATTCATCCGCGTCGCCACTGCCTTCTCGCGCTCCTCACGTTCCTGCGAGAGCTTGGCCTTCTCGGCTTCGAGCGCGGCGAGTTCCTGCTCCTTCTTCGCCAATTCCCTGGCGAGGCGGTCGCGCTCGGCCGCGTCGGCCTGCTTGGCCGGTGTGGCATCGCCCGGCTTAGGCACGGCGCGCTCGGTATCGGCGGTCTTGCCGGCGTCGCGGCCCGCGAGATCGGTCGCCGCCTTGGCGCGGTCCTTTTCGGCCTGCTGGACGCGGTCCAGCAGCGCCTTCTCCTTCGCCGCGAATTCCTGCTCGAGCTTCTCGCGCTCGCCGGCTGCAAGGCCGCGGCGCTCGATCAGGTCGAGCCGAGTCTTGGCGTCGACGGCGAAGAAGCTGGTCGGGAAGCGCTGGATGAAAGCCTTGATCTCGGCGGGGTTGTCGCTGCTGCGCAGGCGCTTCCAGATGTCGGCGTCGGTCTCCTCGCGGTTGAGGTAGAAATCGCCGAGCAAGGACAGCGACAGCTCCGGCGTCTGCTTGCCGCCGGTGGAATCGTAGACCGCCTTCTGGACGCGGCGGAACATGGTCGCGATCTCGAGGCCTGGCTGTTTGATCTCCTGGATCAGCGCCGCGGTGAACGGGCTGTTGCGGCCGGCGCCGTCGGCGGCGACATCGTTGGCCTGCGTCGCATAGGCGGTCACCATGCCCTGCGCCTTGACGATCGGCGCGAGGCCAGCACCGACCGACATGCTGCGCGTCGTCGACTTCTTCGACAATTGGGCGAGGAAGGGATTGTTGCGGCAGGCGTCGAGCACCATGATCTTGACGCCCTTGGCGAAGCCGAGCGCGGTCGTCACCTCGCTGAGCTTGAGCGTCTCGTACTGGACCGAGACCTCGTCATCGATCTTGGCCTCGACCGGCACCAGGAAGTTCTCGCCGTTGAACTGGAAGCCATGCCCCGCATAGTAGAACATCACCGCATCGGCATCCTGGGCGAGGCGCGCGAAGCGGGAGACGGCGGCATCCATGCCGCGCTTGTCGAGATCGATGCCATCGACCACCTCGAAGCCGACCTTGCGTAGGGCTTCGGCCGTATCGCGGGCATCGTTCGGCGTATTGGGCAGGGCCGGCGCGTTCTTGTAGGCGGAATTGCCGATCACCAGGGCGACGCGGCGCTCCTGGGTTTGCGCCAGCGCCGGCAAAGCGACGAGCTGGGCAAGAAGAGCGATCAGTGCACAAAATCTGACGGCTGCAGTCATGGCACCATTCCCTGCGTCACCCTAAAGAAAGCGACCGCTAGAATCCAGTTCTATGCGCCTGTCGTGACAGGCGCTTTGCTTGCTCCGCTCCCAGCCCGCTGCTAACTTTACGACGGTCACGCGCCGCGAGGAAGAGCGCCGATGCGGAGGCTTCGACTTCAGCTGATTGTCGGGGTTACGGCGGTTTTCGCCGCGGCCATGCCGGCGAGCATCGCGCAGGAGCGCGCCCGGACGCGCAGCCCCGCGCCCGCCGGCGCCAAGCTCGCCTTCGTCGACTTGCAGAACAATGCCCGCATCGCCAGCAAGGTGACGCTGCGCTTTTCGATCACGGGCATGGAGATCGCGCCGGCCGGCACTGCACGCCGCAATGCCGGACACCACCACCTGCTGATCGACACCGAGCTGCCGCCGCTCGGCCAGCCGATCCCCAGCGATTTCAACCATCTGCATTTCGGCGGCGGCCAGAGCGAGGCCGAGATCCTGCTCTCGCCCGGCCGCCACACGCTGCAGCTCCTCTTCGCCGATCACGATCACGTGCCCCATGACCCGCCGGTGATGTCGGAGAAGATCACCGTCGAGGTCATGGCCGCGCCGGAGGAGAAGCCGCGCACCACAGCCGCGCCCAATGCCAAGGTCTTTTTCATCGGCCTGCAGGACGGCGCCGCGATCCCGCCCCGCTCGGTCGTCCGCTTCGGCCAGGAGAACATCGCGATCACCCCCGCCGGCACGAAGCAGGACAATGCCGGCCACCACCATCTCCTGGTCGATACCGAGCTGCCGCCGCTCGACCGCGAAATACCCAGCGATTTCAACCATCTGCATTTCGGTCGCGGTCAGACCGAGGCCGAGCTAACCTTGCCGCCCGGCGAGCACACGCTCCAACTCCTCTTCGCCGACCACGAGCATGTGCCGCACGACCCGCCGGTGATGTCGCAGAAGATCAGGGTGCGCGTGCAGGAGGCTTCGGCAGCAAGCCCGCCAGCGGCTGCCACCGCCCCTGCCCGCACACCCTCGGGCCGGACGCCGGCGCCCAACGACGCCGCGGTCTATTTCATCTATCCGCGCGACGGCACCCGGATCTTCGCGACGTCGACCATCCGCTTTGGCCTGCGCAACATGGGCGTCGCGCCGGCCGGCATCGTCAGGCCGAACACCGGCCATCATCACCTGCTCGTCAATGTGCCGACGCCGCCGCTGGATGCTGCGATCCCCGCCGACCTCAACCACATCCATCTCGGCAATGGCCAAACCGAGCGCAAGATCACCCTGCCGCCCGGCCAGCATACGCTGCAGCTCATCCTCGGCGACGACCAGCACGTCCCACACGATCCGCCGATCCTGTCCGAGCGCATCACGGTCTTTGTCGGTGCGGCGGCGAAGCGGAGCGTAAGGCGATGAATGCCGCCGCTCGCCATCGCATCCCAGCCGCGGTGCGGCTCCTGCTGCTCGCAGTGCTGCTATCGACAGCGCCTCCGCTCTCGGCCCAGACGAGCCAGCGCCAACCGGCGCCGCGCAACGCCCTGGTCTACTTCCACTATCCGCTCGACGGCTTGCGGGTGCCCGAGCGCTTCACCGTGCGGATCGGGCTGAAGGAGATGGGCGTCGCCCCCGCCGGCGTCGACAAGCCCGGCACCGGCCACCATCACCTGCTGATCGACACCGATCCCGGCCCGCCGGACCAGCCGATCCCGTCGGACTACAACAATATCCATCTCGGCAACGGCCAGACCGAGGTGGTCGTCACCCTGCCGAAAGGAACCCATACGCTGCAACTGCTGCTCGGCGATCACACGCACACGCCGCATCGGCCGCCGGTAATGTCCCAGAAGATCACAGTCTACGTCAGATGAGGGTTGCCTGCGGCCCCGCCGGGTTGCGCAACTGGCCGCAGCGAAGGGTGAACGCCATGTCCTGGTATCGTTGCCTTGCCATCGCCGCGCTGGCCATCCTCGCGCCGCTTGTCCCGGCTCTCGCTCAGGGCAGCGACCGCTCGCAACCGCGCATCGCCCTGGTCGTCGGTAACGGCGCCTATCGCACAGCGCCCCTGGCCAACGCCGCCGCCGATGCCCGCGCGGTCGCGGATGTCCTGCGGCAGGGCGAGTTCGACCTCGTCAGCATCGAGAATGCCGACCGCGCCGCGCTCGAGCAGGCGCTCGCGACCTTTCGCGGCAAGCTCGCGCGCGGCGCCCAGGTCGTGGTCTTCTATGCCGGGCACGCCGTGCAGTCGCGCGGCCGCAACTTCCTGGTCCCGGTCGACATTGCGCCGCGCGGCCCGGCCGAGGTTGCGCGCGACACCTTCGACCTCGACCAGCTCGTCGACGCGCTGATCGTCAGCCGGCCGGCGAGTGCGCTGATCGTGCTCGACGCAGCGCGCGACAATCCCTGGCAGGCCGGACTCGGCGGCGGCAAGGGCCTGGCTCCGATCGAGCCGGTCGAGGCGATCGCGTTCATGGCGCCGGTCGCTCCGGGACGGACGATCGCCGAGACCCCGGGCCGCGCCAATCCGGCGATCGAGGAATGGCTGAAGGCGATCCGCACGCCCGGCCTCGACATGACGACGGCGCTGAGCCGCACCCGCGACGCCGTCAGCCGGGCGACTCGACGCTCGCAGCAGCTCTGGATCTCCTCGCCACCACCGGCTGGATTGATCGTCACCCCGACCGGCCGACCGGTCGCGACCGCGCTCAACACGACTCGCGCCATCATCAGCGCACCGCCGCCGCCGGGCCCGCAATCGGACCAGCTCGGTCCCTACGAGCTCTCCTTCTGGGAGACCATCAAGGACAGCCGGAATCCGGACGAGTACCGCGCCTATCTCGACGCCTATCCGAGAGGCCGCTTCGCCGGGCTCGCCCGCACGCGCGAGCAATCGCTGCGCAATGCCATGCAGCCCGCTGCGACACAGGCCCCAGCTGCCGCATCGGCGAGCAGCGCCTCCGCCAAGACGATGCGCGATTGCGAGGATTGCCCGGACCTCACCCTGATCCCGGCCGGCAGCTTCGAGATGGGCTCGAACGAGATGTTCGAGTTCGAGAAGCCGGTGCGCACCGTCACCATCGCCAGGCCGTTCTATCTCGGCACCGACGAGGTCACCTTCGCGCAATGGGATGCCTGTGTCGCGGAAGGCGGCTGCAGCCACCGCCCCGGTGACCGCAATCTCGGCCGCGGCAGGCGCCCGGTCACCGACATCCACTGGAACGACGCCAACGCCTATGCCGTCTGGCTCTCCTACAAGACCGGGCGCAAATACCGGCTGCCGACCGAGGCCGAATGGGAATACGCCGCCCGTGGCGGCACGACGACGAGCTATCCCTGGGGCAATTCGGTCGACAAGGAGATGGCCAACTGCCTCGGCTGCAATGCGCAGCCGCGCCGACAGGCGAGCGAGGTCGGACAATTCCCGCCCAACCGCTTCGGCCTGCGCGACATGGCCGGCAACGCTGCCGAATGGGTGGCCGACTGCTGGAGCGAGAACTACCGCGCCGCCCCGCGCGACGGCAGCGCCTACGCGCTCCCTGGCTGCCGCGAGCGCGTGCTGCGCGGCGGCTCCTTCAACAACGACCCGCGCTATCTGCGCTCGGCCGCGCGCTTCAAATACGAGAGCGACGTGCGCTTCTACACCAACGGCTTCCGCGTCGCGCGCGAGCCCTAAGCCTTGGCTAGCCTCTATGAAACGGCCGGCTCGCACGATCGTGGGCGACCGTCCGGTGTTTACCCGACCTCGTCATAGCTCAGGCTCCAACCCTTGCCGATGAACCAGCACCGCCCCGCTTGGGCGGGCTGCATCCAGCGCAAGCTCCGGACCATCTCAGCGCCGCCGCTCTCGAACGCAGTGTTCAACGCCTCGCGCTCGTCCTCCAAAGGGGCGAGCATTCCGTCGGCGCAAACGAAGAAGGCCCGGCCAAGCCAGGCGGCAGCGAAGCCATGGTCCCGGCGCTCGATCCTGAAGCCGCCGCCGTCCGCATGCCTGCCTCCAGAGGTCCCATGCCGTCGTCCTGGTGCGCCGAGAGGGAAAATCAGGCGCCCGCCAGGAGCCAGGGCCTCGATCCAGGTCTTGGCCGGACGCGCCACGGCGAAATTGACATAGACGGCGTCGACGCTCTCGAAGGCCAGCGCTGCGCCATCGCCTTCGACGAGCGAGACATTGTCGAAGCTCTCGAGATTACGCTCAGCCAGCCTGGCGAGCTCCGGATCGCATTCGACGGCGACAACCCGGCCGCCCTCACCGACCAGCCGTGACAATATGGCGCTGTAATAGCCCGTGCCTGCGCCGACATGGACGACACGGGCGCCGGCGAGAGGCCCGAAGGCATTCAGCCAGAGCGCATGCAGGAACGGGCTGCCATTGTTGACGCCCCGCCCCGGCGACAGGGCAAAATTGACATCCTGATAGACGACGACCGGATCGTGCGACGGCACCGGTCGGTAGCCGCGCGGGCCGACGATTTGCCATGGCGGCGGACCGATGAAGCGTTCGCGCGGAACATCGGCGAAGGCTGCCTCGAGCGCAGGATTGTCGTCGACCCCGGCAATTGCCAGCATCTGCCTGGCATAGGCGCGTCGGACGGTCGTCAGATCCTTTGCGCTGAAGCGCATCTTGCCCGCCCCACCGACGGCCTCACCACATATCGAGCGCGACCCTCGCCTCGTCCGACATACGCGACTGGTCCCAGGGCGGGTCGAAGGTCATGTTGACGGTCACGCCCGAGACGCCCGGCACGGCGCCGACCGCATTCTCGACCCAGCCCGGCATCTCGCCGGCGACCGGACAGCCCGGAGCCGTCAGCGTCATGTCGATCGTCACCTGGCGGTCGTCGGAGATGTCGACGCGATAGATCAGGCCGAGCTCATAGATGTCGGACGGAATCTCGGGGTCGTAGACCGTCTTCAGCGCCGCGACGATGTCGTCGGTCAGCCGGTCGATCTCCTCCGGCGGCAGGCTGGCGCCCGCATCCAGGCTGGGCTGGTTCGGCTTGAGGTCGCCGACGACGTTGTCGTTCATCATCACGGTTCCGTTCGGCCGAGAATGGCCATTGGGCAGGCTCAGGAGAACAGCTCCTCGGCCTTGCGCAGCGCTTCCACCAATATATCGACTTCGTCCAGCGTATTGTAGAGGCCGAAGGACGCACGGCAGGTCGAGGTCACGCCATAGCGGGCGAGCAGCGGCATGGCGCAATGCGTGCCGGCCCGGACCGCGACGCCGGCGCGGTCGATCACGGTCGCGACGTCATGGGCGTGGGCGCCGGCGAGCTCGAAGGCGATGATCGCGCCCTTCTCCTTCGCCTTGCCGAAGATGCGGATCGAGTTCATCTGCCCGAGCCGTTCCATCGCATAAGCGTTGAGCCTGGCCTCGTGCGCGGCGATGTTCTCGCGGCCCAGCGCCATCATGTAGTCGAGCGCGGCGCCCAGGCCCACCGCCTCGACGATCGCCGGCGTGCCGGCCTCGAAGCGATGCGGCGGGTCGTTATAGGTGATCGCATCCTCACTGACGGTCGCGATCATCTCGCCGCCACCTTCATAGGGCGGCAGCTTCTCCAGCCATTCGCGCTTGCCCCAGAGGATACCGGAGCCGGTCGGCCCATAGGTCTTATGGCCGGTGAAGGCATAGAAATCGCAGCCGAGCGCCTGGACGTCAACCGGCAGGTGCACCGCGCCCTGCGAGCCATCGACGACGAGCGGGATGCGATAGGCCTGGCAGATCTTCGCGACCTCGGCGATCGGGACGATGGTGCCGATCGCGTTCGACATATGGGTCAGCGACACCACCTTGGTGCGCGGCGTGATCAGCTTCTCGAATTCCTCGATGAGGAAGTTGCCGTCCTCGTCGACCGGTGCCCATTTGATCACGGCGCCGTGCCGCTCGCGCCAATAGTGCCAGGGCACGATGTTGGAATGGTGCTCCAGGATCGAGAGGATGATCTCGTCACCCTCCTGGATCTGAAGGTACTGCCCGAGCGAGGAGGCGACCGTGTTCAGTGCCCCGGTCGAGGAGCGTGTGAACAGCACCTCCTCGATATGAGCAGCGTTGAGGAAGCGCCGGGCGCTCTCGCGGGCCGCCTCATAGGCCTCGGTCGAGGCATTGGCGAGATAGTGCAGGCCGCGATGGACATTGGCGTAGTCCTCGCGCATCAGCCGCGTCATCGCCTCGATCACCGCTTCGGGCTTCTGCGCCGAGGCGGCATTGTCGAGATAGACCAGCGGTTTGCCGTAAACCTCGCGCGAGAGGATCGCGAAGTCCTTGCGGATCGCCTCGACGTCGTAGGGCTTCGCGATCGCGTTCATCTCAGGCCTTTCCGGCAGGCTCGGCGGGGCGGTCGGCGACGAGCGTGCCGGCATGTCCCCAATCCTCGCGCTCGATCTCCTGGATCACGATATGAGTGTTCTGCGGGTTCTTGCCGAGCACGCGGACCAGAGTCTGCGTGAACTCCTTGACGATCTCGGCTTTCTGCTCGCGCGTCGCGCCCTTGGTGATCTGCAGGTTGACGTAAGGCATCAGGCGGCCCCTGGCTTGGGTGCACCCTCGCGCTGGCCGAGCCAGCAATCGATCTCGCGGGCAACGATCTCGCGCACGCCCTCGTCGCTGACCATGTCCGAGACCTCGCCGACGAAGGCGGCAAGCACCAGCGCCTCTGCCTGCGGCCGCGGCAGGCCGCGCGCCATCAGGTAGAACAGCTGCTCGCCGTCGATCTGCGCCACGGTGGCGCCATGGCCGCAGACCACGTCATCGGCGAAGATCTCGAGCTCCGGCTTGTTGAACATGGTCGCGCCGTCGTTGAGCAGCAGCGCATGGCTCTTCATGCTGCCGTCCGTCTTCTGCGAATGCTGGCGGACGACCACCTTGCCCTGGAAGACGCCGGTGCCTTCACCCTCGATGATGCTCTTGAACAGCTCGCGGCTCTCGCCATGGGCCGCCGCATGGTCCATCACCAGCGTGACGTCGGAATGCTCCTGCTTGCGCAGGAGGTTGATGCCGCGCAGCGCCGCACGGCTGTGCTCGCCGCCATAGCGCAGGAAGCTCTGCTGGCGCAGCACGCCGCAGTTCACGGCGACCACGACCGAATCGAAGCTGGCGTGGCCCCCAAGCTCGACCAGCAACGACTGCACCTGCACGGTCTCGGCGCGCTGCCGCGAGACCATGCGCACATGCTCGACCTCTGCGCCCTCACCGATGACGAAAGAGGTCGCGTGGTTGACCTGCACTGGCGCTGCGCCGACGCTCTCCTGCAGCTCGACGACCGTGACCTTGGCGCCAGCGCCGATCTTGATCAACGCCCGCGAGACGATCGACGCCTCGCTCGCGCCGGAACCGAGCGCCAGCAGGACGATCGGCTGATCGAGCTCGGCGCCATCGGCGATCTCGATCACGACGCCGTCCTGGGCGAAGGCGGCGTTGAGCATCAGCGCGCTGTCGTCGCGCGCCACCTCCGGCGGCGTGAAGGCCGCGGCGATCTCGTCCGAGCTCTCCGCCAGCGCCTCGGCCAGGCTGCGCGCCCTGACGCCTTCGGGCAGGCCCGTCAGGTCGGAATCATCGGCACTGAACACGCCGTCGATGGTGACGAAGCGCCGGCCGGCGATGGTCTGCAGCGCCAGCCGGTCGGCGATCGCCTGCGGCCGCGCCGGACGGCGGACCAGCGGCATCGCCTCGCGCACCAGGTTGCGCAGGTCGGTGTAGCGCCAGGATTCGAGCCGGCGATGCGGCAGGCCCTTGGCCTCGAAGCCGGCGAAGGCGTCCTCGCGCAGCTTGCGCATCGCGCCGGCGCCCGGCAGCTCGGCCTTGATGTTGGCGAACTGCTCGGCGAGCTGCTGCTCGGCCGCGGTCTTGAGCGGGGTGATGATCGCCATCACGCAGCCTCGCCATAGGAGGCATAGCCGCTCTTCTCGAGCTCGAGCGCCAGCTCCTTGCCGCCGGTCCTGACGATCTTGCCCTTCGACATCACGTGCACGGTGTCGGGCACGATATGGTCGAGCAGGCGCTGATAGTGGGTGATGACCAGGAAGCCGCGATCTTTAGCGCGCAGTGCATTGACGCCCTCGGCGACGATGCGCAGCGCGTCGATGTCGAGGCCGGAATCGGTCTCGTCGAGGATGCACATGGACGGCGACAGCAGCGCCATCTGCAGGATCTCCATGCGCTTCTTCTCGCCGCCGGAGAAACCGACATTGAGCGGCCGGCGCAGCATCTCGCGGTCGATGCCGAGCTTGTCGGCGGCGCCGTTGACCTGGCGGATGAAGTCCGGCGTCAGCAGTTCGGCCTCGCCGCGCGCCTTGCGCTGCGCGTTCATCGCCGCCTTGAGGAAGGTCATGGTGGCGACACCGGGGATTTCCAGCGGATACTGGAAGGCGAGGAAGATGCCGGCGGCGGCGCGGGCATCGGCCTCCATCTCCAGCAGGTTCTCGCCATTGAGCAGGATCTCGCCGTCGAGGACCTCGTAGTCCTCCTTGCCGGCGATGACGTAGGACAGCGTCGACTTGCCGGAGCCGTTCGGCCCCATGATCGCAGCGACTTCGCCGGCGTTCACGGTGAGGTTGAGGCCGTTGAGGATCTGCTTGTCCTCATCGGCGATCTTGACGACCAGATTGCGAATTTCGAGCATTGTCTTAATCCTGAGAGAAGAATTCTTTGCGTTTCTGAGCGATTTGCTCGTCACTCGAGCCTGCCGCTCTCCAAAATCGAACGAAAGCTCGTTCTTGATGCGCGGTCGCTCTCAAAATCCCGGCTACGCAAGCGACCGCGCAGACTCCTAGGAGCAAGAGAACAAGCGTGGCGTTGAAGAAGAAGCTGGCTAGAAGCGCGGCCAGAAAGCAGCCAAGCAGAGCCCATATCCAACGGTGAACCCAACGTGTGGATGCGTCTTGATCAGCAGATTGCCGCTCAAGATCGCTCACCCCACGCTCCCCTCGAGCGAGATCGTGATCAGCTTCTGCGCCTCGACGGCGAACTCCATCGGAAGCTGCTGCAGCACCTCCTTGACGAAGCCGTTGACGATCAGCGCAACCGCCTCCTCCTCGGAGAGGCCGCGCTGCTGGCAGTAGAACATCTGGTCCTCGCCGATCTTCGACGTGGTCGCCTCGTGCTCGAAGATCGCGGTCGCGGTCTTGGCCTCGATGTAGGGGATCGTGTGGGCGCCGCACTGGTCGCCGATCAGCAGCGAGTCGCAATTGGTGAAGTTGCGCGCGCCGGTCGCCTTGCGGTGGGCCGAGACCATGCCGCGATAGGTCGAGTCGGACTTTCCGGCCGCGATGCCCTTGGCGATGATCTTCGAGGTCGTGTTCTTGCCGAGATGCAGCATCTTGGTGCCGCTATCGACCTGCTGGGCGCCGTTCGACACCGCGATCGAGTAGAACTCGCCGCGCGAGCCGTCGCCGCGCAGGATGCAGGACGGGTACTTCCAGGTGATCGCCGAGCCGGTCTCGACCTGCGTCCAAGAGATCTTCGAGCGCTTGCCGCGGCAGTCGCCGCGCTTGGTCACGAAGTTGTAGATGCCGCCCTTGCCCTCGGCGTCGCCGGGGAACCAGTTCTGCACGGTCGAGTACTTGATCTCGGCATCGTCGAGCGCGATCAGCTCGACCACCGCCGCATGCAGCTGGTTCTCGTCGCGCTTGGGCGCGGTGCAGCCTTCGAGATAGCTCACATAGGAGCCCTCGTCGGCGATGATCAGCGTGCGCTCGAACTGGCCTGTGTTCTGCTCGTTGATGCGGAAATAGGTCGACAGCTCCATCGGGCAGCGCACGCCCTTGGGGATGTAGACGAAGGAACCATCGGTGAAGACCGCGCTGTTCAGCGTGGCGAAATAGTTGTCGGTCACCGGCACGACGCTGGCGAGGTACTTCTTCACCAGCTCGGGATGCTCGCGGATCGCCTCGGAGATCGAGCAGAAGATCACGCCGGCCTTGGCGAGCTCGTCCTTGAAGGTGGTGACGACCGAGACCGAGTCGAACACCGCATCGACCGCGACCCGGTTTTCCGGCGCGACGCCGGCCAGGATCTCCTGCTCGCGCAGCGGGATACCGAGCTTCTTGTAGGTCTCCAGGATCGCCGGATCGACCTCGTCGAGCGACTTCGGATCGGCGCCCTTCTTCGGCGCGGCGTAGTAGTAGATGTCCTGGTAGTTGATCGGCGGATAATTGACGCGCGACCAGGTCGGCTCGGTCATCGTCTTCCAGCGGCGGAAGGCATCGAGCCGCCATTCCAGCATCCATTCCGGCTCGTTCTTGCGGGCCGAGATGTAGCGGACCGTGTCCTCGGTCAGGCCCTTGGCCGGCTTGTCGACCTCCAGCTCCGTGACGAAGCCGTATTTGTACTCGGTCACGTCGATCGACTTGACCTGATCAATGGTCTCCTGGACCGCTGCCATCTCTACACTCCTGTCGCGGGTTCAAGGCCCGCCGGTTCGGTCTTGCTCTTGCGGGAGGCCTCAGGCGGCTGCCTGAACCTTCCGGTTCGGGTTCGCCGCCAGCGCCTTGGCATAGGCCGCGATAAACTGGTCGATATCCGCCTCGCAGGTGGTCCATCCGAGCGAGGCGCGCAAGGCCCCTTCGCTCATGACAGGGTCAATGCCCATGGCCGACAAGACGTGCGAGCGCCTGACCTTGCCTGACGAGCAGGCCGAGCCCGAGGATAGGGCGACGCCGGCGAGATCGAGCTTGATCAGCGCCGTCTCGGCCTTGATGCCGGGCGTCGCGAAGGCGGAGGTATTGGGCAGGCGCGGAGCCCTGCCGCCGAAGATCGCCGTATCCGGCGCCAGCGCCATCAATCGAGCCTCCAGCTGGTCACGCAGCCCGGCCAGCCGGGTGGCCTCGGTAGCGAGCACCTTGCCCGCTTCCTCGGCCGCGACGCCGAAGCCAACGATGCCCGGCAGGTTCTCGGTGCCGGCGCGCCAGCCGCGCTCCTGGCCGCCACCGCGCAGGGGCTTGTCGGCGAGTTCGAGTGCGCCGGTGCGGAACACGATTGCGCCGACGCCCTTGGGGCCACCAATCTTGTGGGCGGACAATGTCAGAGCATCGACGCCCAAGCCATTGATATCGATCGCGATCTTGCCGGCGGCCTGGACGGCGTCGGAGTGCACGAGCGCGCCATGACGCCTGGCGATGGCGACGATCTCGGCGATCGGCTGCAGCACGCCCGTCTCGTTGTTGGCAAGATGGACCGAGACCAGAGCGCGCTCGGCCGGCTTCTCCGCCGCAAAGCGCGCAAGCCGCTCGTCGAGCCAGCCGAGATCGACGAGCCCGTCGCCATCAACCGGGATCGCCTCGGCCTGGCCGGCCGGGAAGCGATGGCCGTCACGCACGCAAGGGTGCTCGCTGGCGCTGTACAGCAAGAGCGTCACTGGGGCCCGCACGCAATCGCGCGCACCGCTGCAATCGCTGAGACCGGGCGACAGGATCGTCGCATTGGCCTCGGTGCCGCCGCTGGTGAAGACGACATTGCTCGCCTTGGCGCAGACGAGTGACGCGACCTGCTCGCGGGCCTGTTCGATGGCGCCGCGGGCCGCGCGGCCCTCGTTATGGACGGACGACGGGTTGCCCGGCATCTGCAAGGCCCGCAGCATCGCCTCCGCCACGGCCGGGCGGACCGGCGTCGTGGCGTTGTGGTCGAGATAGCTGCGGGTCGTCGCGAACACCTGCGCTTTTGCTCCGCTCCGGAGGGCTTGCCCGAAGACGCGGCACGAAATGCTTGAAATCGCACCCCTGCGCCGTGCTATAGCCGCCCGTCCAAGCCATGATGGACCGGAACCGCAAGCGGCCTTCGCCTGCATGTTCCAGTTCTGTTCACGGCTGTTAGAACCATTCTAAGCGATTGATGTAGGGCGCGAGTGGCGGGGCCGTCAAGGGTGAGCAGGCTTTTCAGCGGCAGCGAAGCCGCTTTTCAGCAGGCTGCCCGCGAGCCACGCCCGACAAAAGGCGAGATGTGATGCCAGAGGTGATTTTCAACGGTCCGGCCGGCCGGATCGAAGGCCGCTACCAGCCCGCCAAGAAGCGCGGCGCGCCGCTGGCGATCATCCTGCACCCGCACCCGCAATTCGGCGGGACGATGAACAACCAGATCGTCTACAACCTGTTCTACACCTTCGTGAACCGCGGCTTCTCGGCGCTGCGCTTCAACTTCCGCGGCGTCGGCCGCAGCCAGGGCCAGTTCGACCACGGCGCCGGCGAGCTCTCGGACGCCGCCGCGGCGCTCGACTGGATGCAGGCGCTGAACCCCGAGGCCAAGAGCTGCTGGATCTCCGGCGTCTCGTTCGGCGCCTGGATCGGCATGCAGCTCCTGATGCGCCGCCCGGAGATCGAGGGCTTCCTCTCGATCGCGGCGATGGCCAACCGCTACGATTTCTCCTTCCTCGCCCCCTGCCCGTCCTCCGGCCTGTTCGTGCACGGCTCGGAGGATCGCGTCGCCCCGGTCAAGGAGGTGATGGCGGTGATCGAGAAGGTGAAGACCCAGAAGGGCATCCAGATCGAGCATGCCGTGGTCGAGGGCGCCAACCATTTCTTCGACGGCCGCGTCGACCAGCTGATGGAGCAGGTCGGTGTCTATCTCGACCGCAAGGTCGGTCCCGAGATCATCAAGAGCGAGCAGGAAAAGGCCTGAGCGCCAACGCCGTCATGCTCGCCCTTGTGGCGAGCATCCACGTCTTGCACACCGCCTGCGATCAGCGAAGACGTGGATGGTCGGGACAAGCCCGACCATGACGCGAGAACCGTCAAACCATCGAGCTCTATCATGACCGCCTTCAAGTCCGATTTCCTGCGCGTGCTCGACGAGCGCGGCCTGATCCACCAGATCTCCAATCCAGAGGAGCTCGACAAGCTCTGCCTGCAGGGGCCGCAGACGGCCTATGTCGGCTATGACGCGACCGCGACCAGCCTGCATATCGGCAACCTGATCTCGGTCACCATGCTCTACTGGTTCCAGGAGACCGGGCATCGGCCGATCACGCTGATGGGCGGCGGCACCTCGATGGTCGGCGATCCGTCCTTCCGCGACGACCAGCGCAAGCTGCTCTCAGTCGAGGAGATCAACGCCAATATCGAGAGCATCAAGAAGGTCTATTCGCGCATCCTGCGCTATGGCGACGGCCCGACCGACGCGTTGATGGTGAACAACGCCGACTGGCTGCTCAAGCTCAACTATGTCGAGTTCCTGCGCGATGTCGGCCGGCATTTCTCGGTCAACCGCATGCTCTCCTTCGACTCGGTGAAGCTGCGGCTCGATCGCGAGCAGTCGCTGTCCTTCCTCGAATTCAACTACATGATCATGCAGGGCTACGACTTCGTCGAGCTCAGCCGCCGCTATGATTGCCGCCTGCAAATGGGCGGTTCCGACCAGTGGGGCAACATCATCAACGGCGTCGACCTGTCGCACCGCATGGAGGGCAAGCAGCTCTTCGCGCTGACGACGCCGCTGCTGACGACCTCGTCCGGGGCCAAGATGGGCAAGACCGCTAGCGGCGCCGTCTGGCTGAATGGAGACCTCTTTAGCCCCTATGAGTTCTGGCAGTATTTCCGCAACACCGAGGACGCCGATGTCGGCCGCTTCCTCAAGGTGTTCACGCGCCTGCCGCTGAGCGAGATCGCCAAGCTCGCCGCGCTCGGCGGCTCGGAGATCAACGAGGCCAAGAAAGTGCTGGCGACCGAGGCCACCGCGCTGCTGCACGGCCGCGAGGCCGCCGAGGCCGCGGCCGAGACCGCCCGCAAGACCTTCGAGGAAGGCGGGGCAGCGCAGGACCTGCCGAGCATCGAGGTGCCAGCTGCCGAGCTGAACGCCGGCCTCGGCGTGCTCAGCGCCTTCGTCAGCGCCGGCCTCGTGCCCTCGACCGGCGAAGCCCGCCGCCAGATCAAGGCCGGCGGCCTGCGCGTCAATGACTCGCAAGTGAGCGACGAGCGCGCGATGTTGACGCCGGCCGATCTCGTGGACGGCGCGGTGAAGCTTTCCTTCGGCAAGAAGAAGCACGTCCTGCTGCGGCCTGTCTGACGGCCGCTGTCGCCAAAGGCCATCGGTTTCGCGTGCTCGGTTCGCCTAGCGAGCTGAGCGCTTCTTCTCGAGCATTTTCGATCGAAGTGGGCACCGGGTCGCGTGAAGAAAATGCTATAAAACAAGGAGCTAGAGCAATTTCGCGATTCGAAGACTTGCGAAAAAGCCCTAGCGCTCGGGCGTGCCGGGCGCGGGCAGGTTGCTGCCCGGCCGGGACTGCTCCAGCGGGCCGCCGCCGAGCGGATCGACAAAGCGGCGCAGGATGCCGGGCGCTATCGCCGAAAGCGGATTCACCGTCATGGTCGGCTGGCTGGCCGAACCGGAAACGCGGAAATTCACGGCGAAGAGCCCGCCATACTGTCCGCCGCCTAGGATCATGCCGACGACGGGAACCTGGGCGAAGGCGTTGTTGAAGGCATAGCCCGGCACGAAGGTGCCGCCGATGTCGACCCGGTCGCGGGCATAATCGACATTGCCCTGGATGGTAAAGCCGACCTGCTGGCCCCAGAGCACGGCGTCATTGATGTCGATCCGGCTGGCGCTGCGCACGAATTCAGCGCGCAGCTTGGTGAAGGCGACATCACTCGCATCGATGCGCGGCGCCGGCGCGCCGGTGCTGTCCTGCGCGCCCGGCCCTTGCGAGCCCGGCGGACCGACGACGCGGCGCAGAGCCGGCTCGTCCCGCACCGTGAAATTGCGCATCAGCAGCTCGCCGGGCTGGCGCCCCTCGCCGGCGCCTAACTGCAGGATCAGGTCACCGCCATACGCGCGGCGATAGAGATCGAGGAAGCGCAAGATCGCGCCGCCATTCTCCGACTGCACCACGACCCGATCACCTTGTCTGGCCTGCTTGATCGAGAGATCGGCCTTGCCGATGCGTCCCTGATAGCCGATCGAGCGCATCGCCCCGCTGCGGCGCGACAGCTTGAGCTGCGAATTGCCGAGCGCCTCGTTGTTGAAGCCGGTCAGAATCGGCACGTCGAGGTCGAGATCGAAATCCGGACCGGGCGCCGCGTTCTGGTTGCCGCGTCCGCCGCGTGTCGGCGCCGGCGTATCGAAGAGGTCGCGGACGAAGGGCCGGGCATCGAGAACCGTCCCGCGCACCGAAAGCTTGGTCACGGCGCCATCGCGCCCGATCTCGACCTTGGTCAGATTATCGCCCGGCGACAGGCGCAATTGCGAGAAGCTAGCGCTCTCGAACGCATTCTGCTTGTTCAGCGAGATGCGGCCCTTGGCGAAAAGCGGCGCGCTCTCGATCGTCAGGTCCTCCAGGTCCGGGCCATCGTCATCGACGACGTAGTTGAACGCCGCCTTCCCCGCCCGGCCCGCCGGCTTGCTCACGCCGGGAACGCCGGTGTCGATCGCGGCCCTGGCCAGGTCGACCTCGACCCGCGGCGGCGCGTCCGGGCTCCTGCCGAGAGGCTTAGTGACCTTGACCTGCAGCGGCCCGCTGATGCCGGTGTCGGGACCGAAGCCGCGCCGCTTGAGCGCGGCATTGTCGAGCATCAGCGTGACGGTCGCCTCGCCCTGCCCCTTGGCGTTCTGCTTGAGCTCGATCGGCGCCTTGTCGCCGCCGACCCTGCCCTCGCCCTTGATCGAGAGCTGGCCGCGGTCGTAGTTCAGCGCGAGATTGGCGCCCTCCAGCTTTTCGCCGCCGAGCAGGCTGTCGGAGGCGATGTTCGACAGCATGCCGCTACTGCGGATCACGACGTCGCTGAAGGTCAGATCATTGATGAGCGGCAATGTGATCTGCTCGGTCAGGTCGATCGTCCCCCGCAGCGCACCCGGCTCGATCTTGAGCGGCGAGAACTCGCGCAGCGACGGGAAATTGAGGAGCGCGACCATAGCATCGGCCGATCCCGTCGACCTGAAGCCGATCCGCGCCTGCGGCCGCTCCGCCCAGGTGTCGGACATGGCGAAGGTACCGTCGCTCAATTGCAGCTTGCGGCCCTCGCCCAACTCGGCCGTCGCCTGGGAGATGGCGAGGTCGACGGTGCGGCCGGTCGTCGAGCCGACGACGCGTGCATCCGTCAGCAGCGGCAGGCCGGGATTGGGCAGGAAGCTGACCTGCGAAGCCTTCAAGCGTACGGCGACGGCATCGTCATCCATGCCCTTGCCGCTCCACAGCCGCATATTGGCCTCGGGCGACATCGTCACCTTGACGTCGATCTCCTCGACCCGGCCGCCCTTGACCATCTCGGAGAGAGCCCCATGCAACCCGGGCGAGGTGACCGCCGGCCAGACCGCGAGCGCGGCCCGCATGTCGGTATCCACGGCCCTGATCTGGAACTGATGCGAATTCTGCTCGTCGCGCCGACGCGCCATGCCGGAGCCCTCGGCATTGATCAGCGGCCCCTTGAACGAGAAGTTGTCCATCCGCACTTCGCCCGCAGCCGGATCGACTTCGATCTGCGTGCGCAGCGCCGATAGAACGACGGCGGCATCTTTGCCGATGCCGGCCACCTGCCCGGAGCCGTCGAGCGCCAAATGCCAGATGCCGCCCTCGTTTCGCGCCTGCCCGCTTCCGGCCAGCCTGGTTTCGCCGGCCAGAATCTGGGCGCTCGCGACCTTGATCGTCTTGAGGCCGTCGTCGCTGCCGAAGTCGAGCTTCGCTCCCTGGACCTCGATCGGGTCGAGCCCGGCGTCATGAACCCGGATCACACCCGGAGCGACGGCGAGCCCCGCCGCAAGCCTGCGCTCGCCGCTGCCTGTCTGGGTGAAAGAAATCTTGCCGCTGAGCGCGAGACCGTCGAGCGCGACCATGGCGTTGCCGAAAGCCAGCGCCACGGCCTCAGCCGGCTCGAATCGCTGGATGTCGACGGTGGCGCTGCGCGTGCCGTCCGGTGCGCTCGCCAGATCGATCGCCAGCTCCTTCCAGCGCGGCCCGACCCGCCCTCTCATCGACAATCGCGCCTGGCCGCCACCGAAGCGCTCCAGCCTGATGTCGACGTCTTCGAGCCCGGAGCGCTGTCGCCCTGCCGGGTCGATCAGCGTCACCCGCGCGCCCCCGATCCCGGCGACCTCGAGCGAGCCGAGCAGGCCGTCATTGGAGACCAGCGCGCCGATCGCGTTCATAGCGCCGGCGAAGGCGTCCCAGTCCACCGGATCGCCCGCCACGGGCGTCTTCGAGACCTGCTCCGGCTGCGCATCCTGCTCCAGCAGCAGCGAACCATCCTGCCGGACGCCGAGCCGGATGTTGACGCCGCGCAGGTCGAGCGAGACCAGGCGGAAATCGCCGCGCAGCAGCGCCATCGGATCGTAGCCAAGGACGGCTTCGGGCGCTCGGAACGAGGCCCCGCCGGCATGTCGGAACGAGACTTCGCGCACCCGCAGGCGCGAGCGGCCATCGGTGCGGGTGAGTTCCGCCTGCGCGGCTTCGACTTTCCAGTTCGGGCCGAGCCGCTCCTCGATCGCGGCCGAGATCCGCCCCTCCAATCCCGAAAGCGGAATGAAGCCGCTGACCAGCAACACGGCCGCGGCGAACCCCAGCGTGACGACGGCGACGCACACCGTGACCGCTATGGTGACGACACCGCGCCAGGCGCGCTTGGCCACGGCGGCCACTTCCTGACATTCCGCCTCGGCAGCCGTGGCAGGTGTGGGGACCGGGTCGATCTTGTTGTTCTCGCTCAAACGAAATCGCTTCTTGTCTTGCTGCTCGAATCGTGCGGATCGATGCGGCGGCTATAGCAGCCGAGCCGCCTTGCCGTCCGTATGATGCGCCTGATCCCGGGAGCCGTACAGCAGCGACAAGCTAGCTGATTCGTCCCTGTCGGTTCCGGTTTGTGGTCTGAGCCGGCTTGGTGCTCGCGGCTTGCCCGGCCGTTGCACGTGATCGCGACCAAAGGAAGGCGAAGATGGCGTTGAACGAAGGCATTCAGGCTCCCGACTTCACCTTGCCGACAGATGGCGGCGGCTCGTTGACACTGTCCGGGCTGCGCGGTCGCAAGGTCGTGCTCTACGCCTATCCCCAGGACGATACGCAGAGCTGTACCAACGAGGCGCTTTCCTTCGACGCCCTGCTCGCGGATTTCACCGCCGCCGGCACGAGCGTCATCGGCATCTCTCCGGATTCGGTGAAGCGCCACGACAAGTTCAAGCAAAAGTACAATCTGAAACTGACGCTCGTCTCCGACGAGGAGAAGACCGCGATCGAGGCTTACGGCCTCTGGGTCGAGAAGCAGATGTATGGCCGTCACTATATGGGCGTCGAGCGCAGCACCTTCCTGATCGACGAGACCGGGACGATCGCCCGCGTCTGGGCCAAGGTCAGGGTCAAGGGCCATGCCGAAGCCGTGCTGGCTGCGGCGCGCGAGCTTTGAGGTCATCGCCAGGACTTCCCCTTGCCCTCATCCTGAGGAGCGATCGCAGGTCGCGTCTCGAAGGATGCTCCAGCTTTCTCTAGACCCTCCAGGACCATCCTTCGACACGCCGCGGCGCGGCTCATCAGGATGAAGGCTGAGTGTCCAAGGCAGCATTGAGAAACGCCAGCTCGCATACGAGGAAACCTACGGCGATTTGCGATTGATTAACCCTAACGGGGTCTAATCCCCCTATCGCAGCGTCACGTCCGGTTTTGCGTATGACCTCCTCGAATTCCCGCGTCCAAGCGACCGGCCACGAGCTTGCCGTCACCGGCCTCCTCTCCCGCCGGAGCTTCACGATCAGCCGCGCGACCGCCTTGCTCGGCCTCAGCCTGCTGGCTCTCACCACGGCCTGGAGCGGCGCGACGAGCTGGTACATCCTGCGCAAGGACGACCTCGCCGCCCGGCTGATCAGCCGCGAGACCTCCCGCCAATACGCCTATGAGGACCGGATCGCGGCGCTGCGCGCCGATGTCGACCGGCTCGCCAGCCGAGCCCTGCTCGATCAGGACGGCGTCGAAGCCCGTGTCGGCGAGATCGCGATGCGCCAGGCCGAGCTCGAATCGCGCCAGTCGCTGGTCAACGCCGTCGCCGAGAGCCTGCAATCGGCCGGGATCGGCGTATCGCAGGCCGCCAAGAACCCGCTGCGCCAGCGCATGATCAAGCCGGAGGAGCCGGTCCGCGCCTCCGGCGTCACCAGCTTCGCCCCGTTCGCCTCGGGCAAACCGACCCCGGCGCCGGAGACGCTGCCCTTGCGCGGCGCGGGTGAGCGTTCGGCGCCCTGGCAATCGGGCGAGATCGAGGAGCCGGTGCCACCGGCCAAGCGCGTCGCCGAAGCGCTGATCCAGCTCGATCAGTCGATCGAGCGCAGCTCGGCCACTCAGCTCGCGGCCCTGCGGGAGATCGACAAGACCCTCGGCGATACCCAGAAGACGCTGCGCAGCGCTCTCGCCGAAACCCGCCTCGACACCGACAAGCTCGCCGTCGCGACCCCGGCGCCCAAGGGCGTCGGTGGCCCCCTGGTGCCAGTCAATCTCGACGCCTCGGCGGGGCCGTTCGAGGCGACCTTGAGTTCGTTGCAGCCGCGTATCGCAACAGTCTTCCGCCTGCGCAGCCTTGTCGAGCAACTGCCGATCCGCCGGCCGCTCGCGGGAGAGCTGGAGCTGAGCTCCAATTACGGCTACCGCGCCGATCCCTTTACGCGCGGCGCCGCGCTGCATACCGGCATGGACCTGCGCGCCGAGCACGGCGCACCGATCCGTGCGACCGGTCCGGGCAAGGTCGTGACAGCCGAGTATTCCGGCGGCTACGGCAACATGGTCGAGATCGAGCATGCCGGCGGCATCACCACCCGGTACGCTCACATGTCGGCGATCCTGGTCAGCGAGGGCCAGGCGGTCGCCGCCGGCACGCTGATCGGCCGCGTCGGCTCGACCGGTCGCTCCACCGGCCCGCATCTGCACTACGAAACCCGCATCGACGGCGACCCGGCCGATCCGAATCGGTTCTTGCGTGCCGGCGACAAGCTCGCCGGGCAGCTCTGACACTTAACCGACCAACGCGCAAAATTCTTCAGAGCATGCTGCAGCGCTCGGCTGCAGCATGCTGTTCTATTTCGACAAACGTCGATATCCGACCTTGCTCTCGGAGCACATTCCGATCGGCCCGTAGCCCAGTTCGACCGGAAGGCGCTCTCCCTCTCAAATCGAGAGACGGCTTCACCCGATCAGATCGATTCGATCTGATCCAGACCTAGTCGATATCCTCGACTTCGACGCTCGTGCCGTAGACCCGCTGCGCCAGCGAGGCCTCCATGAACGGGTCGAGATCGCCGTCGAGCACGTCGGAGGGCGCCGTCGACGAGACCCCGGTGCGCAGGTCCTTCACCAGCTGGTAGGGCTGGAGCACGTAGGAGCGGATCTGGTGGCCCCAGCCGATATCGGTCTTGGAGGCCTGCTCGGCGTTGGCCTTCTCCTCGCGCTTCTTCAGCTCGACCTCGTAGAGGCGGGCGCGCAGCATTTCCCAGGCCTTGGCCCTGTTCTTGTGCTGCGAGCGCTCCTGCTGACAGGCCACTGCGATCCCGGTCGGGATATGGGTGATGCGCACCGCCGAATCGGTGGTGTTGATGTGCTGGCCACCCGCGCCCTGCGCCCGATAGGTGTCGATCCGGCAGTCGGATTCCTTAACGTCGATGACGATGCGGTCGTCGACGACCGGATAGACCCAGACCGACGCAAAGGAAGTCTGTCGGCGAGCATTCGAATCAAACGGCGAGATGCGCACCAGACGGTGCACGCCGGATTCGGTTTTCAGCCAGCCATAGGCGTTGTGGCCCTTGAACTGCAGCGTCGCCGACTTGATGCCGGCCTGGTCGCCGTCCTGATAGTCGAGCGTCTCGACCTTGAACTTCCGCCGCTCGCCCCAGCGCCGATACATGCGCAGCAGCATCTCGGCCCAGTCCTGGCTCTCGGTACCGCCAGCGCCGGGGTGGATCTCGACATAGGTGTCGAGCATGTCGGCTTCGCCGGAGAGCAGCGATTCGACCTGCAGCCGGCCGGCCTCGGCCTCGACAGCCTTGATCGCGGCCTCGCCCTCGGCGATCGTCGCCTCGTCCTCTTCCATCTCGCCGAGCTCGATCAGCGTGAGCGCGTCCTCGACGTCACGTTCGAGCTTGGTGATGCCCGCGATCTGCGTTTCGAGCTGGGTGCGCTCGCGCATCAGCTTCTGCGCGTTCTCGGCGTCGTTCCAGAAGTCGGGGCCTTCGGAAAGCGCGTTCAGCTCCGCCAGGCGTCGTTGTGCGACATCCCAGTCAAAGATGCCTCCTCAGCAGTCCGATCGACTGCTTGGCGTTGTCGAGTTGCGTCTGGATTTCGGGGCGCATGATCGTTTCGTCTTGGTCCGTCGCTTGAGGCTGACTGGCTGGGCCGCTGACATAGGCACGAAGCGCAGCCGTGTAAATGGTGCTGGCGCCGTCCGGTTCGTCAGAAAGCGCAGGCGAGGCATTCGCCCCCGTGACGATACTCCGCTTTCCAGTGATGCGGATCGTCGACGACCTGATAGGCCAGCCCGGCGGTGAGCGGATAGCGCTTGCGGAACGGTCGGGCGAGCAGGACGAAGAGGTCGCAATGCGGCGGCCATTCGCCGTGGTCGAGAACCCGTTGCCGCGCGCCAACTCGGCCTCGAGGATCGCCTGGAGCGGCGCGGCCGTCAGGGCCGCGCCCTTGGCTTACCTCAATACAGCCCGCCGGTGCCCGAGCCGACCGAACGACCGCCCGCCGGGGCGACGCTCATCGCGCCGCCGCTGCCGTCGGAGGCACCGATCACCGAATAGCTGTCCGGCGGCGCCGTGCCCGGCTTGAAGGCTTCGAGGATGCCGCCCTCGCCGCCGGCGCGCATGCCGGAGCGCGGGTCGACGCGGATCAGCTTGATGCCGGGCGGCACGCGGAACGGCGTCGCCGGCTTATCCTTCAACGCGACCTGCATGAAGTCGCGGAAGATCGGCGCGGCATACTGGCCGGCAGTCGCCGAGTTGCCGAGCGATTTTGGCTTGTCGAAGCCCATGTAGACGCCGACGGCGAGGTCCGGCGAGAAGCCGACGAACCAGACGTCCTTGGCGTCGTTGGTCGTCCCGGTCTTGCCGGCCAGCGGCTTGCCGACCGACTTGACCACCGTCGCAGTGCCGGCGTTGACGACGCCTTCCAGCATCGAGACCATCTGATAGGCGGTGAGCGGATCGAGCACCTGCTCGCGATTGTCGACCAGGCGCGGCTCGCGTTGATTGGCCCATTTGTCTGCCTCGCACCCTTCGCAGACGCGCTGGTCGTGCTTGTAGATCGTCGCGCCCCAGCGATCCTGGATGCGGTCGATCAGCGTCGGCCGGATGCGCTTGCCGCCATTGGCGAGCATCGAATAGGCCGCGGTCATGCGCATGACCGTCGTCTCGCCGGCGCCGAGCGACATCGAGAGCACCGGCAGCATGTCGTCATAGATGCCGAAGCGGCGGGCATATTCCGCGATCAGCGGCATACCGACATCCTTGGCGAGTCGCACGGTCATCAGGTTCTTCGAGAACTGGATGCCGTAGCGCAGCGTGCGCGGACCAGTGAACTTGCCGTCGTAGTTGCTCGGCGTCCACATGCCGAGCCCGCCGCCCTGATCGACCTCGATCGGCGCGTCGAGCACGATGCTGGACGGGGTGTAGCCGTTGTCGAGCGCCGTCGCATAGACAAACGGCTTGAAGGAGGAGCCCGGCTGGCGCAGCGCCTGCGTCGCCCGGTTGAACTCGGACTGGTCGTGCGAGAAGCCGCCGACCATGGCGAGCACGCGGCCCGAGAACGGGTCCATCACGGTGATCGCGCCATTGACCTCGGGCATCTGGCGCAGGCGGACCTGGCCAGGCTTGCCGTCGATCGGCTCGACATAGACGACGTCGCCCGCCGAGACCGCCTGCGAGACGCGGGTGCGCCGCGTCCACTTGATGCCCTCGGGACCAAGGGTGGCCGTCTCGCGCTCCGGCCTGAGCAGGCCGGAGGCTTCGCGGATCGGCTGTAGGCCGACGCGGGCGCTGTCGCCGGCAACGTCGAGTACGACGGCGAGGCGCCAGGGCTTGACGTCGCCGAGCACCGGCAATTCGCCGAGGGCGAGGCCCCATTCGCGGCTAGCCGCATCGATCTTCTGGATCGCGCCGCGCCAGCCGCGCGCCTCGTCGAAGCGCACGAGACCGTCGACCAGCGCCTTGCGCGCCATCAGCTGCATCTTCGGATCGACCGTGGCGCGCACCGAGAGGCCGCCTTCGAGCAGCTTCTTCTCGCCATAGCGATCCTGCAGCTCGCGCCGGATCTCCTCGGCGAAGTAGCCGGCGGCGATCTGGTTCGGCGAGACCGTGCGCGGGTTGACGCCGAGCGGCTGCTTCTTGGCGGCGTCGGCATCGGCGCGCTTGAGGAAGCCGTTCTCGGCCATGCGGTCGAGCACATAGTTGCGGCGCTCGATCGCGCGCTCGCGGTTGCGGAACGGGTGCAGGTCGGTCGGCGCCTTCGGCAGGGCGGCGAGATAGGCGGCCTCCTGCGCGTTGAGCTCATGCACCGACTTGCCGAAATAGTTCAGCGCCGCCGCGGCGACGCCATAGCTGCCCTGCCCCGGCGCCGGCGCGCCGAGATAGATCTCGTTGAGATAGAGCTCGAGGATCTTGTCCTTCGAATAGGTCGACTCGATGCGCAGCGCGATCAGCGCCTCGCGGATCTTGCGCTCGATGCTCTGCTCGGAGCCGACCAGGAAGTTCTTCGCCACCTGCTGGGTGATGGTCGAGGCGCCCTGCGGGCGACGGCCGGAGCCGCGGTTGCGGAAGTTCGCGATCGCGGCGCGGGCGAGGCCCTCGGGGTCGACGCCGAAATGCTTGTAGAAGTTCTTGTCCTCGGCCGAGAGGAAGGCGTCGATGATCAGCTTCGGCACGGCCTGGATCGGCAGATAGAGCCGTCGCTCACGCGCGAACTCGGCGATCAGGCTGCCGTCGCCGGCATGGACGCGGCTCATCACCGGCGGCTCGTAGTTCCGCAGCTGCGCCGAATCGGGCAGGTCCTTGGAATAGTGCCAGATCACGCCGGCAGCGCCCGCGACGCCGATCACGAACAGGATCGTACCGGCGGCGAACGCCCATCCGAAAAGGCGCAAAATGAACCGCATCGAGAACTTTGACCTCGGCTAGCGGCAGTATTCGGCGCCCTCCCCCTTTGGCGTCGCGACCTGCCCGGCTGATATTCAACTCGTCTCTATATCATGGTGGAGATGGCGGAACCGTGGCTTTGCGACCACAAATCGCCATGTTCGACCATTGCCCCGTCAAGGCTTGCTTTGCGCGGCCTTGCCCGGGGTCTGCAAGCGCTCGAAATACTGGTCGACAGCCTGCTGAACCGCGGCCGCTGCCTGATTGCGCCAACCCTCGGAATTCAAGAGCTCGGCATCCTTCGGGCTCGACATGTAGCCGAGCTCGATCAGCACCGACGGCACGTCGGGGGCGGTCAATACGCGAAAACCTGCCGAACGCAACGGCACCTTGTGCATTTTCACCGATCCGCCGAGCTTCTCGACCAGATTTCGGGCGAAGATCGTCGAGAAGCTGCGTGTCTCGCGCTTGGCGAGATCCATCAGGATGCCGGCGACATCCTGCACATCCTCGCTCGAATCAAGACCGGCGACGGCGTCGGCCTGGTTTTCCTTGGCCGCCAGCCGCGCCGCCTCGGCGTCGCTGGCGCGCTCGGAGCCGGTGTAGATGGTGGCGCCGCGCACGTCCTGCGCCTGGGCCAGCGAATCGGCATGGATCGAGATGAAGAGATTGGCTTCGACGCCGCGCGCGATGCGGACGCGGTCGTTCAGCGAAATGAAGGTGTCGTCCGAACGGGTCATGATCACCCGGTAGCGCCCCTGTGCCTCGAGTTGCTCCTTCAGCTTCAGCCCGAAGGCGAGCACTACGGCCTTCTCAGCAATCGCAGCAACCTGAGTGCCGGGATCGATGCCGCCATGGCCGGGATCGATCACCACGATGCGGCGCGAATCGCCCTCGGCCTTGCGCTCGACCGGAATGCTCGGCAGTTGCGTCTTCGCCGCCGCCTCGCGGGCGAGCGCCGCGAATTCCTCGCGGCTCGTCCGTTTCAACTCGACCACGAGTTCGCCGAAGCCGCCGCGCACCGGCTTGACCGAGACATTCGCGATCGCGGCAGGCTGAGCGAGATCGAGGATGATGCGAGCCCGGTCGGCCATGAACAGGCCATAGCGGAAGCCGGAGACGAAGCCCGCCGATTTGCGGCCATGCTTCGACTCGACCTGAAAGTTGATCGACGGCAGATCGATGATGACGCGATCCGGGCCCGCCATGACCGTCGCGCTCGCGGCAACCGGCCGGGACAGCGCCATGGTCAGCCGAACAAGGTCGCCTTGGGCTTCGAGCCGCGCATCGGTGGCGACCGGAAGATCGCTGCCGAGACGCCCCGGCGAATTCGCAGCCGCGAGCGAGAGAGAGGACAGCAGCAAAGCCGCGCATGCGATTAGCCGCAACGCCGACATGGCGATGCGGCGCGAGACGCCCCTGGCAGACAGGCGAAGCCGGTGAAGCAGGAGAAAGCTCCTCGATTCGCTGGTTCGACGCTTAACAAGCCTTAACCATAGCGTCGTCAACCCTTAACCACGGGTTACCATGACGGGCCGACGGCGGAAACCGCGCCCTGCCGATCACCCACCGTTAACGCGCTTGCAAAAATGCATCGCCTGTCTGTAATGGAGATGGTTGCATCGCGAAGGCTACCGCAGCGCACAAGCCGGGCCATAAGCCCGCCGACGCCCTGCGAAACGGCCGAACGACCGGATCTGTCACATGATCCGCGCCGGCGCGGGGGCAGCCAACAACGGAATCGTCCGCGGACGGGCTTGCGCCAGGCAGCAATCGGCGCCGGTACTCTTGTCCGCGAGCGTGTCAAACGCGGTGTGCTTTCCGGCGCGCCGCAGGTCAAAGGTAAGATGTCGGGGCAAACGACGCCGCTTTCTCTTTCGGTGTTTCGTCGAAACCTCTCAGGTGGTGACGGGCTGTCCGCCCGCTCCGCTGCCCGCTTCCGTCGTCCTTCCCTGATCGAAATCCTCTCCCTGCAACATGCCGGCTTCAGCCGGTCGACGCGCGGCGCCCCTGCCCGCGGCCGCGGATTCATGTCCGCAGGCCGGCGGATTGCCAAGGCTGCCGCGCCAATGGAATTGTCCCATGGCCAACAAGATGCTCATCGACGCCACCCACCCGGAAGAGACCCGGGTCGTGGTGTCCCGCGGCTCGCGTATCGAAGAGTTTGATTTCGAATCAGCCAGCCGCAAGCCGCTCCGCGGCAATATCTATCTGGCGAAGGTGACGCGGGTGGAGCCGTCGCTCCAGGCCGCCTTCGTCGAATACGGCGGCAACCGCCACGGCTTCCTCGCCTTCTCCGAAATCCACCCCGACTACTACCAGATCCCCGTCGCCGACCGGCAGGCCCTGCTCGCGGAGGAAGCCCGCGCCGAGCGCGAGGAGGAGCGTGACGAGGAAAAGCGCGAGCGCCGTGGCCGTCGCGGTCGACGCGATCGCGACAACCGGCCCAAGCGCGCCGCCGAGACCGGCGAGACCGTCAGCGCCGAGGTCGAGGCTGGTGAAATCAGCAACGGCCATGTCGAGACCGACGGCAAGGAAGCCGCTATGGTCAACGAGGGCGCGCCGGCCTTCGGCGAGTCCTTCGCCCCGACCGTCACCGAATCCGACGGCGAGGGCGTCGTCGAAAACGCTGCGCCGCTGACCTTCGAGACCACGACGGAGGCGCCAGCCGCAGAGGACGGCGAGGAAGCGGCCGAAGCGCGCCGTCCGTCGCAGGACGACGAGAACGGCGACGACGAGAATGGCGGCGAGGACGCGCAGGAGGAGCCGGAACAGCTCGGTGGCGGCGATGCGCTCGACGACATCGCCGAGCGGCCGCATCGCCATTCGCGCCGCCAGTACAAGATCCAGGAGGTGATCAAGCGCCGCCAGATCATCCTGGTCCAGGTCGTCAAGGAAGAGCGCGGCAACAAGGGCGCCGCCCTCACCACCTATCTCTCGCTTGCCGGTCGCTATTCGGTGCTGATGCCGAATACCGGCAAGGGCGGCGGCATCTCGCGCAAGATCACCAATGCCGAGGACCGCAAGCGCCTCAAGGAGATCGCCCAGGAGCTGGAGGTGCCGGAGGGGATGGGCATCATCCTGCGCACCGCCGGCGCCTCCCGCACCAAGCCGGAGATCAGGCGCGACTACGAATACCTGATGCGGATGTGGGAGAGCGTGCGCGAGCTCACGCTCGGTTCGGTCGCTCCGGCGCTGGTCTATGAGGAGGGCAACCTCGTCAAGCGCTCGATCCGCGATCTCTACAACAAGGATATCGACGAGGTTCACGTCGCCGGCGAGAGCGCCTATCGCGAGGCGAAGGACTTCATGCGCATGCTCATGCCGAGCCATGCCAAGAGCGTGAAGCCCTATCGCGAGCAAACCCCGCTCTTCGCCGCCTTCGGCGTCGAGAGCCAGCTCGACGCGATGTTCTCGAACACGGTCACCCTGAAGTCGGGCGGCTACATCGTCATCAACCAGACCGAGGCGCTGGTCGCGATCGACATCAACTCCGGGCGTTCGACCCGCGAGCACAATATCGAGGACACCGCCCTCAAGACCAATCTCGAAGCGGCCGAGGAAATCTCGCGCCAGCTGCGCCTGCGCGACCTTGCCGGCCTCATCGTGATCGATTTCATCGACATGGAGGAGAACCGCAACAACCGCGCGGTCGAGAAGAAGCTGAAGGAGTGCCTGAAGAACGACCGGGCCCGTATCCAGGTCGGCCGCATCTCCGCCTTCGGCCTGCTCGAGATGTCGCGCCAGCGCATCCGCACCGGCGTGCTGGAGAGTTCCTCGGTGCCGTGCCCGCATTGCGCCGGCGCCGGCCTCGTCCGCTCGACGCCCTCGATCGCGCTGCAGATCCTGCGCGCCCTCGAAGAGGCGCTGATCAAGAGCGCCTCGCATAATCTCGAGGTCCGCACCCGGCCCGAGGTCGCGCTCTACGTGCTCAACCAGAAGCGCGCCCATCTGCGCGACCTGGAAGAGCGCTTCAACATCGCGATCACCGTCTCGGCCGACGCCGCGTTGCTCGGCACCCGCTATTTCGAGGTCGAGCGCGGCGAGTTCGTCGGCAACGAGAACCGCGTCGTGCCGATCTCCAGCATGCGCGCCGAGGCGATCATCGACGAGCCCGAGGACGAGGACATCGTCGAGGTCGAGGTCGAAGCCGAGGAGGCCGTGAGCGAAGCCGTGGCAACGCCGCGTGACGCCGCTGCGGAGGGCGAAAGCCAGGAGAGCCGTGACGGCCGCCGTCGCCGTCGTCGGCGGCGGCGTCGGCGCGGCGGCGAGCGTGACGCTCAAGGCCAGCTCCTGGAGAGTGCGGCCGACGAGTCCGAAGAGCAGGACGACGAGGGGAGCGACGACGGCGCTGTCGGCGAGTCGGACGATGCGGCGCCAACCCCCGTCGCGGCCTTCGAGGAAGTGGCCGCCCCGGTGATCGAGGCTTCTGCGCCCGAGCCGGAAGCGGATGCCAAGCCGAAGCGCCCCCGCCGTGGCCGGGCGAGGAAGGCAGACAGCGAAACGGAAGCCGAAGTCGGGGTGGCCGAAGCCGCCAAGGCTGTCGCCTCCGCAGAGGAGACGGTCGCCGCACCGGCCGAGAAGCCCAAGCGCAGCCGCTCGCGCAAGAAGGTCGTGCCGATCACCGAGGACGGCGTAGCCGCCGCACCGGCCGAGGCAGCGCCTGCACCCGAGCCCGCCGCGGCTGAAGCAGCGGCGCCTCAGCCGGAACCCGTCGCCGAAGAGCCGGCGCCGGCACCACGCGTGGTGGAGGAGCCGGTCGCGGTCGTGCTGACCCCGCCCGATCCGGACCGGCCCAAGCGCGGCGGCTGGTGGAACAAGCTGGCCGGACGCAAATAGCGATCGAGGCCGCCGCGAGGGATCGCGGCGGCTTTTTTCGTGGGAGGGAGAATGAGGCCGCCGCGCAACCGCGAGCGCCTGCTTATAAGGGCGCTTGCCTGCGCTGGCCTGATCGGACTGGCCTGGCTCGCCCAACAGGCGATCGGCTGGCTCGGTGTCGGCTTGCTCGGCCTGTTCACCCTGTTCGTTGCGGTGCGCTACGAACTGGAAGGCAATCTTCCCGTCGGCCCGCAGATGACGCCGGACCGCTATGCCAGCCAGTTCGGCAAGCACGGACGCGAACAGGAGGCCGAGAGCGCCGGTCGGCGCCATGAATGGCTGGGACAGCTCTCGGCTGCCCGCCTCGCCGCCGCCATGGGGGCCATGCTGGCGCTGGTCGGCTTCGGCTTCTTTCTGATGCTGGAATTCGGTCAGCCGCCCGGCTGACGGCAGTTGCGGTCACTCCGCCGCCGGCACCAGCGGGGTCGGCGGCGGCACGGTCGCGATGGCGGCGGCGGCACTCTTGGCACCCCCCTCTTTCACCGTGACCGCATTGGAGGCGAACGGCACCTGCGCCTCGATCAGGCCGCGATAGACCCGCTTCAGCGCCTCGCGCTGCAGCATCGAGGCCTGGTTCGGCTTGGCGGTGAACTTCAGCCTGATCACGATGGCCGAGTCGGTGATGTCGGCGACGCCCTGCATCTTGAGCTGGGCGATGAAATGCGGCCCGTATTCGGGGTCCTCCAGCAGCGCCGCCCCGATCTTCTTGATCGTCTTGCGCGCCTTCTCGATATCGGCGGAGTGGTCGAGGCGGACGTTGAACTTCACCGTCGCCCAGTCGCGGCTGGCATTGGTCAGGGATTGGACCTGCCCGAAGGGGACGGTGTGGACCTGCCCGCTCTGATGGCGCAGTTGCATCGAGCGCAGCGAGATCTTCTCGACCGTGCCTTTCAACCGGCCGGTATCGACATATTCGCCGACGCGGAAGGCGTCCTCCAGCATGAAGAAGAAGCCGGAGACGATGTCGCGCACCAGCGCCTGCGAGCCGAAGGAAATGGCGAGGCCGAGGATACCGAAACCGGCGAGCAAAGGCCCGATATCGACGCCAAGCCGCGACAGCAGAACCAATGCGGTCAGTCCGAATACGGCGGTGAGCACGACGCCGCGCAAGACGGGCAGCACCGTCGCCAGTCGCGACGGAACATGGTCGTGCGGGACAGCGTCTTCGTCACCGGGCTGGCTGATTGCGAGCTTTGGCGTATACGCGTCGAAGAAGCTGCGCAGGAAGACGATCGCCACCCAACCGCCGAAGGCCAGGATCGCAACGCCGCCGGCCTGACGCATCAAGATGGCGAACTGGTCGGAACTGACGCCGAACAGGCAGCCGACCCATAGCCGCGCCAGCAGATAGAAGCCGCCGGCCCAGATCGCGCCGCCGGCCGCGGCGCGCAGGGCATGGCCGACCGCGATCGAGAGCGGTGTGACCTCGCCCGCCGCCGCCGCATGCGCCTGCCGACAGGCCATCAGGCTGGTGATGCCGACGGCCAGGATCGGAGCGAGCACGATGATGAACTGCGTCAGTGCAGCAGCCTCGGCCCAGCGCGCCCCGCCCTCCATCATCGAGGAGGCATTGCCGACCATCCAGATCAGCACGGCGAGCGCGGCATAGAGCCAACCCGTCGACAGGGCGATCACGCGGCGCGCCGGGCCCGGCTCATGTGCGGAGTGAAGGATCAGCGCCGCCAGATCGTGCCGCGCATCGATGAACCACCAGACCTTGAGCACGGTCGAGACAATGCCGACCAGAGCGAACAGCCCGGCGACGGCTCCGGGGCCGGTGGCATGCTGGATCGACACCGTCGCCGTCAGCAGAACGGGCGTCAGAATGCCGAACAGGATCAGGAAGTTGAAAGCCCGCTCGGCCCGCGGCAACGGCATGATCCGGCGTTCCGGCGCGCCGGGGGCAAGCAGGAAGCGTCCGATGATCAGGTAGCCGGCGCCGATGGTCAGGCCGTTGGCGACGGTGCGCAGCACCATATGCGCGAGATCCGGCTCGGGCAGCCAGAATTTGCGGGCCGCATGCAGCACCGCGAAGCCGAGCCCGAGAGTCGCGAGATCCTGAAGCAGGCCCCAGGACGAGGCGATCAGGCGCGGCGTGAACTCCGGCCCCTCCGGGCGCAGTCGGCGTGCGAACCAGCCATGGGTCGCGAAGCGGAACAGCCCGGCCACGGCGAGGGCGAGCAAAACACCGATTGCGAGCCGCCAGCCGGCTGAAATCCCGCCTGCGCCATTGCGGTTCTGCGCCCAGGCGATGCGCCAGGCGTCCGGTATCTGGGCAAGGCGCGGCACGGCCCCGAAACCATGCGACAGCCCGGCGACGAAATGATCCCAGAAGGCCTCGGCCGGGGTGTCGTTCTCCGCCGCAGCGCTGCCCGGCGATGGCGGCGAGCCTGCACCAGCTGCGGTGGACGCCGGCGCCGCGGGAACGGCGGCCTCGTCCTTCCCGGCGATCCGGATCTCGACCTTCCGCCCACCGGCAGAAAGCGCGTCGACGAGCTTGCGCACCGTCTCGGGCGTCTCGTCGCCACGCAAGGTCAGGACGGGCGACGCATCCGTCTTGGCCTGCTGCGCCACGGCCGGCGCCGGGCCCGCGGCGATGCCGGCCAAGAGCACCGCCCCGCACAACGCCACGGCTTTCAGCCAGCTCCGCATCGCGACCATGTCCTGCCCCCAAGCCGGATCAGATTGAGTCTACCACTTCGCCTTGGCAAGCGCTCGCCTCAGCGCGCCTTCAGCCAGCGCCCGAGGCGCGCCACCGCCTCCTCGCATTCCGCCAGCGAGCCGGCGAAGGAGAGCCTGACGGTCCGTGCGCCGCGCCCTTCGTCGAAATCGAGCCCGGGCGTGATCGCGACGCCGGCATTTTCGAGAGCATCGCGGCAGAAAGCCATGGAATCGTTCGAATATCGGCCGATGTCGAGATAGATGTAGAAGGCGCCGTCGACTGGCAGGAAATCGCCGAGCCCGATTTCGGGCAGCGCTTTCAGCAGATAGGCGCGATTTGCCGCATAGCCGGCCTTGATCGCCTCGCATTCCTCGATCGCGTCGAAGGCCGCTTCGCCTGCGACCTGACTGAGCATCGGCACCGAGATCGAAAAATTCTGCTGCAGCCGCTCGATCACCCGCACCAGCCGCTCCGGCACCACCAGCCAGCCGACGCGCCAGCCAGTCATGCAGTAGTATTTGGAGAAGGAGTTGACGATGATCGCGTCGGGGTCGGCGGCAAGCGCCGTCGTCGCCGGCCGATCATAGGTCAGGCCGTGATAGATCTCGTCCGAGATGTACCAGAGCCCGAGCCGCCGGCACTCGGCCGCCACCGCGGCGATCGCCTCTGGCGTCATCACCACGCCGGTCGGATTGGCCGGGCTCATCGTCAGCACGCCGGCAAGCGGCTTTTCGGCATGGGCTTTGGCGATCAGCTCCGGCGTCAGCGCATAGCGCGTTTCCGGTCCAACGGGGATAGCCACCGGCTCCAGTCCTAACGCGATCAGGATGTTGCGATAGGCCGGGTAGCCCGGGGCTGTGATCGCGATCCGCGCACCCGGCTCGAAGCAGGCGAGGAAGCTGAGGATGAACCCGCCGGAGGAGCCGGTCGTCACGACGACACGCTCGGCCGGCACCTCGACACCGTAGGTGTCGCGATAATGTCGCGCGATCCGCGCCCGAAGCGATCCGATGCCGAGCGCCTGGGTATAGCCGATGCGACCGTCCTCCAGCGCCTGCGCCGCAGACGCCCGGATACTGGCCGGCGTCGCCGCCGAAGGCTGGCCGACTTCCATGTGCACGACCGAGCCGCCGCGCCGCTCGATCGCCTCGGCGGCGTTCATCACGTCCATGACGATGAAGGGCGAGACGCCTTGCGCCCGCTGGGCGGGCTTCGGCGCCGGCGGCAGGCCGGGAACGGCGATGGTCATGGCAGCCTCGATGATCGTCACGTTGCCCGAGCCATGCCCTGCGGGCGCGCCGACCGCAAGGCGTTCAGAGGTCGAGCATGGCCTGTCGCAAGGACAGGGCCCGTGCGCTCTCGCCGGAACGAAGCTCGCTATGGCGCACGATCGCAGCACTCATGCTGACGCGGTAGCGCTGGCTCAGCGCGCTGGCGTCGAGCTGGCGTACGGCCGGGGTATCCGGGATCAGGAAGGCGGCCGCATAGCGCCGCGCCTGATACTCCATCGAGCGCAGCTTGGCCGACACCCGCTCGGCCCGACTACCGGCCGGACCGCGGTTGAGATTGCCCTCGTGGCCGAGCAGCGCGTGGCCGACCTCGTGCGCCACCGTCATCAGCGCCCTGCCCTCGCCGCGGTTGGCGGCCTGGAACACAGCCTCCGACATGAGCAGGCGCTTGCCTTGCGAATCCCACTGCGCCTCGGCCTCCGCAAGCTCGCCATCGGGCAGGCATTCGTAAGAGAGTTCCGGATAACGCGCTTTGAGCCTGGCCAGCAGCGTCGTAACATCAACCGCTTCGTCGTCGCTGAAGCCGAGCCCGCGCCGATGTGCCAGCGCGCGGGCATCGATCTGCGCATCGGTGAGGAAGGCATGGCGCATCGGCAGGCCTCCTGAGCTCGATCGACCATAAACCTCTCGCCATGTCGCCTCAATGAAGGCGTCTAGCTGGCGAGAATCGCCTCGACGATCTCCTGGACGTTCAAAGCCTCCTCCAGCGTCGCCAGCTGATGCGGCTCGCCGCGGGCCAGCTTGGCGACGCCTTCGAGCTGCCGTCTTAGCGCGACGGGCCGCGCCTCAAGCTGCGTCAGGGCATCGGGAGCACGCTGCCAGGAGCCGTCCGGCTGGCGCTGCTCGGCCAGCGACCAGTCGCAGAGCCGGATCGCGCCGCCCTCGCCTTCCAGCATCCAGATATTGTGGTCGTCCTTCTGTGTCGTGCCGACGCTGCCGGTCAGTGTCACCGGGATGTCGCCGGCCAGCAGACGCGCCTCGATCCGGCGCTCCGACCTGTCCGCCTCCGGGAACGAGACGCTCGCTTGCAGGCCATGCAGCGTCCCGCCGAGGCGGCGGCTCAGGAACAGGAAATGCGAGACGACCTCGCGGGTGAAGCCGCCTTGCTCGCGTCGATCGAGCCAACCTGCCGCATCGGCCTGCCAGGAGCGCGGCCAGGTGGCGAAGGCGACCTCGATCACGATCCGTCGGCTGCCGCCGATCGTCCCGGCCGCAACCCAGTCCTGCAATTGCGAGACGGCAGGCGAGGAGGCGAAGGGAAAGTTGACCGCGCCGCGCCTGCCCGCCTCGGTGACGAAGGCGCGGGAATCGGCGACGTCGATCGCGAGCGGTTTCTCGCAGAACACGCTTTTCCCGGCCGCAAGCGCCTCGCGGGCATGGCCGAGATGGGAGGCCGGCGGCGAGGCGACGTAGACGCAATCGCTCGCCGCGATCACCGCAGCGGGATCCCGCATCCGGGCGACCTGCGGCAGCTCGCCGGCGATGCGCGCCATTGCCTCGGCGGACGGGTCCCAGATCCCGGCGGCACGCACGAGCTCCGGCGATTGCGCCAGGATCGCGCGCAGCATGCGCTCGCCCATGATGCCGGCGCCGATCAGGCCGATGGAAACGGGTTCGGGCATGAGATCCTCTCGCAAGCAGACGATGCGAGCCGCATAGCAGTCCCGCAGCGTCCAGCGCTACCCCGCGAGGCGTTCGCTGCCCTTGCCGAGCTCGATCCGGTTCCGGCCCGAGGCCTTGCCCGAATAGAGCGCTGCATCGGCGCGCCGATAGAGCTCGGCCGCCGTCTCCTGGCCGTCGAAGCCAGCCGCCCCCATGCTCACCGTGATGTATTGCGCCGTCGGCGAGGCGGCGTGCTCGATCTTGAGCTCGGCGATCGCTTGCACGACCCGCTGCAGCCGCTCCTGCGCCTTCTCCGGCGTGGTGTCGTAGAGCAGGAGGCCGAACTCCTCGCCGCCGAGCCGCCCGACCATGTCCATGGGCGGGCGCAGCTTGCTGTCGATGGCGCGGGCGATCAGCGTCAGCGCGATGTCGCCGGCCTGGTGGCCGTAGCGGTCGTTGTAGCGCTTGAAATGGTCGACATCGAGCACGGCGAACACGACCGGCGCCCGGTCGCGCCGCGCCTGGAGCAGCACCATGGCGACATGCTCCTCGAAGCCGCGCCGATTGGCGATGCCGGTCAACGCGTCCGACATCGCCCGGCTGTGCAGCATGCGCCGCAGCAGGAACTGATCGCGCTCGGCCCGCTCGCGCAGCCAGGCACCGACTGCGCTGACGAAGACGGCGAAGAACAACAGAACCGAGAGCCGGCCGTGCTCGGCCAGCTGCGCCGGCGCGAGCATGGCGAAGCCGAGCACCGTGGTGAACACCGCGATCAGCAGGGCGATGCCGAGACTCTGGAAGAAGGTCAGGCCGACCGGCAGGAACACGGCAGCGATGATCACCAATTGCGCGATGTCCGCCTGCGGCAGGCCGCGCAGTTTGTACATGTTGGCGATGAAGGCGCAGGTCACGCCGATCAGCGCCAGCGCCAGCATGGTGAGGCGGTGATAGGCGTGGGCCTGCCGGTTGCGGCGCACGACCCAGACCAGCCGCAGGATCACCGCGAGCGTCCCCAGTCTCAGCGCGATGGCGAGCTCGACCGAGACATCGCCGACGCCGATCGTGGCGAGATTCTCGAGCCGGGAGAGGTCGAGCCCGATGAAGGTCAGCCAGATGCCGAGCGCCGTGACGAGGCAGACCAGCGTGCTGCGGCGCTGATCGGCGCGCATATGCTGGCGGAATTCGCGTTCCAGCTCCGGTTCGAAACCGAGTCCGTCGACCTGGCGCGGCCCCGCGGCCGCGCTTGGCGCGTCGCTCGCCGATTCGGCGTGCCTGGAGATCGGGTCGTGGCGTGGGGCGTGCACGCGCAGGAGAATGGCCGCGACTGGCTAACGCCGCTTTGACGCGTTGCCACAGACACACAGTTTTTATCGGACAGGGTTTCGTTGTCCTTTTCGAGGTCTCCCGCATTCGAACGATCGCAAGATCTGGCCTCGGGCGGCTTGACCCTCCATCTGGTGGAGGCGCTACCAGACCGCCATGACCGACCAGCGCTACACCATCGGCGAACTGTCCCGCCTCTGCGGCGTGCCTGTACGTCGCATCCGCTTCTATCCCGACAAGGGGCTGCTGCCACCGGCGACCCGCACCATGGCGAACTACCGCGTTTACTCCGACGCCGATGCGGCGCGCCTCGACCTGATCCAGGCGCTGCGCGCCATGGGTGTGGGCCTCGCCGCGATTCAGGGCATCCTCGCCCGCAAGGGCTCGCTCGCCGAGCTCCTGCAACTGCGCCTCTCGGCCCTCGAAGCCGGATGCGCTCGGCCGCGAATGATGGTGGACCAACCAGGCTATGACGGCTCTCGTGGTCTGAAGGCCTTCACAGGAAGCCGATCCAGCGCCCGGCGACTAGAACACAGAGCCAGAGGGAGGCGGAGAGCACGGCCAGGACGCGACCGCACATGCCGATCTCTCCGCCCGCCAGCGCCGGCTTCAGCCCTCGATGCTGGAGCGCGATATTGCCCAGCGCCAAGGCAAGCAGGCCAAGCTTGATCAGGAAGGCGGTGTTGCCGAGATACTCGGCCGGCTTCACGGTGAACAGCCAGAAGCCCGTCGCTGATGCGAGCGCCAGCCCGCAGGCGGCCGTGCGGATCAGGATCGGGCCGACCAGCGGCAGCGCCGAGGCGCGCAGCACGCCCGCCAACCTCAGATCCAGCGGCAGGATCGCGCCGAGCAGCAGGCCGATGCCGAGGATGTGCGCGGCGTTGACGAAAAGGTAAGCCGTACCGGAGCGCTGCAGCAGTACCGCTCCTGGCCAGCCGCCGAGCCAGTCGACGAGAGCAGACACCGGTGCTCAGTTGGTTTTGATCCGCTCCGGATACATGTCGTAATTCTTGCCGCCGATGGTGATGCGCACCGCCTTCATCTGCTTCTTGCTGGCATCCTGATGGCGATTGCCGAGCACGGTGACGGCATCGCCGACCTTTGCGGTGTCGCCGGTGAAATTGGCCCGCGCCGTCTGGCTGGGATTGCCGAGGTCGATCTGCCAGAGAACGCCGTCTGTGGCCGCGACCTGCAGCGTCGGATGCGGCGGCGCCATCGAGATCGCGCGGATCGTGCCCTTGAGTTCGCTCTGCTCGTCGACGGCCCAGCCCCAGCCATGATGCGCCAGGGCCGGCAAAGCGAGAATGGACACAGCCACGCCACAGAGCAGAACCCGTCGGCCGATCGCGGAATTGGTCATCGTCGAATACTCCCGGTTGCGCGAACGAGCGCAGGCTAGCCCGGCTCATCGCCCCTGTCGCGGCCGCAACGGATCAAACCTGCGTCATCCGCGACGCGCCAAATGGGGATGGTTTGCGCTATGACTGCCGCGCGAATCCGATCCGGAGGGAGGCTCAGGCCGTGGACATCTTCGACAGGTTGAAGGCCGCCGCGGCAGCCGATTGGACGTCCTATGTCGAACACGATTTCGTGCGCCAGATGGGTGACGGCTCGCTGCCCGAGGCCGCCTTCCGGACCTATCTCGTCCAGGATTATCTCTTCCTGATCCAATTCGCCCGCGCCTATGCGCTGGCGACCTACAAGAGCCGCACTCTCGCCGACATGCGCGCCGCCAAGGCCGGGCTCGCAACGATCCTCGACGTCGAGATGGAGCTCCATGTCCGACTCTGTGAGCGTTGGGGTCTCTCGGCGGCACAGCTGGAAGCCACGCCCGAGCATCGGGCGACGGTCGCCTATACCCGCTTCGTGCTCGACTGCGGCGTCTCCGGCGACCTGCTCGATCTGCATGTCGCGCTCGCGCCCTGCGTCGTTGGCTATGCCGAGATCGCCGATCGTCTTGCCCGCGTACTCGGGCCGGCGCTCGCGAATCATCCCTATCGCGACTGGATCGGCGAGTATGCCGGAGGCCCCTATCAGAAGGTCGCCCACGATGCCCGCCACCATCTCGACGCTCTAGCAAGCCGCGCCATGACGGAAGCGCGCTTTTCCGAGCTTGCCGCCCTGTTCGGACAGGCTGCGCGATTGGAGGCCGATTTCTGGCAGATGGGATTGGAGGGCGCGCAAGCCCGACGCTGAAGCCGTCCAATCCGAGCTGAAAGAACGCACGCAGAAAAAAGCCGCTTGACCTTACCACGGTGGGAAGGAGCACGCTCCTGCCATCGCCTTCGAAAGGACCAAGCCGACATGACCTCTTGCCACCCGCATTCGACCTCGACCGCAGAGACGGCTGTTCCGAGCTCCGACGCCCTGAGCTTTCAGGTCGAGGACATGACTTGCGGCCATTGCGCCGGCACGGTCAAAAGCGCGATCGAGACGAAACTGCCCGGAACCAGCGTGACCGCCGATCCCGGCTCCAAGCAGGTGAGTGTGCGAGGCTCGTCCGACTTCGCCGCGATCCAGTCGGCCGTCATCGCAGCCGGCTACACGCCGGGCCCGCAGCGGATCGGCTGAGGCCCATGCCGGACTGCATGACCCGGCGGCGTTGCCGAGCTCGGGCAGACCAGAGATCGCGAAGGGCTTATTCGGCTGCTCCAGCCTGACCCAGCCGGATAGGCTAACGCGAACGCAGGCCGGGAGGATCGCCAGTCATCTCGACCATCGCGCCCAAATCGAGCTCCGCCGGAGGGAGCCCGATCCTGCTGGAGATTGCGGAACGGCGCCTCGGCGACCTCTGGCCAGCGCCCTTCGCTCATGCCAGCCAAACAGCGGCGCAACAACTCTCGTTCCTAGCATTGAGAGACGATCGATCCTCGCTGTAACGAAGCCAGAGCGCCCGCCTCGCGCTGCCCCTTCTTTCTAAAAAGTAGAAATTGACGCCTCACCGCCCTTGCCCGCATGATGCGGCGTGATCGCCGTAACGGCTCCCGAGTTTCGGGGCGCTCATCGACTGAATTGCGGGCTTGCGCTGTTTCGGCGGACCCTGTCGGCCGCATTTTGGCTTGTGGTCGTCAGCGGTCCCGCCGCCGCCGATGCATTCAGGCGATGGGGCGCCGAGGCGCCACCGGTGCTTGCGCTCGATCAACTCGACGGCCCCGGAATCGATCTGGCCGACTTGCGCGGCAATCCTGTCATCGTCCACTTCTTCGCGACCTGGTGCGCCCCCTGCATCGAGGAGATGGCCTCGCTCAACGCCCTCGCTGGGACGGCAAAGGGCAACCCGGCCATCCTCGCCGTCAATGTCGGCGAGGTCGACGCGCGCGTGCGCAGTTTCTTCCGCCAGCGCCCCGTCAGCTTTCCAATCCTGCTCGATCGCGATCGCGGCGCGATGAAGGCCTGGAAGGTCGAGGGTCTGCCGACCAGCTTCGTGCTCGACCGCGATCTCAAGCCTGCGTTGAAGACCGAAGAACCGCTCGACTGGGCGAGCCCGCCCGTCGCGGCAGCACTCGCGATCTTGTCGTCCTCACAGCCAAAAAACGACCAAAGGGAAAAGGAGACGCCGCAATGATCAATCGTCGCGACATGTTGAAGACCGGCGCCGCCGCAGCGGCAGCCCTCGCCGTCCCGCGCCTCGCCGCCGCGCAGGATGCTCCCTTTGCGCCGAAGCCCGGCGCCTGGCGCGATTTTTCGGTGGCGACCCGCCTCGATCTGTCAGCGAACGGCAAGGCCCAGGCCTGGATTCCGCTGCCTTCTGTGCGCGAGGACGAGTGGATCAAGCCCGGCAAGAACAGCTGGGAGACCAATGCGGTCTCGGCCGAGGTGGTGCGCGATCCGAAATACGGCGCCGAGCTGCTGCACGTCGTCTTCAAGGATGGCGAGACCGCGCCGAGCGTCGAGGTCCGTAGCCAGTTCTCGCTGCGCGATCGCGCCGAGGATCTCGGCACGAAGAGTGCCGTGCCGGCCTTGAGCGCCGCCGATCGCAAGCTCTATCTCGAGGCGACCGAGCTGATGCCGACCGACGGCATCGTCAAGGAGACCGCCGAGAAGGCCGCCACCGGCAAGGCTGGTGATCTCGACCGGGCCCGGGCGATCTATGAATGGGTCGTCGCCAACACCTTCCGCGACGCCAGGACGCGCGGCTGCGGCACCGGCGACGTCGCCTCGATGCTGCGGACCGGCAATCTCGGCGGCAAATGCGCTGATCTCAACGCGCTCTATGTCGCCTTGGTCCGCAGCATCGGCATCCCGGCCCGCGACATCTACGGCATCCGCGTCGCGCCCTCAAAGTTTGGCTACAAGAGCCTGGGCGCGGGGTCGGAGGTCGTCACCAAGGCGCAGCACTGCCGCGCCGAGATCTGGCTCGACGGCTTTGGCTGGGTCGCCACCGACCCGGCCGATGTCCGCAAGGTCGTGCTGGAGGAGCCGCCGGGCAACAACGCGGCCGACAATCCCAGGGTCATGGCGGCGCGGCAGGCGCTGTTCGGGGCCTGGGAGGGCAACTGGCTCGGCTACAATGTAGCGCACGACCTCGTCCTGCCGGGCTCGAAGCACAAGGTCGGCTTCCTGATGTATCCGCAGGCGGAGGTCGCCGGCGCGCTGCTCGACTGCCTTGATCCCGACACGTTCAAATACGCGATCAAATCGACCGAGCTGACGGCCTGAATGCGATCTCGGGGCGAAGGCGTCGCCTCGCCCCGTTCTTGAGAGGATTTTCGATGCGGCCGGTCTATCTCGACTACAACGCCACGACACCGGTCGCGCCCGAGGTCCTCGCGGCGATGATGCCGTTCCTGACCGGCGGCTTCGGAAATCCCTCCTCCAGCCATGCGCTTGGCCGCCAGGCGCATGCGGCGGTCGAGCGCGCGCGGGCCGAGGTCGCCGGGCTGATCGGCGCGGAGGCGGACGAAATCCTGTTCACCGGCGGCGGGACGGAGGCCAACAATCTTGCGATCCGCGGTACGCTCGCCTCCGGCGACAACCGCGCCGTCGTCACCACCGCGATCGAACACCCGGCGACAGAGGAGTGTTGCCGCCTGCATGAGGCCGCCGGGCGCCTCGTTCGCCGCGTTGCTGCCGGGCCCGACGGCATCGTCCGCACCGCCGACATGGCGAGGGCGATCGACCAGGGCGCGGGGCTGGTCACGGTCATCCTCGCGCAGAACGAGATCGGTACCTTGCAGCCGGTCGCCGACATCGCCGCCCTCGCCCGCTCCGCCGGAGCCCTGGTCCATACCGATGCGGCACAGGCCGTCGGCAAGATGCCCGTCGACGTGCGGGAGCTGGGCGTCGATCTCCTGTCGATCGCCGGCCACAAGCTCAACGCCCCGAAAGGCATCGGCGCCTTGTTCATCCGCCGTGGCGTCACCGTCGGGCCGTTGCTCGTCGGCGGCGGGCAGGAGCGCGGCATCCGGCCCGGCACCGAGAATGTCCCCTATATCGCCGGCCTGGGCGCCGCCTGCGCCTTGGCCGGCGAGCGCCTGACGCATCGGCGCGGCACGCTCGCGGCCTTGAGCCAAAGGCTGCTGACCGGCCTGCGCGAGGCGGTGCCCGGGCTGCTGCTCGTCGGCGATCTCGAGCGCCGGCTGCCGAACACGCTGAACGTCCTCTTCCCCGGCGTGTCCGGCCGGCGCCTGCTCGAAGCCTGCCCCGCGGTGATGGCCTCGGTCGGCTCGGCCTGCCATGCCGACAGCGAGGAACCCTCCGCCATCCTCACCGCGCTCGGCTTCGAGCGGGCGGTGGCGCTGGGCGCGGTCAGGCTTTCGCTCGGCTGGGACAGCACCTCAAACGATGTCGACACCGCGATTACCGAATTTGCCGGCGCCTGGCGCTCGCTCGCACCAGAGCAGCAGAGCGCCGCTTGATATGGAGACCTGAGAGATGAGCGACACAATGGAGCTCGACGCAGCACCGCGCACCGCCGCGCCACGCCTGACCAGCCTGGCCCATGGCGGCGGCTGCGGCTGCAAGCTCGCGCCCTCGGTGCTGCAGCAATTGCTCGCCGACCATCCGGCCGCCGGCCCCTACAAGCAGCTTCTCGTCGGCACCGAGACCGGCGACGACGCCGCCGTTTGGCAGGTCGACGACGAGACCTGCGTGGTCGCGACCACGGACTTCTTCATGCCGATGGTCGACGATCCCCATGATTTCGGCCGAATCGCCGCGACCAATGCGATCTCCGACGTCTATGCCATGGGCGGCACGCCGATCATGGCGCTCGCCATCCTCGGCATGCCGCTCGACAAGCTGCCGATCGAGGTCACCCGCGAGATCCTGAAGGGCGGCGCCTCGATCTGCGCCGAGGCGGGCATTCCCGTCGCCGGCGGCCATTCCATCGACGCGCCCGAGCCGATCTACGGCCTTGCCGTCATCGGCCTCGTGAAGCCGAAGAACCTGCGCCGCAACAGCGGGGCGAAGCCGGGCGATGCGCTGATCCTGACCAAGGCGCTCGGCGTCGGCATCTATTCGGCTGCCTTCAAGAAGGAGCAACTGTCCCCCGAAGCCTATGACGAGATGATCGCGTCGGTGACCCTGCTCAACCGGGTCGGCGCCGAGCTCGCCAAGGATGCCGACGTGCACGCGATCACCGACGTCACCGGCTTCGGCATCCTTGGCCACGGGCTCGAAATGGCGCGCGGCTCCGATGCAACACTGAAACTGCGACTGGCCGATCTGCCATTCCTGTCGCAGGCCGAGCGATTGGCTCGCGAGCGCCGCGTCACCGGCGCCTCGCATCGCAACTGGGCGAGCTATGGCGAAGGCGTCGATCTGCCGGCCGGCCTGCCGGACTGGCAGCGCCATCTTCTGACCGATCCGCAGACCTCTGGCGGGCTGCTTGTCTCCTGCGCACAGGAGCGGGCAGCCGAGCTGCTCGCGCGCATCCAGGCAGCCGGCTACCCGTCGGCGCGGATCATCGGCTCGGTCGAAGCCGGCGCTGGGCGTGTGGTCGTGGGATGACGGGACGCCTCAAGCTTCCGCGACCTCCAGGCGCCGACCCCAGACGTCGAAGAACTCGCCCTTGTTGAGCACGAGCCGGTCCTGATCCAGCGCCGCCTCGAGCTCGCGCAGCCGGGTACGCGCGAGCTCGTCCGGCACCAGCCCGCCATCCTCGCGTGTCGGGAAGAAGGCTGCGCCATCCCAGCTGACGCCGGCGCTGCGCAGCAGCAGCACGATGTCGCCCCAGTCGAGCTCGTCGCCGACGACATGGACGAAGGTCGAGCGCAGCGGCTCCACCCTCGGCTCGGCGATCCGGACCAGTACGATCAGCGCGGTGAAGTGCCCCTTGCGGAGCATCTTCCCGAGCCAGCGCTCGAAATCCGTGCCCAGCCCCTTAGGCTTCGACACGCAGGCTCTCCGGGATGGAGCGCTCGAACTGGGCGCAGGATTCGCTGCCGGTCTGCGTCATGGCCCCTCAGTGAACTGGCGGAAGAGAATGGGAGTCGAACCCACCAGAGACCGTTTGACGGCCCCTCCCGGATTTGAAGTCCGGACGCCCCACCGGGGACGCTTCTCCTCCAGCTGGCGCTTCCGGCCACGGCCCGAACAGGTCGAGCCGCTGCCGGTTGATGCGCCTGAGATCGCCGCGGCGGATGGTGACGCCATGGCGATCGAAGAATTCCAGGACCTGGATCGCGACCTTGCGGCCATTGTCCAGCCTGTCGCGGAACTGCGCGGCGTTGAAGCCGGCGGCATCGGCGGCTGCAAGCTCGGCCGCGATCCCGACCATCTCGGAAACCGTATCGCGCAGGAAGAAGTGGTCAAGCGCCACCTCGTGCACGTCGCCGCGCCGGCCGGCGAGGCGAAAGAGCCGGCGGATGTCCTCCTCGCGCCGGCCGAGCAGTTGGCCGATATCGCGCACGCGCGGCGGCCGGAAACGCTCGCCGTCTCCGATCAACGGCGCGATGCGGCTCCAGAGCGCCTCGTCCTCCGGCGTCAGCCTGATCTCGTGCTCGGGCCGCCTGATCCAGGAGCCGATGACGGTGAGATCGCCGGCCGCGGCCAGTTGCGCCAGCGCCGCGCGGAACAGCGCGGCCGGCAGGCGCGGCTGGAGCGAGAGCCGCAAGCGCTCCAGCCCCATCCCCTGCTGGTCGGGGTTTTCGAGGTGATAGGCCTTCAGCGTTTCGACCAGCGCCAAGGAGAAGCGTTGCCAGACGTCCGGCAGCATCGTCGCGGCGCCGATCCGCACCAGCCCGAGCCGCGCTGTCAGCGCCTCGGCCTGTGCCGGGCCGAGCGCGCGGTCGCGGGCGAAGGCATCGAGATCGGCATGATGCGGCGGCGCATCGAGCAGACCGCGCAGCGCCTCGGCGTGGTCGCTCCTGCCGAGTGCGAGAAGCTGAGCCTGCCGCTCCGGGCTGCGACGCTTTCGTTCCGGCGCGCGCAGATCAAGGAAGCGGCCGCCGCCCAGCGTGCGCGAGGCGCTGGTGTCGCGCAGCACGAACCGGTCGAGCGCGGCAGCCGCGATCGGCGTCTCCAGAGCGAGCTGGACCAGCCCGGTCGTGCCGGGCGCGACCTCGTCGCCGAGCAGGACGATGCGCGCGCCGGTTTCGCTGGCGCCATGGTGCAGTCGCACCGGTTGCCACATCGCAAGCGGCTTCCTCTCAGAGGCGAGGACCGTCAGCTCAGCGTCGATCCGTGTCGCCGGCGCGTGCAGAGCGGGCGAGACGATCATGTGCCCGCGCAGGATCGCATCCTTCGAGACGTCGGGACCAGCGAGGTTCAGCGCGCAGCGATCGCCCGCCGCACCGCGTTCGGCCGGACGGTTCTGCGCATGGATCGAGCGCACGCGCGCGGCGATGCCGGAGGGCGAGATCGTGACGCTATCGCCAACCGAGGCGCTGCCGGAGAGCACGGTGCCGGTGACGACCGTGCCGGCGCCGGGCAGCGTGAAGCAGCGGTCGACGGCGAGCCGGAAGGCGCCGTCGCTGCGGCGCAGCTGCGCCGCCCGGGCATGCTCGCGCAGCAACTGCGCGAGATCATCGATTCCGTCGCCCGTGACCGTCGAAACCGGCAGGATCGGCGCATCGGCAAAGGGCGTTCCCGCCAGGAGCGTCTCGACCTCTCCCTGCGCCGCGATCAGACGCTCGTCCTCGACCAGGTCCGCCTTGGTCAACGCCACCACCGCCCGCTCGATCCCGAGCAGGCGGGCGATGTCGAGATGCTCGCGCGTCTGCGGCATCACCCCGTCATCGGCCGCGACCACCAGCAGCAGCAGGTCGATCCCGGAGGCGCCGGCGAGCATGGTGTGGACGAGCTTCTCATGGCCGGGCACGTCGATGAAGCCGACGATGCGGCCATCGGCCAGCGGCCAATAGGCGAAGCCGAGCGCGATGGTGATGCCGCGCTCCTTCTCCTCCTTCAGACGGTCGGTGTCGACGCCGGTCAGCCGCCGCACCAGCGAGGTCTTGCCGTGGTCGATATGGCCAGCCGTGCCGACGATCATCGCCTAGGCCTCCGCCTGGGCGACGGCAGCGCGCGCGGCTTTGACGAAGGGCGCGGCGAGCAGGCTGCCATTGCTTTCGGCTTCGAGCAGCAGCGCGAGCGCGCGGGCCGGATCCTTGTCGACCCCCTGTCCCAGCAAGGTGGCGGCGCCGAGCATCGCCACCGCGTCGGCATCTCCGGCCTCGCTGCCGCGTCGCCACCATTGCGCCGCCAGCGTCGCATCGCGTTCCACGCCGAGCGCATCGTGATGGATCATACCGAGCCGGGTCATGCTGGTGGCGATGCCGGCCTCGGCCGCCGCTTGCGCCCAGCGCAGCGCCTCCGGCCGATCGGCCTCCAGCCCGGTTTCGAGCAGCATCCAGGACAGCATGTCCTGCGCCGGCGCGTCGCCCTGCTCAGCCGCGAGGCGATAGAGCCGCATCGCCTCGCCATTGTCCTGCTCAACGCCCTCGCCCTTGAAATGCAGCGTCGCGAGATTGCGCTGGCCAACCGGGTCGCCGTGCTCAGCCGAGAGCGTCAGCCAGCGCAGAGCGAGCGCCGGATCACGCTCGACCCCGAGACCTTCGGCGAAGCAGGCGCCGACATTGTTCTGGGCGCGGGCGACGCCGGCATGGGCGAGCGGTCCCCAGATCGCCAGCGCGGCCGCATGATCGCCGTGCTCGACCGCCGCGGCCGCCTCGGCCATCGCGACGCCGATATCGGCGGGCACCGCTTCATCCTTGCCGAGCAGGCGGTCAAGCCAGCGCATGATGCGTTCCAGGCTTCAACTGACCCAACTGACTGGCGAAGACCGCCTCGTCCTCCAGGCAGCGCAGATCGAACAGCAGCGCTCCTTGCGAGATGCGGCCGATCACCGGCAGAGGCAGGGCGCGGAAGGCTGCGGCCAGCCCTTCGACGGCGGAGCCGGAGGCCTTGCCGGAAGGCTTCAGCGATAGCCCCGCGCTCGGCAGCGTCTCCAGCGGCAGCGCGCCGGAGCCGATCTGGCTGGAGCAGTCGACAATCGCGGCGGTCCAGTCGGTCCCTACGGCTGCCGAGAGCGCCGGCAGCAGGCGCTCGGCCAAGGCGCGCAGCTCGGCAGCCGAACGGGTGAACAGGCGCAGCGTCGGCAGGCGCTGCGCCAGCCGATCAGGATCGCGATAGAGCTTCAGGGTCGCTTCGAGTGCCGCCAATCTCAGCTTGTCGAGCCTGAGCGCCCGCTTCAGCGGGTTCCTGGCGAGCTTTGCTATGAGATCCTTCCGGCCGGCGACGATGCCGGCCTGGGGACCGCCGAGCAGCTTGTCGCCGGAGAAGGTGACGAGATCGGCGCCGCCCTTCAACGCGTCCTGTACCGTCTTCTCATGGCGCAGTCCCCAGCGGGCGAAGTCGACCAATGTGCCGGAGCCGAGATCGTCGAGGAAGGGAAGCCCATGTTCGCGCGCGAGCTTGGCGAGCTCGACCGGCTCGACCTCGGCGGTGAAGCCCTGGACGAGATAGTTGGAGGTATGGACCTTCATCAGCAGGCCGGTCTGCGGGCCGATCGCCTCGGCATAATCGCGCAGATGGGTGCGGTTGGTGGTGCCGACCTCGCGCAGCACCGCCCCGGCGCGCGCCATGATGTCGGGCATGCGGAAGGCGCCGCCGATCTCGATCAGCTCGCCGCGCGAGACGATAGCCTCGCGCTCCCTGGCGAAGCTGTTGAGCACGAGCAGCACGGCCGCGGCGTTGTTGTTGACGAGGACGGCATCCTCGGCCCCGGTCAGCTCGCGGATCAGGCCGCGCACATGCGCGTCGCGCTCACCGCGCTGGCCGGCCGCGATCTCGTATTCGAGATTGCTCGGCGCCCGCATCACCGCGACGACGGCCTCGATCGCCTCCTCGGCCAGGAGCGCACGGCCGAGATTGGTGTGCAGCACGGTGCCGGTGAGGTTGATGACCGGGCGCTGCGACGGCCGCTCCCGCTCCTCCAGGCTCGCGAGGGCCCGCTCGGCGATGGAGTCGATCGGAACAGCCGCCACGCCCTGATCGCGGCGCAGGCGCTCCAGCACCTGCCGCACCGCGCCGGTCGCGGCCTGGCGGCCATGGCGGGCGATCGCCAGCTCGCAATGCGGGCTGCGCAGTACCTCGTCGACCGATGGCGGGTGGAAGCGTTCGGGTCGGTTCATCAGCTCCCTCCGGGAGACAGGATGGTCAATAGCCCAGCAGGAACGGGTTCACGCCGGCGCGCCGCCAGCCCGCCTCGGACACGAGGATGTCGAGACCCAGGCTCGCGACATCGTCGGCCACCGGCTCGAGTTCGGGATCCTTTCGCTGGTTCAGGATCTTCACATAGGTTCGGCACTCGTCGCAGGTCTCGGCCTTGATCGTGTCGGCGATGCCCTCGATCGCCTGATAGTGGATGCCCTTGGTCGAGCCGCAGGAGACGCATTTCACCCGGACATGGTTCCATTGCGCGGCGCAGAGCGAGCACTGGACGTAGCGCACCCCATCGATGTCGACCGTGGCGATGACCGCACTCGTCACCGGCGGGCCGCCGCAGCAGGGGCAGACGCCGTCGGCGACGGGTTGCGGCAGCAGCGCATCGAGCCCTGCCGTCCGCTTGGCCGCGACGACCTGAAGCGCCGCCGCCGCGAAGATGTGGTCGGCGACGGTCTCGGCCGGCACCGCATCGCTGAGCACGGCCGCGAACATAACGCGCCGGGCCTCCTCGTCCGAAGCCCTGGCGCGGCCGAGCGCCTCGCGCGCCAGCTCGGGCATCGCGACCTCGTCCATCAGTTCCATCAGCCGCACGAAGCAGGCGGCGGCAGACTCGTCCTCGGCCAGCTCTTCGCGCGGCAAGACAGGCATTGCCTTCGCGGCTCGGCGCCGCTGCTCGTCGAGCGAAGGCAGCGACGGCGGATCGACCTCGCCCGCCAGCTTGTCCTGCGCCTGCGACAGCGCCGCGAGCAAGCGCAGATAGGGTTCGAGCTGGTGGCCGGACGCGAGCGCATTGAAGCGCATGGCACGCAGGCCGAAGAGCGATCGCGGCTCGGGCAAACGCAGGAAGGGCGGCTTGTCACGCTCGGCGATGCCGACATCCTCGAACGTCGCAAAGCCCTGGTCTTCACTCATCAGGCACAGACTTTCCGAACCACACGGGTCACGTCGTGAAGCAAGGCGGTCTTGGCCGCCTTGCAGTTTGCTCTACTCGGCCGGGCGCGCGTTGTGCCCACGGGGCGGTGTCTGGCGCTCGTCGATGACGCCCTCGCGCGCTTCGCCGCGCAGCCAGAGCCGATGATGACGATAGGCCCAGCCGCCGGTGACCTTGCCCTCGGTCATAGCGCTCATCGTGCCGCGCACATAGAAGCCGGCATAGATGTGGACGATCACGACGAGCAGCATCGCGATAGCCGCCAGCGCGTGAACGATATGGCCGAGGCGCTGCTGCTCGATGGTGAAGCTGGCGCCGAAATGCTCGTACCAGATCACGATCCCGCTCGCGAACAGGACGATGATCAGCAAGGTCATCGACCAGAAGACGATCTTCTGCCCGCCATTGTACTTGCCGACCTCGGGCAGATTCTCCTCGTGCCCGGCCATCACCTCGCCGATATGGCCCATCCATTTCGTATCGGCCTTGGTCCAGAAATTGTGGCGCACCATCTGAACGAACAGGATGGTGAAGCTCGCCAGCAAGACAATGCCGAGCCAGGGATGCAGCCAGCGTGTGTTCGAGCCGCCACCGAAGAAGCTGCTCATGAAAAACAGCGAGGGGTGGAACAGCGCCGCCCCGCTGATCGTGAGCAGGATCAGCGAGATCGCGGTGAGCCAATGATTCACACGGACCCGGCCGGGATAGCGGTCGACGGTCGTGCGCGCTTCTTCACGCCTTACGGCCACGGGCGGCCTCCTCGTCGATCAGATGCTCGGCCTCGCGGTCTTCGGCGCGGCTGACATCGTTGCGCCTCGCCACGGTCGCATGGACGAAGGCGAAGGCGGCGGCGAAGCCGACCGCAGCCATGCCGGCATATTTGGTCAGCCCCTTCCACAGCTCGACCACCTGGCTGATCCGCGGGTTCTGCGGCAGGCCGGCATAGAGCTGCGGCTGGTCGGCATGATGCAGCACATACATCACATGGGTGCCGCCGACGCCGGGCGGATCGTAGATGCCGGCGTTCTTGAAGCCACGCGACCTAAGATCGGTGAGCCGCGTCTGGGCGTGATCGAGCATCGCCTTCTTGGTGCCGAACACGATCGCGCCGGTCGGGCAGGCCTTGGCGCAGGCCGGGGCCTGGCCGACCGAGACACGGTCGGAGCAGAGCGTGCACTTATAGGCCTTGTGGTCGGCCTGGCTGATGCGCGGGATGTTGAAGGGGCAGCCCTTCACGCAATAGCCGCAGCCGATGCAGTTCTCCGAGACGAAATCGACGATGCCGTTGTTGTATTGGACGATCGCGCCGGGCGAGGGGCAGGCCTTCAGGCAGCCCGGATCGGCGCAATGCATGCAGCCATCCTTGCGGATCAGCCATTCGAGATTGCCGCTCTGCGGGTTCTCCCATTCGGTGAACCGCATCAGCGTCCAGGTGTTGGGCGTCAGATCGTGCGGGTTGTCGTAGACGCCCCGGTTGACGCCGACCTCCTCGCGCAGATTGTTCCACTCAAGGCAAGCCGACTGGCAGGCCTTGCAGCCGATGCATTTCGAGACGTCGATGAGCTTCGCCACCTCGAAATCGTGGCGAACGTCCGGCGGCCGGAAATTGGTGGCCGAGATGCGGGCGAAGTCCTGACTTTGCAATCCTGCCATCGCCGCCTCCCTAGCTGACCGCCGGTCCGTTGGACGGCTCGACATTCACCAGAAACGCCTTGAACTCGGGCGTATCGGTGTTGGCGTCGCCGACGAACGGGGTGAGGCTGTTCGGGCCGAAGCCCTTCTTGGCCGCACCGGTGAAGCCCCAGTGGAGCGGGATGCCGACGACATGCACGGTCTTGCCGTCGCAGATCAGCGGTTTGATGCGCTTGGTCACCACCGCCTTGGCATGGACCCAGCCGCGGTTGGAGGAGACCTTCACCCAGCCTCCCTTCTGGATGTTCTTCTCCTTCGCGAGCTGCTCGCTGATCTCGACGAAGAACTCCGGCTGCAGCACCGCATTGACCCAGACATGCTTCGTCCAGAAATGGAAATGCTCGGTCAGGCGGTAGGACGTCGCCGCATAGGGGAACTTGTCGGACGTTCCGAGCGCGGCGAGGTCCTCCTTGAAGATGCGCGCGGCAGGATTGCCGCGGATCTTCGGCGCCAGCACATTGGCCACCGGACTTTCGAACGGCTCGTAATGCGCCGGGAACGGCCCATCCCGCATCAATCCGCGGGCGAACAGGCGCGCCGAGCCTTCCGGGTTCATGATGAACGGGCCGACATCCCTCGGCTTGGCGGTCACCGCGATGTCCGGCACGTCGTATCCGGTCCAGGCCGTGCCGTTCCACTCGATCAGCTTGCGCTTGGGATCCCAGGCCTTGCCGTCGAGATCGGCGGAGGCGCGGTTGTAGAGGATGCGCCGGTTGGCCGGCCAGGAGAAGGCCCAGTTCGAATAGGCCCCGGTATTGCCGGGATCGTTGGTGTCGCGGCGGGCCATCATGTTGCCGCGTTCGGTCCAGCAGCCGGAATAGATCCAGCAGCCGCAGGCGGTCGAGCCGTCGTCGCGCAGCTGGCCGAAAGTGTCGACCTGCTTGCCCTTCTCCAGGACCACCTTGGTCGGATCGGCCGGATCGGTGACGGTCGAGACGACGTAGCCGTTGAGCTCCTTGGCGACTTCGTCCGGCTGCGGGTCCTGCGGATCGCGATAGGGCCAGTGCAGGTTGACGATCGGGTCGGGGAAGGCGCCGCCCTCCTTCTTGTAGAGCTCGCGCAGCCGCATGTGCAGCTGTGCCATGATCCAGGCATCGGTCTTCGCCTCGCCCGGAGGCTCCTGCCCCGGCCAGTGCCATTGCAGCCAGCGGCCGGAATTGACCAGCGAGCCCTCGTCCTCGGCGAAGCAGGTCGTCGGCAGCTCGAACACCTCGGTCTGGATCGACTCCGGCTTGACGTCGTTGTGGACGCCTTCGTCCTTCCAGAAGCGCGACGTCTCCGTCTGCAGCGGATCCATCACCACCAGGAACTTCAGCTTCGACAGCGCCGCCGTGATCTTGCCGCGGTTCGGCGCGGACAGCAGCGGGTTGAAGCCCTGGCAGAAATAGCCGTTGACCTTGCCCTGGTGCATCAGGTCGAAGGTGCGCAGCATGTCGTAGCCGGACACGTCGAGCTTCGGCAGCCATTGATAGGCGAAGTCGTTTTCCGCCGTCGCAGCCGGACCCCACATCGCCTTCAGGAAGCTCACCATGAACTTCCTGTAGTTCTGCCAGTAACTCATCTGGTTCGGCCGCAACGGCTTGAAGCCGCGCGTCGACATATAGGCCGCGAAATCCGGCTCCCTGTCCTTCGGGATCGCCAGATAGCCCGGGATCAGGTCCGACATCAGGCCGATATCGGTCAGCCCCTGGATGTTGGAGTGGCCGCGCAAGGCGTTCATGCCGCCGCCGCGCATGCCGATATTGCCGAGCAGCAGCTGCACCATCGCCATGGTGCGGATGTTCTGCGCGCCCTTCGAGTGCTGCGTCCAGCCGAGCGCGTACATCGAGGTCATGACCTTGTCGCGCGCCGAGCACTCCGAGATCATCTTGCAGATCGCCAGGTACTTGTCCTTCGGCGTGCCGCAGATGCGCTCAACCATCTCCGGCGTATAGACGGAGACGTGCTTCTTCAGGAGCTGGTAGACCGTGCGCGGATGCTGCAGGGTCTCGTCGACCTGCACATAGCCGTCCGGCCCGAGCTCGTATTCCCAGGTCGAGCGGTCATAGTCGCGCTTGGCCTCGTCATAGCCGGTGAACAGGCCGTCCTGATAACCGAAGCCCTCCTTCACGAGATAGGGCGCGTTGGTGAAGGCGCGCACATAGTCGTGCTGGATCTTGTCGTTCTCGATGCAGTACCGGATCACGCCGAGCAGGAAGGCGATGTCGGTGCCCTGCCGGATCGGCGCATAGAAATCGGCGACCGAAGCCGTGCGCGTGAAGCGCGGATCGACGACGATCAACTTGGCGCCGCGCTGGGCCTTCGCCTCAGTGACCCATTTGAAGCCGCACGGATGCGCCTCGGCGGCGTTGCCGCCCATGACGATGACGAGGTCGGTGTTCTTGATGTCCGTCCAGGAGTTGGTCATCGCACCGCGACCGAATGTTGGGGCCAGACTGGCCACCGTCGGTCCGTGTCAAACGCGCGCCTGGTTGTCGAACGCCAATATCCCGAGACTTCGAACCGTTTTATAGGTCAGGAAAGCGGTCTCGTTGGTCGTGGCCGAGGCCGCCAGGAAGCCCGTGGTCAGCCAGCGATTGACCGTCACCCCGTCCTGATTCGTCGTGACGAAGTTCTTGTCGCGATCGTCCTTCATCAGCCTGGCGATGCGATCGAGCGCCTCGCCCCAGCCGATCTGCTTGAACTCGCGCTGGCCCGGCCCGCGATATTGCGGATGCTTGGTGCGCGTCTCGGAATGGACGAAATCGAGCAGCGCCGCGCCCTTGGGGCAAAGCGTGCCGCGATTGGTCGGGTGATCCGGGTCGCCCTCGATATGGACGACGGCGGAATGGGCGTTCTTGGACTTGTCGCCCAGGCTGTACATGATCACGCCGCAGGCGACGGAGCAGTACGGGCAGGTGTTGCGTGTCTCGGTGGTCTGCGCCAGCCTGAACGGGCGCACAGCCTGGGCAAGCGCCTCCTCCGGCCCGCCGAAGCCGAGTGCAGCAATGGCCGAGCCGGCTAGTCCGGCCCCTCCCCCTGCTAAAAATTGGCGGCGTGATAGCTCCTTCAGCATCTCATACCTCCCAGAGGGCGCACATCGCCGGTCTCTTAGTTTGGAATAGTGTAACTCTGCGAGTCCGGCGTCAAGGCGACACTTTGGTATGGACCCCTGATCCATGTATGTGGTGCGGCGCAACGCCGCGTCCGCAATATTGCGCTGCAACAAAACTGTATTTCTGGCCTCGCGGCTTTGGCGGACTGGCTGCGCAGTCTTGGCGTGCCGTGAACAGTGCTGAAGATCACGCTCCGAATATTCCGCTGGGGGTGGAGTTATGACCAAGAAGAGCCCGCAGGGATGTCGGCTTCGAATGGTTGAGTCGATGTTAGCTCAGATTCCAGCACAAGCCGCAGTTGTGGCGAGCATGCCCCTTCAGGCCGACCTGTTCTCCTCGCTCGACACCCACATGATCGCGCCGCCGAGCTGCTGCCGGCGATCAAGCGGTTGACGATCGATGGCGCCAACGGCGTTCTGGTGCCGATGGAAATCGTCGCGATCCGTCCCGGCCTATCGGGGCCACTGGTCGCGTCATTGTCGAAGGACGATTCGCCATCACGGCGGCGCTCAACCTGGTGCTGACCGGCACCTGACCTGATGGTCCAAGCAAAACGGCCGGAGGAAGCTCCGGCCGTCATCGCATCTATCGGCTGAGATCGAGCCTCACGAACACCCGGTCGTCGAGCCACAGGTGTTGCACTTCAAGCAGGTGCCGTTGCGCACCAGCGTGAAGTTGCCGCATTCGCCGCACGAGTCGCCGACATAGCCTTTCATGATCGCCTCGGCCCGGCGCTCTGAAGTCGTCGGCTGGGCGGCCGGCGCGGCGAAGCCGAGCTTGCTCATCTCAGCCTCGCCGAACTCCTCCGGCTCCTCCTTCAGCGCGGTCGCGCCGGCGGTGGCGAGGCCGGTGACATTGCTGACCGAGCGGGCGACCGCGTCATTGGCCGCCGCCCCGCCTTGGATGGCGAGCAGGTTGATCGGCTTGCCGCGGCGGAAGCCCGAGGAGGCCAGCGGGGTCGAGGTGATCGGCCCGGCCGCATCCGGCGCCCTTCCCTGCTCGACGCCGCCGCCCATCACGTCATGGCCGATCTCGCTGGGATCGACATGGGCGAGGTCGTGCCGGCCGAGATAGGAGATCGCCAGCTCGCGGAAGACATAGTCGAGGATCGAGGTCGCGTTCTTGATCGACTGATTGCCCTGCACGAAGCCCGAGGGCTCGAAGCGGGTGAAGGTGAAGGCCTCGACATACTCCTCCAGCGGCACGCCGTATTGCAGGCCGAGCGAGACCGCGATGGCGAAGTTGTTCATCATCGCCCGGAAGGCCGCGCCCTCCTTGTGCATGTCGATGAAGATCTCGCCGAGGCGGCCATCGGCATATTCGCCGGTGTGGACATAGACCTTGTGGCCGCCGACCACCGCCTTCTGGATGTAGCCGGTGCGACGCGCCGGCAGCTTCTCACGGTCTCGAATGCGCTCGACCCGTTCGACCACGCGCTCGACGATCTTCTCGGCTATCTGGGTGGCGCGCGCCGCCATGGGCTGCTGGTGCAGCGTCTCGACTGCGTCGTCGGCGTCGTCGTCCTCGTCGGCGATCAGCGCGGAGTTCAGCGGCTGCGACAGCTTCGAGCCGTCGCGGTAGAGAGCGTTCGCCTTCAGCGCCAGCTTCCAAGAAAGCAAATAGGCGCTCTTGCAGTCCTCGACGGTGGCGTCGTTCGGCATGTTGATGGTCTTGGAGATCGCGCCCGAGATGAAGGGCTGCGCCGCCGCCATCATGCGGATATGGCTCTCGACCGAGAGATAGCGCTTGCCGATGCGCCCGCAGGGATTGGCGCAGTCGAAGACGTTGTAGTGCTCCTTCCTGAGGTGCGGCGCGCCTTCCAGCGTCATCGCCCCGCAGACATGAACATTGGCGGCCTCGATCTCGGCCTTGCTGAAGCCGAGGAAGGGCAGGAGCTCGAACGACATGTCGTTCAGCTTCTCAGCCGGCACCTTCAGCGTGCCGGTGAGGAAGTCCTCGCCCAGCGTCCATTTGTTGAAGACGAACTTGATGTCGAAGGCGCTTTTCAGCCCCTTCTCGACCGCCTCGATCTTCTCGTCGCTGAAGCCCTTGGCCCGCAGCGAGCCGGGGTTGATGCCAGGCGCCTGCTTCATCGAGCCATGGCCGACGGCATAGGCCTCGATCTCGGCGATATCCGCCTCGCGATAGCCGAGGGCGCGCAGCGCGTCGGGAACCGCACCGTTGATGATCTTGAAGTAGCCGCCGCCGGCGAGCTTCTTGAACTTCACCAGTGCGAAATCGGGCTCGATGCCGGTGGTGTCGCAATCCATGACCAGGCCGATCGTGCCGGTCGGCGCGATCACGGTCGACTGGGCGTTGCGGTAGCCGTGCTTCTCGCCGAGGGCCAGCGCCTCGTCCCAGCTCGCCTTGGCCCGCTCCGACACCGTCACCGAGGAGCCGCCGAGGCGCTCCAGCGTGGCATGGTCGAGCGGCACCGGCGTGACCTGCAGGCCCTCATAGCCCGAGGCCTGGCCATGGGCGGCGGTGCGGTGGTTGCGGATGACGCGCAGCATGTGCTGGGCGTTCTTCTTGTAGCCCGGGAACGGGCCGAGCTCGCCCGCCATCTCGGCCGAGGTCGCATAGGCGACGCCGGTCATGATCGCGGTCAGGCCGCCGGCGAGCGCCCTGCCCTCGTCGGAGTCGTAGCCGAGCCCCATGGTCATCAGGAGGCCGCCGATATTGGCGTAGCCGAGGCCGAGCGTGCGGTACTCATAGGAGAGCTCGGCGATCTCGCGGCTCGGGAACTGCGCCATCGTCACCGAGATCTCGAGCACGATGGTCCAGAGCCGGCAGAGATGCTCATAAGCAGCGACGTCGAAAGCCTTGCTCTGCCGGTCGTAGAACTGCAGCAGGTTGGCCGAGGCCAGGTTGCAGGCGGTGTCGTCGAGGAACATGTACTCCGAGCACGGATTCGAGGCGCGGATGCGTCCCGAGGCCGGGCTGGTGTGCCAGTCGTTCATCGTGGTGTTGAAGTGCAGGCCGGGATCGGCCGAGGCCCAGGCGGCGTAGCCAATCTTCTCCCAGAGGTCGCGCGCCTTCAGGGTCTTGGTGACCTTGCCCGTGGTGCGGCCGATCAGGTTCCAGTCGCCGTCATTCTCGACCGCGCGCAGGAAGTCGTCGGTCAGCGAGACCGAATTGTTCGAGTTCTGGCCGGAAACGGTGAGATAGGCCTCCGAATCCCAGTCGGTGTCATAGGTGTCGAACTGGATCTCGGTGTAGCCCTGCCTGGCGAACTGGATGACGCGCTTGATGTAGTTGTCGGGCACCATCGCCTTGCGGGCGAGCTTGATCTCGCGCTTCAGCGCCGGGTTCTTCTCGGGATCGAAGCAGGCATCATCAGCGGCCTCGCAATTGACGCAGGCCTTCATCACCGCCTTCATCGCCTTCTGGACGATCTTGGAGCCGGCGACCAAGGCCGCGACCTTCTGCTCCTCCTTCACCTTCCAGTCGATATAGGCCTCGATATCCGGATGGTCGGCGTCGACCACGACCATCTTGGCGGCGCGGCGGGTGGTGCCGCCCGACTTGATCGCGCCCGCGGCGCGATCACCGATCTTGAGGAAGGACATCAGGCCGGAGGAGCGGCCGCCGCCGGCGAGCTTCTCGCCCTCGCCACGCAGCATCGAGAAGTTCGAGCCGGTGCCGGAGCCATATTTGAACAGGCGGGCCTCGCGCACCCACAGGTCCATGATGCCGCCCTCGTTGACGAGGTCGTCCTGGACGCCCTGGATGAAGCAGGCATGCGGCTGGGGGTGCTCATAGCTCGACTTCGACTTGACGAGCTTGCCGGTCTTGAAGTCGACGTAGAAGTGGCCCTGGCTCGGCCCGTCGATGCCATAGGCCCAATGCAGGCCGGTGTTGAACCATTGCGGCGAGTTCGGCGCGACCATCTGCGAGGCCAGCATGAAGCGCAGCTCGTCATGGAAGGCGTGGGCATCCTCCTCCGAGGAGAAGTAGCCGCCCTTCCAGCCCCAATAGGTCCAGCAGCCGGCGAGCCGGTCGAAGACCTGCTTGGACGAGATCTCGGAGCCGAAACGCTCAGCCTCCGGCAACTTCGCCAGCGCCGCCTCGTCCGGGACCGAACGCCAGAGGAAGGACGGGACGTCGTTCTCCTCGACTCGCCTTAGGACAGCCGGCACGCCCGCCTTGCGGAAGTACTTCTGCGCGAGCACGTCGCTCGCCACCTGCGACCAGGCCTCCGGCACCTCGATGCCTTCGAGGCGGAAGACGATCGAACCATCGGGATTGCGGATCTCGCTTACCGCCGAGCGGAACGGGATCGCCGCATAGGGCGACTGGCCGGCGGTGGTATGGCGGCGCTCGATGCGCATAAGCTTCGTCCCCAATGCTTGCCGCGGACGCATCATGGCGCCACGCGCGGCCGGTTGCTCACCGGCTCCTGATGTCAGACCAACTCGGTTTGATGCCCCTGGATCCCGCGACGGTGTGCCCCGCCATCGGCTTCCTGATGCGGCCAGCCGGAGCACGCACGTCGCCGTTCGCCGTCGCCATCTCTGGCGCGCCGCGGTGATCGCCTCGACCCGTCTGGGAACTCGTTTCGCGGGTCGAAAAAGGCGTCTCCGCCAGCCGTCACGCGACCGTCAAAATTTAGTCCCGATTGGGTCGCGCCGTCAAGGATTAGTGCGAGGCGATAGGTGTGGATACGACATCTTGTAGGAAGATGTGGATCGCGGGGATAAGTTTCAAGGCACCCGCTAAGCCCAAGGAATCACATGCGGAATCGCGACGCCGTTGCCAGCTTGCAACGATCCTTGTCGGTGTGAAACCACTAAAATCCGCCGGACCATGGTTAAAGAGCCGTCACCAGGAAGCCGCAAGTGCTCCTAGCGGAAGCGCTCTCTGCAGCGGCAGCCACAAGTGCTTGAATCCGTGCGATGCTTGGCCGGCTGGCGCGATATCGACGCCGATCGCCCCCGCTCCGAATCATGACCGAATCGTGGCGAGGGCCGCGGCGAGGCTGCTGACTCCATCGGGCAGGCCTCTTGCCTAGCTGCAAGGCCAGCCGGAGGACCGCCATGACCGACACTGTCTTCGAACTGCGCCGCTACACGCTGAAGCCTGGCGCGCGCGAGACCCTGATCGCAGTCTTCGACACCCATTTGGTCGAGACGCAGGAGGCGGCCGGGATGAGCGTCATCTGCCAGTTCCGCGACCCCGCAGCGCCCGACCAGTTCGTCTGGTTCCGCGGCTTTGCCGATCAGGCAGCGCGGACCCGCGCCCTCCCCGCCTTCTATGGCGGTCCGGTCTGGGCTCAACATGGCCCCGCCGCCAACGAGACGATGCTGGAATGGCACGATGTGCTGATGCTGAAGCCGGCGGCACCCGGCTCTGGCTTCGAGATGAACGGACTCGAACGCTTGCCGTCGGGAACTGCCGATCTGGAAGATGGTCATCCCTATCTGGTCGCCATCCACCATCTCGCACCGGCCACGCCCGACGACAAAGCCTCGCTTGCGGCTGATGTGATCGCCGACGCCGTACGGGCCGCCGGCTGCAACATAGTCGCCAGCCTGATCAGCGATCGCAGCGAGAACGGATTCGCGCGCCTGCCCGTGCGCGAGGGCGAATGTGTCGTCGTCACGCTCACACGGCCGACCGCCCCGCAGGCGATACCAGCGCTCGAAGCCGCCTTGCGCGAGATGGCCGTGGGGACGGGGCGCGAACCGGACATCGCTCGCCTCATCCCGACGGCGCGCTCACTGCTGCGCTGAGCCGCACTGGACATCAAGCGCCAGCCTCTTCATAAGTCGCGCGACGGCCTATGGCCTGCGCGGACGCGAAGCGATGACCAAGACCCTGCTCCAGCTCTTCACCTGGTGGAACGGCCAGACGATCGGCACGCGGTTCCACACCTGGCGCTTCGGCGAGAAGGTCGGCGAGGACGAGTTCGGCAACGTCTACTACCGCACCAAGGGCGGCGTGAAGGACAAGGCGCTCGGCATCCAGCGCCGCTGGGTGATCTATAACGGCCCGATCGAAGCCTCGATCATCCCGCCCGGCTGGAATGGCTGGCTGCACCACACCGTCGACGTCGCTCCCTCCGAGGAAAAGTATACCCCGCGCGAATGGCAGAAGCCGCACCAGCCGAACCATACCGGGACGGCCCTGGCCTATCACCCGCCTGGCTCGACCCTCGGCGAGAACAAGACCCCGGCCGCGACCGGCGACTATCAGGCCTGGACGCCCGGCCGCTGACAGGCGGACGAAGATGCGAGATCACGCCGGCGGTGCCACGCATCGCCGGTTTTTTATGCCTGGACGCAACGGAACCAGGCTCGTCCTCGCCCGTTGATCCGCGCGCCTTTCTCGCCGAGAGATCGATATGGCCCCTGATCGCACCTCCTCGGCTCGCGGGCCGCTCGACGCGCTGAACTTCTTCCTCGCCGATGTCCGCGACGGCCTCGGCCCTTATCTCGCGATCTACCTGCTGACGGTTCAGCACTGGGACGAGGCCTCGATCGGCTTCACGCTCTCAGCGGCGGGAATCGCCGGGATCGTCGCGCAGACGCCCGCGGGTGCGCTGATCGATGTCGTGCGGGCGAAACGCGCCATTCTCGTCCTCGCCGCGCTCGCGATCACGGCCGCCTCGCTCGCCATTCCGCTCTTTCCCGGCCTGGTGCCGGTCACGATCCTGCAGGCGATCTCGGGGGTCGCCGGCGCGGTGTTCCCACCGGCGATCGCCGCGATCACGCTCGGCATCGTCGGGCCGAAGGCCTTCGCGGCGCGCATCGGCCGCAACGAGGCCTTCAACCATGCCGGCAACGCTGTCGCCGCACTGCTCGCCGGGGCCCTCGCCTACTGGCTCGGTCCCGTCGCCGTCTTCTGGCTGATGGCGGCGATGGCCGCTGCCAGCATCGTCGCCACGCTGAGCGTGCCCGCCGCCGCGATCGACCACGACGTCGCGCGCGGCCTCGACAGTGCGTCCACCGGCTCGGGCGAGGCGCGCCCGTCGGGCTTCAGCGTGCTTCTCGCCAATCCGCCATTGCTGGTCTTCGCCGCGTCGACGACGCTCTTCCATTTCGCCAATGCCGCGATGCTGCCGCTCGTCGGCCAGAAGCTGGCGCTGGCCAATCCGGAGCTCGCCACCACCTTGATGTCGGCCTGCATCGTCGCAGCCCAATTGGTGATGGTCCCGGTCGCCCTCGTCGTGGGCGCCAAGGCCGATCGCTGGGGCCGCAAGCGGATCTTCGCGGGGGCGCTGGCGGTCCTGTGCCTGCGCGGCCTGCTCTATCCGCTCTCTGACGCCGCGCCCTGGCTGATCGGCGTGCAACTGCTGGATGGCGTCGGCGCCGGCATCTTCGGCGCACTCTTTCCGCTCATCGTCGCGGATCTCACGGCCGGCACCGGCCATTTCAACGTCGCCCAGGGCGCCATCGCGACTGCACAAGGCATCGGCGCCGCCTTGAGCACCTCCGTCGCCGGGGCGATCGTCGTCGGCTACGGCTATGGCGCGGCCTTCATCACGCTCGGCATCGCGGCTGGCGTCGCATTGGTGCTGCTGCTGATGATGATGCCGGAGCCCAGCACCCGGACTACCGCGCAGGCAACCGCGCCATGAACGCCAGGATGCGTTCGGCGATCTCGCCGGCATGCGTCTCCAGTGCGAAATGGCCGGCGTCGAACAGGTGCACCTCGGCGCCCGGCACCTGCTGCTTCAGATAGTCGACGCCCTTGAGCGTGAAGAACGGGTCGTTCTTCCCCCAGACGATCAGCATGGGCGGCTGGCGCTCCGCGAGATAGCGCTGCCAGGCCGGATACGCGGCGAAATTGCTCTGGTAATCGTGCAGCAGCCGCAGCTGGATCTCGCGATTGCCCGGCCGGTCCAGCCCGGCCTGATCCATCGTCCAGGCATCGGGCGAAAGCCGTTCGGCCCGCGCGGCACCGTGGGTGTACTGGAAGCGCGTCGTCTCGGGCTTCAGCAGATCGGCGAAGGGCTTCTCGGTCTCGGCGTTGCGCTCGCGCCAGAACGGCCCCATAGACGCGGTGATCTCGGGGTTCCAGCCCTCGGCATTGGCGACGGCGTTCTGCACGATCAGGCCGCGCACCCGCTCCGGCCGGCGTAGCGCCAGGCGGAAGCCGACCGGCCCACCGTAGTCCTGCAGATAAAGTACATAGCTCTTCAGCCCGAGCCGATCGACCAGCGCTTCCACCACGTCGGCGAGGCGGTCGAAGCGATAATCGAACGCGGCCGGCGATGGCGCACCGCTATGGCCGAAACCGGGATAGTCCGGCGCGATCACGCGGTACTGACCGGCCAGACGCGGAATCAGGTCGCGGAACATGTGCGACGAGGACGGAAAACCGTGCAGCAGCAGGAGCGACGGCGCGTCCTGCGGCCCGGCCTCGCGATAAAAGATCTCGGTGCCGGCGATCTCGGCTGTGCGGAACTGAGTTGGGCCGGGCTCGGCGGCGGCGACGGACGTCATGGCAAGGACTCCTGCGGCGAGAGTGATGGCGGCAAAGCGGCTGAGGGAACGGGGCATCGCGAGTGATGTAACCTCTGTTCTTCTTCTTCAACGGTGTCACTTGATTTGACACCTGTCAATCGATAAATAAGCGGTTACAGTTCGACCTATCCGTCCGAGATCCGAGATGACGTCTGCGACAGAAGCTTCCAGCGAATTCCGCGACGGCTTTCCATTCGTCGGCGGTTCGACTTGGCTGGATCTGCTCAACACCACGCCCGCCAGCGAAACCGGCCCCCAGGAGCTGATCGATGGTCCCGAGCGGGCTTTGGCCTGGCTGAGAGCGGCCGGGCTCGGCGACGCTGCCGGAGATGGAAGCGACGCAATGACCGATCTGCGCACAGTGCGCGCGGAGCTGCGGCCGGTCTTTGAGACGCTTGAGGCAGGCCAGCCGCTGCCCGATGCGGTTCTGGCGTCGGTCAACCGGCGCCTGGCCGGCCTCAAAGGCCACTATGTCCTGCAGCGCGGGGACGATGGACCCGCGCTTGGCTTCGCTTTCGATCCCGCTGGCCCGGCCGCACAGATCGCGCTCGATCTCGCCCGCTTCGTCTGCGAGGCCGAGCCGGCGCGATTGAAGCGCTGCGCTGCCGATCACTGCACGCTCGTCTTCTATGATCGCGGGCGCAACAACACAAGGCGCTGGTGCACGATGAGTCTCTGCGGCAACCGCGACAAGGTCGCGCGCTTCCGCGCCAAGCGCGCGGTACGCTAAGGCGATGCAGCCGGAAAGGCCGCGCCCCCATTTCTCAGCCTGCCCCGCCGACGAAATCGACCAGCAGCTTGATGTTCAGCGCTGCGATCACCGCTGCGATCAGATAGGCCAAGGCGATGAGCCAGCGCGGCGCGACGAGCTCGCCCATCTTGGCCTTGTCGGCGGTGAACATCACCAGCGGGAAGACGGCGAAGGAGAGCTGTAGCGACAGCACGACCTGGGTCAGGATCAATAGCCGCGCCGTGCCGGCATCGCCGTACCAGATCGTCACCGCAGCCGCCGGCACGATCGCGATCGCCCGCGTGATCAGCCGGCGCAGCCAGGGCGGCAATCTGATCTTGAGGAAGCCCTCCATCACGATCTGGCCGGCGAGCGTCGCCGTCACCGTCGAATTGATGCCGCAGCAGAGCAAGGCGATGCCGAACAGCGTCGGCGCGATGGCGAGCCCGAGCAGCGGGCCGAGCAGCTTGTGCGCGTCGGCGAGTTCGGCGACCCCGGTCTGCCCGGTCTTATGGAAGGTCGCGGCGGCCAGGATCAGGATCGAGGCGTTGATCAGCAGGGCGAACATCAGCGCGACCGTCGAATCAATCGTGGCGTAGGTCAGCGCCTGGCGCTTCTCCGGCAAAGTCTGCCCGTAAGCGCGCGTCTGCACGATGCCCGAATGCAGATAGAGATTATGCGGCATCACGGTCGCGCCGAGGATACCGAGCGCCAGATAGAGCATCTCAGGATTGCGCACGATCTCGGTGGTCGGCGTGAAGCCGCGGATCACCTGCCCCCAGTCCGGGTCGGCCAGCGCGATCTGGATCGCGAAGCAGACCGCGATGACGCCGAGCAGCGTGATGATCAGCGCCTCGACCCAGCGGAAGCCGAGCCGCTGCAGATAGAGGATCAGGAAGACGTCGAGCGCCGTGATGACGACGCCGATCTCGAGCGGGATGCCGAAGATCAGGTTGAGGCCGATCGCGGTGCCGATCACCTCGGCGATGTCGGTCGCGATGATCGCGACCTCGGCGAGGACCCAGAGCCCATAGGCGATGGGCTTGGGGAAGGCGTCGCGGCAGGCCTGGGCGAGATCACGGCCAGACGCGATGGCCAGCCGGGCGCAGAGCGACTGCAGCACGATCGCCATGATGTTGGAGACCAACGCGACGACGAGCAGCGTGTGGCCGAACTTCGAGCCGCCGGCGAGCGAGGTCGCCCAATTGCCCGGGTCCATATATCCGACAGCGACGAGATAGCCCGGGCCCAGAAAGGCGGCGGCGCGGCGCCAGCCCGGCCCGGAGCCGCGCACCACGATCGAGCGATGGACGTCGGCCAGCGAGGCGTCGCCGCGCTCCGTGCGCCAGCCGGATGACATTCCGTCGACGCGCGCTTCCATGGATATCCCCGATTCCGCACTTGCAAGGCAGTGGCAGGATATAAATTTGCAAATGGATTGCAACTGCATGACCTGCCCTGGCGAGCATACCGGCCATGGCGAGCATGCAAGGCCTCCCGCTCCCTTAGCCCGCTGGCCAGGATCGTGATCTGCCCTTTTTCCGCTGCGATTGCCGTGCTACTGCGCCCCGTCGCGGCCCGGCCCCGCTCGAAGAGAATCGCAAGCCAGCATGCCTTCGTTCCGCAGAGCCTTTGCCTTCCTCGCGCTCGCCGGCAGCGCGCTCGCGCTGGCCGTCCCCGCCAAGGCCGACCGCATCCGCAATCCCACCGCGGTCTTCGCCGGACTCGACAAGATCACCGGCCGGATCATCTCCTTCGAGGTGGCGATCGACGAGACCGTGCAGTTCGGCGCGCTGCAGATCACACCGCGAGTCTGCTGGACGCGCCCGCCGACCGAGGCGCCGCAGACGACCTCCTTCACCGAGGTCGACGAGGTCACCTTCAACAACGAGTACCGGCGCATCTTCACCGGCTGGATGTACGCGGCGAGCCCCGGCCTGCATGGTGTCGAGCACGCGATCTATGATGTCTGGCTGACCGACTGCAAAGGCGGCACCGAGCTGGTGGTCGATCCGAAGGAGCCGGAGGCGGCGCCGCCACCGCTCACTCCCGAGCAGCGGCGCCCTGCCCGTCCCGCCCAGCAGAACCCGCCGCCCAACCAGCGCATCGATGTCGCCCCGCCGCAAGGCGTGCCGGTGCAGCCGCGCCAGACGCCGTCGCAGCGCTTCTTCCCGACCAATCCCGCCCCTGGGCGCGACCCGGCGGGGGGCAACTGACGATGGCGCGGGTCACCGGCATCGGCGGCCTGTTCTTTCGCGGCCGTGACCCGCAGGCCCTCGCCGCCTGGTACGAGCGCCATCTCGGCATCGCCGACATGAACAGAGCGGTCTGGAGTCAGGATGCCGGGCCGACCATCTTTGGTCCGTTCGCCGCAACGACCGAGTATTTCGGCCGGCCCGAGCAGCAGTGGATGGTCAATTTCCGCGTCGACGACCTCGACGCGATGATGGCTTCGTTGCGCGCCGCCGGGATTGCCGTCGAGACCCGGCCGGACTGGGATTCGGAGGTCGGCCGCTTCTGCCGCATCCACGATCCCGAGGGCAATCCGATCGAGCTCTGGGAGCCGTCGCAGATGGCGGGCGGCGAACCCGCCGCCTGATCGGATCAGCCCGGCAACTCGGCCAGCGCCTCGTGGCCCCGGACGTCCTGCCCCGGCGGCCAGCCCCACCAGTCGCCATCGCTCGCGATCGCCGCGTCGAGCAGGACGCGATAGGCCTCGCGCGGGATCTCTCGCGTACCGAACTGCGAGAGATGCGCGGTCTGGAACTGCGTATCGAGCAACCGATAGCCGCCGCGCCTCAGCCGGGCGACCAGGTGGACCAGCGCGACCTTCGAGGCGTCGGTCTCGCGATGGAACATGCTCTCGCCGAAAAAGGCCCCGCCAAGCGACAGGCCATAGAGACCACCGACCAGCTTTCCCTCGCGCCAGCATTCGACGGTGTGGACATAGCCGAGATGGAAGAGCTCGCCATAGAGCCCGCGAATGCGGCCATTGATCCAGGTCTCGGCGCGGTCCGGCCGGCTTTCGGCGCAGGCCGCTATCACGCTGGCGAAGTCGTGGTCGATCCGGATTTCGAACCGATCCGAGCGGACGGTGCGGGCCAGCCGGCCCGGCAGATGGAAGGCGTCGAGCGGAATGATGCCGCGGATGTCCGGCTCCACCCAGAAAAGGCTGGGATCGTCGGCGCTCTCCGCCATCGGGAAGACGCCGGCTGCGTAGGCGCGCAAAAGGATTTCCGGCGTGATCGCCGGCGCGCGCGCGGGTGTGGAGCGGGCCTTCATGCGCCGATGGGAGCGCGAGCGGGCGGCTGAGTCAAACCCGAAGCGTCATTCTCGGGCGGAACGAAGCGCAGACCCGAGAATCTCGTGACGAGAAGGCGTTATCGAGCCCGGCCTGAGAGGCTCGGGTCAAGCCCGAGCATGACTGCATGCGCCGGACCTCACCCCTCGCCCGACTGATCCATGCCGCCATTGGCGAGGAATTTCTCCAGCCAGTGGATGTTGTAGTCGCCGTTGAGCATGTCCTGGTTGCGTACCAGCGTCCGGAACAGCGGCAGCGTGGTGTCCACGCCGTCGACGACGAACTCGTCGAGCGAGCGGCGCAGGCGCATCAGGCATTCGGCCCGGTTGCGGCCATGCACGATCAGCTTGCCGACCAGCGAATCGTAGTGTGGCGGGATGACATAGCCCTGATAGGCCGCCGAATCGACGCGCACGCCGAGCCCGCCCGGCGTGTGGAATGACGCGATCTTGCCGGGCGAGGGCCGGAACGTCGCGGGATGCTCGGCGTTGACGCGGCATTCGATGGCGTGGCCCTCGATGACGACGTCCTTCTGGCTGATCGAGAGCGGCGCGCCGGCGGCGATCCTGATCTGCTCGTTGACCAGATCGATCCCGGTGATCATCTCGGTGACAGGATGCTCGACCTGGATGCGCGTGTTCATCTCGATGAAGTAGAACTCGCCGTCCTCGTAGAGGAACTCGATTGTGCCGGCGCCGAGATAGCCCATATCGGCCATCGCCTTGGCGCAGATCGCGCCGATCCGGTCGCGCTCGCCGGCGTTGAGGGCCGGGGACGGCCCCTCCTCCCAGACCTTCTGGTGGCGGCGCTGCAGGGAGCAGTCGCGCTCGCCGAGATGGATCGCCCGGCCCTTGCCGTCGCCGAGCACCTGGATCTCGATATGGCGCGGCTTTTCGAGGTATTTCTCGATGTACACGGCATCGTCGCCGAAATTGGCCTTGGCCTCGCTCCGGGCCGTAGCGAGCATGACGGACACCTCGTCCTCGCTGCGCACCACCTTCATGCCCTTGCCGCCGCCGCCGGACGCCGCCTTGATGATGACGGGCAGGCCGATCTCGCGAATGATCCGCATCGCCTCCTCGTCGTCGGCGACGCCGCCTTCCGAGCCGGGCACGCAAGGGATGCCGAGGCGCTTGGCGGTGCGCTTGGCCTCGATCTTGTCGCCCATGCTGCGGATGTGCTCGGCCTTGGGGCCGATGAAGGCGATGTTGTGCCGCTCCAGGATCTCGGCGAAGCGGGCGTTCTCGGAGAGGAAGCCGTAGCCGGGATGGACCGCGTCGGCCCCGGTGATCTCGCAGGCGGCAATCAGCGCGGGGATGTTGAGATAGCTCTCGCGCGCCGGCGGCGGGCCGATGCAGACGCTCTCGTCGGCGAGGCGCACATGCATGGCGTTGGCGTCGGCGGTCGAATGCACCGCGACCGTGGCGATGCCGAGCTCCTTGGCGGCCCGCAGCACCCGCAGCGCGATCTCGCCGCGATTGGCGATCAGGATCTTGTCGAACATCTTCAGCCCGCTCCCGTCCGGCGCCGGCCTCACTCGATCACCAGCAGCGGCTCGCCGTATTCGACCGGCTGGCCATCTTCCACCAGGATGGCGGTGACCTTGCCGGCTCGCGGGGCGACGATGTCGTTGAAGGTCTTCATCGCTTCGACCAGCAGCACGCGCTCGCCGGCCTTCACCTCCTGGCCGACCTCGATGAAGGGCTTGGCCTCGGGCGACGGCCGGCGATAGGCGGTCCCGACCATAGGCGAGTTGACCGTGCCCGGATGGGCCGCGGCCGCCTTGGCGTCGACCGGAGCGGCGGCAGGGGCCGCGACTGCGGCGGGCGCCGGGGCGAAGGCCGGCGCGGCCGCGACCGGCGCCATCACGGTGGCGCTGATGGTGCGGGCGACGCGGATGCGCAGGTCGCCCTTCTGCACCTCGATCTCGGTCAGATCGGTCTCGTTGATCAGTTGCGCCATCTCGCGCACGAGTTCGGGATCGATGGGGCTCTTGGTCGCCATGGCGGATTTCACCGTCTTCGTGAGCTCGATGGGCGGGACGGCAGGTCCCGAAGAGGATGCGCATATGCGATGGCACTGCGGCCGGATCAAGCCGGCGGCCTCGCGATGTCGCGCGTCTTTACCCGGAACAGTGGGTCAGGAAAAGGGCGAAGGCGCCCTGTGGGCACCTTGCCTATGCAAATCGCCGCCGTTCCGGGAGTTGTTCCACAGAAACCGGCGACGTCAGGCAGCAGTCGGGCCATGCGTCAAGGTAGCTCAGCCCCGATCCGCTCACCCGCTGCAGGTCGCCTTGCCGCATTTGCGGACGGCTTCGATTTTCTGCTTCAGCGCCGCCTGGCCGACCGCGCCGAACACCACCTCGTCGCCGACGATGAAAGCGGGCGTGCCGGTGAGGCCGAGACGGTCGCCGAGCGCGACGGTCTGCTCGATCACGGCGCGCGTCGCCGGCGCGTCCATCTCCTTCTTGACGCGCTCGATGTCGGCGCCGGCCTCCTTGGCGATCTCGAGTGCTTTGGCGCCGTTGATGCGGCCCTTGGTGGCCATTAGTTTGAGATGGAAATCCCAGTATTTCTGGCCCTGGAGCTGGTTCTTCACTGCGATGGCGACGCGGCTGGCCTCGACCGAATCGGGGCCGAGGATCGGGAAGTCCTTGATCACGACCTTGAGCTTGGCATCGTCCTTGGAGAGAGCGCGAACGTCTTCCATCGCCCTTTTGCAGAAGCCGCAATTGTAATCCATGAACTCGACCAGGGTGACGTCACCCTGCGGGTTGCCGGCGATCACCGAGGTCGCGGGATCGGTCAAGCTGGCCTTCTCGGCGGCGAGCGCATTGCGCTGCGCCTCGACCTGGGCGACCTGGTTGCGCTTCTCAAGCTCGACCAGCGCTTCCTGGATCAACTCGGGATTCTTCAGCAGCGTCTCCTTGATCAACTCCACCACGGCCTTGCGCTGGTCTGGCGAGAGCGCCTGCGCCTGCGCCGGTGCGACAGCTCCGGCGAGCGCGCAGGCCGCGATGCCGGCGAGCGCCAGACGGCGCAGCGAATAGAAGATCATGACGATGGTCCTTTCCAAGGGCGCGACTCGGGCGCCATTAGATCACGTCTTATGATTTTGGATCGCGTCGATCGAAAATCATAAGACGTGATCGATTCTAAAGGTTTAGAGCAGGATTCCTACCAAAAATCGGTCCCCACTTTTTCGCACCCTGCTCTATTGTTGTTTGTCGGGAGGAACATACTCGACAATGTCGCGCGCGCGCAGCGCCGCAGGCGAGCCCTGCGGCAATTTGGCCAGAGCCCGGCTCGCCTGGGTGTGAGCGACCGTCCAATCGCCCTTGGCAAAAGCGTGCCGCGCGGCCGAGAGCTCGGCCATGGCGATGTTGCCCTTGGCGGCATAGGCATTCGAGAGATGCTGATGCACCTCGGCCGAGTCGGGCTCGCGCGCCGCGGCGTTCGACAGCTCGCGGATCGCTTCGTCGAGCAGAGCCTTGTCGCCGGTCTGCTGCAGCGCATGGCCGAGCATCTGCCGGATCAGCCCTGCCTGCGGCGCCAGCGCAACCGCCTGGCGCAACACCGGCACGGCCTCACGTGCCCGCCCGGCCTCCAGCAAGGCCTGGCCCTTGAGCTCGAGGAAATATGCATTTTTGGGCTGCTCGCCGATCAGCCTGTCCATGGCCGCCAGCGCCTGCGCCATCCTGCCGGAGCGGTAGTCGCTGATGGCGCGGGCATAGCGCGCCGCCATCGACTGGTCCGCCATGCCGTAGCGGCGGGCGACGCCGGCGTCGCGCTCGACGAAACCCATCAGCTTGGCGCGCATCAGCTCGTGACGCGCCTGCAGAGCCGGCGGATCGAGCTTGTCGAAATGGGGGCTCTGCTTCGCCAGCGTCTCGAGCTGGGCGATGCGCTCGCTCGGCATCGGGTGGCTCAGCGTGTAGGGATCGATCGCCTTTGACAGGAAGGCGCTGTTCTCGGCGAAGCGCCGGAAGACGGTGAGCATGCCCTTGGCCGACATGCCGGCAACCGAAAGGAAGCGCACCGCCGCGCGATCGGCCGCCTGCTCCTCGGAGCGCTGATAGGCGAGCAGCGAGCGGCGCACCAGCTCCTGCGGTCCCGCGATAGCCCCCATCGCGCCGACGCCGGCATTGCCGATCGCGGAACCGCCACTGCGGGCGCCGGCGACGACGCCGCCGACGCCGACGAGCAGACCGGCGATCGAGAGGATCTGTGCGTTCTGCATCTCCTGCCGCAGCCGCGCCAAATGCCCGCCGGCGAGATGGCCGCTTTCATGAGCGAGCACGCCGATCACCTCGTTCGGCGTCGCTGCATCCATCAGCACTCCGATATTGACGAAGATCGACTTGCCGTCTGCGACGAAGGCGTTGAAGGCGCGATCGTTGATCAGGATAATCTTGGTTCCGCCGGCATTGATCCCGGCCGCCCTGAAGATCGGCGCCGCATAGTCGCGCAGCAACTGCTCGATCTCGGCATCTCGGATCAGCGAGACCGAGCGCTGTTGCGACTGCGCCATGACGGGCGCGGCCGCCGCGACCAAGGTGAGCCCGACGGCGATCGAACGCCGCAGGCGGGCGAGATTCGGGCGAAGAAGGCGAAACGGCTGCATGACCTTGCGGTTCTTCTCCCCCGCGAGCGCGGCAGCGTCAATTCACAGCTTTGCCAGCGGAGCCATCACGCGTTCCTGCAACAGGATCGTGATCCTGCCATGGCAGAACGCGAAAAGGCTTGTCCTGTCCGCAAGGACCGGCAGAGATGGTCGCGCAACCGCAAGAGGTCGTCATGTCGAAGCTGCTCCTTCCTGCCCTCTCCCTCACAATCGCCCTGCCTTTCTTCGTGGCCGCCACGCCGGCGGCGGCGCAGAGCTGCGAGGACCTCTGGTATCAGCGCAATGAAATCTACAAGGCGCAAGGCTATTGCTTCCGCACGCAGCGTGGCATCAGCGCCTTCGGCAATGCCGGCTGCCAGTACGACAATGTCGAGGACGTGCCGCTTTCAGCGACCCAGCGCCGCGTCATCGCCGATATCCAGCGCGCCGAGCGCACGCAGCGCTGCCCGCGCTGACGGTCATCCACGATCCGCCCCTCATCCCGGCTCGTGAGCATCCGATCGTCACCGCCACGATTGTCGTCGGCTTTCCGAAGAAGAGACTTGTCGGCCGAGACCGAGCTGGGCTCTGCTGTCGCCGTCTGAGTGCAGGCGGGTCCGAGGGCGACGTGTTCATCCTGTTGCATCAATTGCCGCTGGCGGCGATGTTCCTCGCCGTGCTGGCGCTGAGCCTCGCGGTCTGCTGGCTCCTGATCGGCCTCGTGCGCTTCGCCATCCCGCGGCTCGGCTATCGGTTGGACGAGCCGCTGCCGATCCGCGATTCGATCATCAACGCCTGCGGAGCGCTGTTCGCGCTGATCGTCGCATTCTCCGCGGTAGGGATCTGGAACGATGCCGTCTCTGCCCGGACAGCCGTGCAGCGCGAGGCGGATGCCGTGGAGACGGCGCTCGCCCTGTCGGCGGGGCTGCCGGAGGAGACGCGATCCGAGCTGAGCAAAGGGCTTCAGGACTATCTGCGCGACGTGGTTGCGATCGACTGGCCGGCCATGGCCAGGAGCACGCCGCTCACCGATGCGGTGTTCGACCAGTCGGAAAAGCACCTGCTCGGCGCGATCCATCTGGTGTCGCGACTGAACACCGCCGCAGCGTACTCCCCCTGCTCAACCAGCTCCTGGAGGTCCGTCACGCAAGGCTGGCCCGGCTGGCCGCCTCCGTGGCAGGCGTCACCTGGGCGCAATGGTTCGCGATGTGACTGATCTCGACGACGACCCTGCTCGCGATCATCGTCTGCAACAGCCACGCCTTCCGCATGCAGATCGTCGCCGCCCATCTTTATGTTCTGGTCGTCTCGGCCGCCTATTTCGTCATCCTGGCGCATGACCGGCCGTTCATCGGCCGGATATCGATCCAGCCGACGGCCTTCCAGCAGCTTATGCCGCGCTAGGTCAGGTCTTTCCGCCCTATCGGATGTCGATCTCGCGCCCGAGCAGCTTGGCGAGCTGTTTCAGCCGTCCGGTGACACGCTCGCTCGCCAACGACTTCAGGTCGTCGGGCAGGCGCATGACGAGCCGGCTGTCAATGCAGGTCAGCGATGCTCGCGACAGGATGCCGGGCATGCCTGCCGAAATCAGATAGGCGACCCGGAAAGCCGCGGCGAGGATGTGGACGCGTTCGAGCGTGCGCGTCGTCAGCAGGCGCCGCAGCCCTTCGACCGCCGGGGCGGAGGCCTTCAGGCCGGCATAGCGGTAGAACGCCGTCAGCGCGAGAAAGGCGCGGCCGACATGGTCGACGCCGCTGAACGAGGCATGGGCGATGACGTTCAGTGTCTGCTCGCCGCGATAGTCTGGATGGGCGCGCCAGCCGATGTCGGAGAGCAGGCAGGCGGCGAGCTGCAGCCGCTGCAGCGCCGGGTCGTCGTGCGGATAGGCGCTGGCGACGAGCTTCTCGGTCCAGGCGATCAGGTCGGCGGCATGACGCGGATCGCGGGCGCGCAGCTTGTTGTAATCCTCGGCGCCGCGCAGCAGCGCGTCGGCGGAGCGCTCGCTCTCGTCGAGCTGCTCGTGCAGCAGACCTTCGCGCACGCCATTGGCGGAGATCACGACATTGCGCGGCCGGCCGCGCTTGATGATCTGGTCGAGCACCAGCGCGCCATAGGCGAGCAGCGGACGGCGGGCCGAGGAAACCGACTCGATCGCCTCCAGCATCGAGGCATCGGCACGTTCGACCAGGCGGACGAAGTCGCTCGCCTCTCGGGCCGGCACGATATAGCCGTGCATGACGTTGAGCGGATAGCCGGACTGGCGCTGGTGCAGCGTCGCGAGCGCGCGCCAGGTGCCGCCGACGGCATAGAAATCACGCCCGCGCATCGCGGCGAGCTGCGGATGGTGGTCGAGATCGTCGCGGACGATCTTCTCGGCCGCCTTCATCGAATTGCCGGAGCGGTCGATCAGGGCGAGGCCACCGAGCGGCAGGCTGATACCCTCGCCCACCTTGCCGCCATCGACAGAGATCAGCTCGAGCGAGCCGCCGCCGAGATCGCCGACGACGCCATGCGGCTGGTCGAAGCCGGAGATCACGCCGAGCGCCGAGAGATAGGCCTCGCGATCGCCGGAGATCAGCTCGATCGGCTGGCCGACGGCCGCTTCGGCGCGGGCGATGAAATCGGGGCCGTTCGAAGCATAGCGGGCCGCAGCCGTGGCGATGACCCGAAGCTGCCCGACATGCATCGCCTCGCAGAGGATGCGGAAGCGCACCAGCGCCGAGAGCGCCTTGTCGATCGCGTCCTGCGCCAGCATGCCGGTCGAGGCGACCTGCCGGCCGAGGCCCGCCATCTCCTTTTCGTTGAAGACCTGCGCGGGCGCCCGCGACAGGTTCTCATAGACGACGAGGCGGACCGAGTTCGAGCCGATGTCGATGATCGCGATGGTGTTGCCGACGCTCAGCCGGCCTGCAGCCTGCTCAGGCCTTCTTGCCGGCGCGGCGGGAGAGGCTGCGCGGGCTTGAGCTCGAGAGAGATTTTCCACGACCTGACAGGCTCGGATTCGTCATGAAATACTTGTGGGCGTTGAACGACTCTTCGGCCGATGGCGGGACAATGCGTCGCGAGCCGCCATCGGGCAAGATGGTCCAGCTCTGTTCGTTGTCGAGAAAGTTCGCCAGCATGATCTGCTCGAGCATCTGCTGGTGGACTGTCGCGTTCAGGATCGGCGTCAGCGCCTCGACGCGGCGGTCGAGATTGCGCGGCATCAGATCGGCCGAGGAAATGTAGAGCTTGGCCTTGGCCGAGGGCATGCCGTGGCCGGCGCCGAAGGCATAGACGCGGGTGTGCTCCAGGAACCGCCCGACGATCGACTTGACGCGGATATTGTCGGAGAGGCCGGGCACGCCGGGCCTGAGGCAGCAGATGCCGCGCACGACGAAATCGATCTGCACGCCAGCCTGGCTGGCATCGTAGAGCGCGTCGATGATCTCGGGGTCGACCAGCGAGTTGCACTTGCCCCAGATCGCCCCCTTGCGGCCCGCCTTCACATGGGCGACCTCCTCGGCGATGTCGTCGAGCAGCCGCTTCTTGAGGTTGACCGGCGAGACCGCCATGCGTTCCAGCTCGGCCGGCTCGGCATAGCCGGTGATGAAGTTGAAGATGCGGGCGACGTCCTGCGCCATCACCGGATCGGCGGTGAAGAAGGACACGTCGGTATAGATGCGCGCCGTGATCGGATGATAGTTGCCGGTGGCGATATGGCAGTAGGTCGTGAACTGCCCGGCCTCGCGGCGCACCACCATCGAGAGCTTGGCGTGGGTCTTGAGCTCGATGAAGCCGTAGACGACCTGGACGCCGGCGCGCTCCAGATCCTTGGCCCAGCGGATGTTCGCTTCTTCGTCGAAGCGGGCCTTGAGCTCGACCAGCGCCGTCACCGACTTGCCGGCCTCGGCCGCCTCGGCCAGGGCCTGGACGATCGGCGAGTTCGAAGAAGTGCGATAAAGCGTCTGCTTGATCGCGACGACATTGGGATCGCGCGCCGCCTGCTGCAGGAACTGCACGACGACGTCGAAGCTCTCATAGGGGTGGTGGACGATCAGGTCCTTCTGGCGGATGGCGGCGAAACAGTCGCCGCCATGCTCGCGGATGCGCTCGGGGAAGCGGGCATTATAGGGCTTGAACTTCAGGTCCGGGCTATCGACGCCGACGAGCTGCGAGAGTTCGTTGAGACCGATCATGCCATCGACGACGACGATCTCATCCGGATCGACCCTGAGCTCGCGGATGATCATGTCGCGCAGATGCGCCGGCATGTCGGCATGGAGCTCCAGCCGGATCACGACGCCGCGGCGGCGCTGCTTCAGCATGGTCTCAAAGACGCGGACCAGATCCTCCGCCTCCTCCTCGATGTCGAGATCGGAGTCGCGGATGATGCGGAAGGAGCCGGTGCCCTTGACCTCGTAGCCGGGAAAGAGCTTGCCGATGAACAGCGCGACCAGATCCTCCAGCATGATGAAGCGCTGGACGCCCTCGCGGGCGAGATCGGGCAATTCGATGAAGCGGTCCATCTTCACCGGCACGCGGATCAGCGCGTCGAGGGCGCGTCCGTCGCTGACGCGCTCCAGCGCCAGCGCAAGGGTGAAGCCGAGATTGGGGATGAACGGGAAGGGATGGGCCGGGTCGATCGCCAGCGGCGTCAGCACCGGGAAGACATAGTGCAGGAAGCGGTCTTCCAGCCAGATGCGGTCCTGCGCGCCGATATCAGCCGGCCGCAGCAGCACGATCCGATTCGCCTCCAGGTCGTGCTTGAGCTCGGTCCAGCGGGTCTGCTGATCGCTGGTCAGAGCGTGAACGCCCTCGCCCAGCGCAGCGAGTTGCTCGGCCGGGCTGAGCCCGTCCTGGCTCGGGGTCACCACGCCGGCCTTGAGCTGCTCGCGCAGGCCGGAAACGCGGACCATGAAGAACTCGTCGAGGTTATTCGCCGAGATCGAGAGGAAGCGCAGCTGCTCGAGCAGCGGATGGTTGCGGTTGGAGGCCTCCTCCATCACGCGGCGGTTGAACTGCAGCCAGGACAATTCTCGGTTCATGAACCGCTTCGGCGACTGCCGCAGCGCCTCGTCGAGATGAAGGTCGCCGCCGGCCGGCGCCTGGGCCGCAGCCTTCGCAACCGATGCTTCCGCCACATCCTGGGTCATGCGCTTTGCTCTCGCTGTCGACGCTGCTCGTGCCACTGCCGGTCCTGTAGCTCTGCTCTGTGTCGTTTTGCTTGCAGCCGCAGCGGCCGCCTTCGCTTTGAAGCCACCGTAGCGTGACGGTTCGATGACAGGCGAGGCGCAAACGTCATGAACGACCCGCGCCAGCGGATGCTGGGGCCTTGAGCAGGCCGGCAAGGAAAAGATCGAGCGAGCGCTCCATCACACCCTCGGCTTCGTCCTCCGTGACGCCCCAGCTCGGAAACTGCCCGTCGATCAACATGCGCGCCAGGCCATAGACCAACGCGCGACCGGTGATCTGGATCAGAGCGGGATCGTCGACGCGCAGAAGCCCGCGCCGCGCCGCTTCGTCGAGCAAACTCACCATCTGCGCCTGGATTTCGGCGTTGCTCGCGCCGAGCGAGGCCGACCCGGCAAAATCGATCGCCCGGCGCGAGGAGATGATCTCGAAATGCGTCGGATTGCGCCGGGCCCAGTCGAGGAAGGCCTTGCCGATGGCGCGGATGCGCCGGATCGGGTCGTCGCTGGTCTCGCGTTGAAGCGAGACAACGATCTCGGCCCGGAAGCGTGCCATAGCCTCCTCGGCGACGGCGGTCATCAGGGCCACCTTGTCGGGGAAGTGCCGGAACGGGGCAGCCGGCGAGACGCCGGCTCGGCGCGCCACCTCCCGGATGCTGACGGCGTCGAGGCCGCCTTCTGCCGCCAGCGCCAAGCCCTCCGCGATCAGCACCTCGCGCAGATTACCGTGATGATAGGTCGAGGCGCTGGCTGCGCTCCCTCTCCACCCCGTCCGACTCGCTTTCGTCGTGCTCATCGCCGCGAGCCTAGACCAGTTTCCCGCCCGGCAGCAGCCGGGCTGAACCCTATGCCAGCCATCACGATCATGTAATCATCGATTACATCTCATTGCCGCACAGGCCGTGACATGTAATCATTGATTACATGTCACGGTCACTCAGGGGAAAGCGCGATGTCGAACGAGAACAGGCGCAGTCCGGCCCTTCCGGCCGGCCTGGAGGGCTGGCCCCTTCTGGGCGCTCTCGCAGCGATCCTGACTGTCGCAAGCGTCGCCGCCTTCGCCTCCATCGGCGGCAGCGATAGCATCCGCATGGCGATCCGGCTGACGGCGCGGACCTCGCTCGCCCTCTTCCTGCTCGCCTTCACCGCCTCCGCCCTGTTCCGCATTTGCCAGAATCCGTGGACGCGCTGGCAATTGCGCAACCGGCGGCAGCTTGGGCTCGGCTTCGCCGTCTCGCATCTACTACACGCCATCGCCATCATAGCGCTCGCCGTCACCGACCCGCAGCTCTTCGCGGCATTGGGCGGATCGAGCATGCTGATCGCCGGCGGCAGCGCCTATCTCGTGATCGCAGCGATGGCGGCGACCTCCTTCGATCGGACAGCCGCATTGATCGGCGCGGTCGCCTGGCGCCGGCTGCATCTGTTCGGCGCCTGGTACATCTGGCTGAGCTTCATGGTCACCTTCGGCAAGCGCGCCCAGCTCGACATGGCGTACTGGCCTTTCATCGCAGCGCTACTCAGCGCCGCCGCGCTGCGCTTGATCGTCAACGTCCTGCCATTTCCTGTGCTGCGGCGCTGAGGGCGCTTGCGCCCGCCCCGCCCCTGCTGTTTGGTCGGCATGCGAATCCCGCATGCCTTCAAATGCAGTCCAGAGAACGACCTTGTCAGAGCAGCAGCACGCCGACGATCACGGCGATATCGTCTACCCCTCGGCCATTCCCTTCGTGCTGGCGCATCTGGCCTGCCTCGGCGCGCTCTGGAGCGGCGTCAGCGCGACCTCGCTCTGGCTCGCCTTCGGCCTCTACTGGCTGCGCATGTTCGCGGTGACCGGCGGCTATCACCGCTACTTCTCGCACCGGACCTACAAGACCAGCCGGCTCGGCCAGTTCGTGCTCGCTTTGCTCGCCCAGTCGACGGCGCAGAAGAGCGTGATCTGGTGGGCTTCGAAGCACCGGCACCACCACCGCTTCTCCGACACCGAGCACGACGTGCATTCGCCGGTGCTGACCTCGTTCTTCTATTCCCATGTCGGCTGGATCTTCAGCAACGGCCATGACCGCTGCGACACCTCGACCGTCACCGATCTGACGCGCTTCCCCGAACTCAATTTCCTGCATCGCTTCGAATTGCTGCCGGCCTTCGCGCTGGCGCTGATCTGCTTTGCCATCGACGGCTGGAGCGGCCTGTTCGTCGGCTTCTTCTGGTCGACGGTCGCGGTCTATCACGGCACCTTCTGCATCAACTCGCTGGCGCATGTGCATGGCGACAAGGACTATGTCACGGGCGACGAAAGCCGGAACAACTGGTGGCTCGCGATCATCACCATGGGCGAAGGCTGGCACAACAACCACCACGCCTATCAATACAGCGTCCGCCAGGGTTTTCGCTGGTGGCAGTGGGACCCGACCTATTACCTGATCCTCGGCCTGTCGAAGCTGCGCCTGGTCTGGGACCTGAGGGCTCCGCCGCAGGCGGTGGTCGAGCGCTCGCAGGCGCTGCCGCCGCGCGTGATCGAGCGCTCGGCCGAGCGGCTCGCCGCCTCCGTCCCGGTCGAGCGCATCGTCCAATCCGTGCGCGACGCCTATGCCAACGTGCCCGGCCTGCCCGAGCTGCATCTGCCGACGCTGACTTTGCCCGAGTTCCGCGAGGCGCTCGCCGCGCTGCAGGCGCGGGCCAGCGAGCAACTGCATGCGATGCAGGCGCAGGCGCAGGACGCGATCGCGCAATGGCACATGCCGACCCTGCCGAGCCGCGAGGAGTTGGCCGAGAAGGCCGCCGCCATGTTCGTCAAGACGCCGTCGCTCGACGCGATCGCGGCGCGGGCGCACGACCTCCTGATCGAGACGATCCATGCCCGCCTGACCGGGACGGCGGTCACAGTGAAGGCTTAGGAGAAGCCCTCTCGGCATATCCTCATCGCGAGTCGTCCCGGGCGAACGGAGGGAGACCCGGGACCCATTCCGGAACCTTATTCGGAGAGGCTCAGGAATGCATCCCGGATCGGCGCCGCTTCGCGGCTGGTCCGGGATGACCAGGGTTTGGTGCGAAAGGCCGAAACCAAGATCGGCCAATGCGACCGTTCCCGTTACTCGTCCGGGAAAAGCGAGGCGACGACCTCGGTGGCCATGGCGCGGGTGACGCGCCGGCCGCGCTCGAGCGATAGCTTGTCGATAGCATCGACAAGATCGCGCGCCGCGGCGAAGGAGCGTTCCATCCGCAGCGCCAGCGCCTCGATCGTGCCGGTGTCGACGATGAGCTGGCGGTCGACGAAGAGCTTGACCAGAAGCGCGCGCAGCAGCGCATCGTCGGGCGGCGCGATCTCGGCCTGCGGCGCCAGGCGCAGGCGCGAAAGCAGGTCCGGCACCTTCAGGCCCCATTGTCCCGGCTCGGTCCGCGCCGTCAGCAGGACGGAGGCGCCGCGCGCCTTGGTGGCGTTGAGCAGATGGAACAGGGCCGGCTCATCGAGCGGAGCACGGTCGCAATCCTCGATCACCAGCGCGCCACCTGAAGCCAGATGCGGCACCTTGGCTTCGTCGAGCTCTTCCGCCGACAGCGTCCAGGCATGGGCGCGCGCCGCCCAGATCGCGGCGAGATGGGTCTTGCCCGCCCCTTCCGGGCCAACCAGCCGCAGCCAGGAGGCCGGCCAGCCCGGCCAGCTCTCGATCAGCCCATAGGCCTGCTCGTTGGAAGGGCCGACGAGGAAATCCTCGACGCCATGGCGAGCGTCGACCGGGAGGTCGAAGGCGAGCTGGCGAGGCTTCACCGGCGGCTCAAAGCTCGACATGGGTCTTGGTCGCTGGCGCGCTACGGCCGCGATAATATGGGCTGGCAAGGTATTGCCGTAGCAGGAAGCGGGCGAGCACGCCGATGACCGCCGCTAGCGGCACGGCGAGCAGCAGGCCGACGAAGCCGAAGAGCGAGCCGAAGGCCAACAGCGCGAACATCAGCCAGACCGGATGCACGCCGATGGAGTCGCCCACCAGCTTGGGCTGCAGGATGTTGCCTTCGATGAACTGGCCGGCGGCGAAGACGGCGAGCGTCAGTAGCGGCATCGTCCAGTCCGGCCAGAATTGGACGGTGGCGACGCCCACCGAGAGGACGAGCCCGGTCAGCGAGCCGACATAGGGGATGAAGGAGAGAAAACCGCTGATGATGCCGATCAGTGCGCCGAAATTGACACCGACCAGCGACAGGCCGATCGCATAGAAGGTTCCGAGCAGCAGGCAGACCAGCGCCTGACCGCGCAGGAAGCCGGCGATGGCGACGTCCATCTCGTGCAGCAGGCCGCGGATGGTGTCGCGGTGGTCGAGCGGCAGCCAGCCGTCGACGGTCCCGACCATGCGGTCCCAGTCGGCGAGCAGATAGAAGGCGATGACTGGCGTCAGCACCAGCAGAGAGAACACGCCGATGATCGCGGTGCCGCCCGACCAGAGCGATGCCAGCAAGCCGCCGGCCCATTTGGTCGCCTCGCCGACGAGATTGCCGAGCGAGCTTTGCGCATCCTCGGCGAGCTTGGCGCCGCCGAAGCGCTCGATCAGCGGCGCGCCGCGCTCCATGATCAGCGCCTGCAGCTTGGCGGCATCGCCCGGCAGACGCGCCACCAGCCCGGCGAGCTGCTGGCTGAGCAATGGTGCCAGCAGCACCGTTCCGATGATGAAGACGAGCAGGAACAGGCAGAGGATCGCGATCGTCGCGGTGAGCCGGCTGAGGCCCCAGCGCTCCAGCCGGTCGGCCAGCGGATCGAGCAGATAGGCCAGCGCCAGCGCCGCGATGAAGGGCAGCAGCACGTCCCGGAACAGCACCAGCGCGAGCACGAGAACGGCGAGGGCGAGCAGCCAGAAGAGCAGTTGACGCTGAAGACTCATGCACTCGCCTCTACGGAACCTATCGGCCCTGATTATGGTGATCCGCGCCGAACCATCCAAGGACCCGGCTCAGCCCGCCATATGCCGCAGCCAGAGCGCGAGGTAGGCGCCCATGGAGGCAAGCGTCAAGGCCGCAACCACGATCTGCGCCGCCGGCATGATCGCGGCGACGTCGATGCCAAGGGATTTCGAGCCGAGAACCAGCGCGGCGAAGACGAGCTGGGCGGCTGTATTGAGCTTGCTGACGACGATCGGCGCGATCGTCACCGGCTTTTCCATCAGCCAGGACAGGATCACGGCAGTGACGATCATCAGGTCGCGCGAGACGACGACGATGACCAGCCAGACCGGGATGATGCCGATGATGGCCAGGGTGATGTAGATCGAGACGATCAGCGCCTTGTCGGCGAGCGGGTCGAGATAGGCGCCGAGCTCGCTCTTCATGTCGAAACGCTTGGCGATGAAGCCGTCGATCGCATCGGAGATGCCAGCAGCAACGAAGAGGAAGAAGGCCTCGTCCCAGCGGCCGTTGACGATCATGACGATCACCAGGGGCACCAGGATCAGCCGGGCGATGGTGATGAGGTTTGGAAGCGTCATCGCGGGAGGCCTGCCGACGGATTCGCACCTCAGGGTAGAACATGGGTGGAAGAAGTGCGAAACGCTTTCGCGGAAGGGCTTGCCCCCCGCCCTGCCCTTGCCTATTCGCTCGCCTTAGCAAAGGAGCTGAAGCCGATGACGAAACCGGGCGCCAACGGGCTGACCTATGCGCAGGCGGGCGTCGACATCGATGCCGGCAACGCCATGGTCGACGCGATCAAGCCGCTGGTGCGCTCGACGCGCCGGCCGGGCGCCGACGCGGAGATCGGCGGCTTCGGCGGATTGTTCGACCTGAAGGCCGCCGGCTTCAGCGACCCGATCCTGGTCGCGGCCAATGACGGCGTCGGCACCAAGGTCAAGATCGCGATCGAGAGCGGCCGGCATTCGACCATCGGCATCGACCTCGTCGCCATGTGCGTCAACGACCTCGTCGTGCAGGGCGCCGAGCCGCTGCTCTTCCTCGACTATTACGCAACCGGCAAGCTCGACCCGAAGGCCGGCGTCGAGATCGTCCGCGGCATCGCCGAGGGCTGCCGCCAGGCCGGCTGCGCCCTGATCGGTGGCGAGACCGCCGAGATGCCGGGCATGTATGCCGGCAGCGACTACGATCTCGCCGGCTTCGCCGTTGGCGCCGCCGAGCGCGGCACGCTGCTGCCGCGCGCCGATGTCGTCGCGGGCGACGTCGTCCTCGGCCTGCCTTCCTCCGGCGTGCATTCCAACGGCTATTCGCTGGTGCGCCGCATCGTCGCCCTCTCGGGCCTCGGCTGGGAGGGGCCCGCCCCCTTCGCGCCGGAGCAGACGCTGGCCGAAGCGCTGCTGGAGCCGACCCGGATCTATGTGAAGAGCCTGCTGCAGGCGCTGAAGGCCGCGCCCGGCATCAAGGCGCTTGCCCACATCACCGGCGGCGGCTTCCCCGACAACATCCCGCGCGTGCTGCCCGACGATCTCGGCGTCGCGATCGACCTGCCGGCGATCGCCGTGCCGCCGGTGTTCGGCTGGCTCGCAAAGGTCGGCGGCGTCGCCGAGCGCGAGATGCTGCGCACCTTCAACTGCGGTATCGGCATGATCGTCGTCGCCGAAGCCGCCCAGGCCGATGCCGTGATGGCGGCGCTGACCGAGGCCGGCGAGAAGCCGGTGAAGCTCGGCGAAGTCACGGCGCGCGGTGCCGAGGAAGCCGTCACCTATCGCGGGAAGCTCGCCCTGTGAGCACGGCAAGGCGGGTGCGGACCGCGATTCTGATCTCCGGGCGCGGCTCGAACATGGTCGCACTGATCGAGGCGGCCAAGGCTGCCGATTTCCCGGCCGAGATCGTACTGGTCGCCGCCAACCGGCCGGATGCCGGCGGGCTGGAACGGGCGGCGGCGGCCGGCATCGCCACGGCCAGCGTCGATCACCGCCCCTTCGGCAAAGACCGCGAAGCCTTCGAGCGGGCCCTCGAAGCCGAGCTGCAGGCCCATGGGATCGAGCTCGTCGTGCTCGCCGGCTTCATGCGGGTGCTGACCCCCTGGTTCGTGACACGCTGGCAGGGCCGGATGATCAACATCCATCCCTCGCTGCTGCCCGATTTCCGCGGCACGCACACCCATGCCCGCGCGCTCGAAGCTGGCGTCGCCGAGCATGGCTGCACCGTGCATTTCGTCGTGCCCGAGCTCGACGCCGGCCCGACCATCCTGCAAGCCAAGGTGCCGGTCCTGCCCGGCGACGACGAGGCGAGCCTGTCGGCGCGCGTGCTGGAGCAGGAGCACAGGATCTACCCGCAGGCGCTGGCGCTGGTGGCATCGGGAGCGATCAGGCTGGAAGACGGAGTGGCGGTCGGCGCCTAGAGGTCCGTTATCGTCCGATTAATGTGAGCTGGGCGGATAGAGCCCATCTCACCGCTCCGCCGCTAACTATCCCGGCAAAGTCGCCTCGACAGCCGGCATCTGGCGAGGCAATCACCGCAACCGAGCGTTGAATCGGGGGCTGGCTTCGTAATGTTTCGTTGGATTTCCATCGGATTGTTGCTCGGCGGGGTCGGATTCGCACTGTGGGCGCCAGTCTCAAACTATGTCAGCGCGGTGTTGGCGTACGGTTCTCCCGGCGGCTCGGCCTCCGCGGACACTGCGAATGTGCGCAGCTGCGATGCACTCGCCAGTGACCCGGATGACCCTGAGAGAGTTCGCGCGGTCCCGGACATAGCGAGCGCCATAGGCCGAGCATTTTCACATCGCGATGATCACGCCATCGTCGCCTGCCGGGCGGCCGTCGATGAACGGCCGGATCTTCGCCGGCTGCCCTATCAGCTCGGTCGTGCCTATGAGCGCGCGCGGCGCCGTGAAGAGGCACTCGCTGCCTATCGACTGGCGGCTGAAGCAGGTCATGTCGCGGCTATGGTCAAGGCCGGCAAGTCGCTACGGCAGGGCTTCGACGGGCTGGAGGACCGACAGGAGGCTCGGCGCTGGTTCGAGAAGGGCGCACAGGCCGGCAATCCGGAGGCGATGTATTTCTTCGCCCTCATGCTCGACAGGAGCCAGGGAGGTCCGCGAGACCTGCCGCAGGCGCGGCAATGGTACGAGCAGGCCGCGAAAGCCGGGTATGCCTGGGCGATGTACGACTTCGCCCGGATGCTGGAGGGTGGACTCGGCTGCCCTTCAAGCTTGCCGGATGCACGGCATTGGTATGACGCCGCAGCGAAGGCCGGTAACGACGACGCGATGTATCATTCGGCCCGACTGCTCGAGAGCGGACTGGGCGGGCCGCAGAGCGAAGTGGAAGCCCGGCGCTGGCTCGAAAAGGCCGCGCAGGAGGGCGAACGAAGCGTGATGCTTCAGTTCGACCGCATCAAAAGCCCGGACATGCCCCGCGACCTGCCAAGTGCCCGGCGCTGGCTTGCCGAACTCTTCAAGGATACCGCTCCCGAGGCCATGAACAACTTTGCCGTCATGCTGGCCCAAGGGCGCGGCGGGCCGCAGGACCGGCCCCAAGCCCGGCTCTGGTTCGAGCGCAGCGCCCAGGCCGGCCATTCGGGCGCGATGAACAATCTGGCCGACATGCTGCGCATGGGCGCCGGCGGGCCCGAGGACCTGCCGCAGGCGCGGCGCTGGTACGAAGCGGGCGCGCTGGCCGGCGAGGTCCGGGCGATGAGTAATTTCGGCGCCATGCTGGAAGGCGGCCTGGGCGGACCGACGGACCTGCCGGAAGCGCGGCGCTGGTTCGAGAAGGCTGCGCAAGGCGGCGAAAGGACCGCGATGTACAATCTCGGCATCATGCTGGAGAAGGGCCATGGCGGCGCTCAGGACCTGCCGCAGGCCCGGCGCTGGTACGAACAGGCTGCGCAGGCCGGCGTTGTACAGGCGGCGGAAAGCCTGCGCGCCTTGAACGAACGGAAAGACCCATAAGGCACGTGTTGACGGGTGTCTGCCCGCTATTGCACCGTCACCGCCTCTCCCTGCAGCGTCTGCTGCTCCATCGCCCGCCTCGCCGCAGCCTCCTGCTCCTCCTTCTGCCAGCGCCGGAACAGATCGGCGCGGCGGGCCGGGTAGCGCTCCTCGCGGGCGGTGAGCTCGGCGATCCGGTCGGTGCGGAAATGCCGGAAGGCCTGCCGAAGCTCGCACCAGGCGATGACGACGCGGACCCGGTCGAAGAAGGTCATGCCGATCGGCCAGATCATCCGCCGCGATTCGGCCCCGGCCTCGTCGCGATAGGCGATGTCGAGCTTGCGGCCATTGCGGATCGCGGCGCGGATGGCAGCAGCGTCGACCTGGTCGACAACAGCCGAATCCTTGCAATAGGCCGGCGCGAACAGGGCGCCGTCGAGCAGGATCGGGCGTAAGTGCGGGGGCAGCACCGCCGCAACCTTGGCGACGACGTCCTCGGCGGCGCGCGCCAGTGTCGGATCGGCACGCTCGGCGAGCCAGCGCATGCCGACCAGCACCGCCTCGATCTCGTCGGGCGAGAACATCAGCGGCGGCAGGTCGAAGCCGGCATCGAGGACATAGCCGATGCCGGCCTCGCCGCGCACCGGCACGCCCTGGCGCAGCAAGGCGGCGATGTCGCGATAGACGGTGCGGACGGAGACATCGAGCTCGGAGGCGAGCGTCTCGGCCGTGACGGGGCGACGCCGGCGGCGCAACCCCTGAATCAGATCGAGCAAGCGTTCAGCGCGCTGCATGGCGTAGTTCCGCTGATAGGAAGATGGCGTAAGCTTATCCTGCTCTACTCGCACTGACATTAATTGTCAGGAGCGTGGCAGCAGCATGCTGCATACTGAAGGCATCGTCCGGGAGGAAACATGCTGGAGCTTCACGTCTTCGGTCCGGCCTTCGGTCAGCCCGACCCCAGTCCGTTCTGCATGAAGGGCATCATCCTGATGGAGATGTCCGGCCTGCCCTATCGACCTGTGCGCGGCAATCTGCAGAAGGCACCGAAGGGCAAATTCCCGGTGTTGCGCGACGGCGACAAGACCATTCCCGACACCACCTTCATCCGCATGCATCTGGAGCAGGCGCACGGGATCGACTTCGACAAGGGCCTGTCGGCCGAGCAGCGTGGCATCGCCTGGGCCGTCGAAAAAATGCTCGAGGACCACATGTACTGGCTGGTGGTGCAGGAGCGCTGGGTCAATCCTGCCAATTTCGACCGCGGACCGCGCCGCTTCTTCGACGCCGTGCCGGCCCCGTTGCGGCCGCTGGTGGTCGCGATGATCAAACGCCGGATCAGCCGCAATCTGCACGGCCACGGCATCGGTCGCCACAGCGACGCCGAGCGGCTGGAGCTGGCGCGCCGGGCCTTGGATGCGCTCGCCGGAATCCTGGGCGGCAAACCCTACCTGACCGGGCCCGATCCATCCGGGGCCGATGCGACGCTCGGCGCCTTCATGATCGCCGGGCTCTGCGAGGTCTTCGACTCGCCGCTACGCGAGGCGCTGCAGGAGCACCCCAACCTCGTCGCCTATGCCGGCCGGATGCGCGAGCGCTATTTCAAGGACGAGAAAGCTAAGGCGGCCTGAGCCGCCTTCCCGTCAGGGCCGCTTCAACTTGCAGCGGTCGATGAAGTCGTAGCCCTTCTCGCGGGCCGAGTCGTTGAAGTAGCCGGTGTCGCGGAAGGCCTGGAGCTCGTCCTTGGTCATGGCGTTGACCGTACCCTTGGCGTAGCAGCTGCACGGGCTGTGCACTGCCTCGCGGGTCGTGTTCATCAGGCGCGACTGGGTGACCAGGCAAGCGTCGAAGGCGCGCAGCTGGATCATGTAGGGGGTCAGGTTCTTCGCCGTCGGATCGGGGGGCGGCAGTGCGCTCGTGCTGCCAGCGGCGAGCGCCGCACCGGCCGAAACCAACAGGGACAATCCAGCGGCCCACACGACCGCACCAACCCGCCGCTTGATCATTGTTCGCACTGTCCGTTTCCGCGGCTTCAGCCCGGGAGATCCGAATCTCCCCTGACAGGCCATGCCGTCGCCCGGGCGCGGATGGTCCATAGCGCCAGCGAAAAAGCAATGACGCAAAGGTCACACCGCCTTGCGAATCCAGACCTTATTGTCGTGGAAAGCGGCACCGCCATAAGGCGCGGGCGAATCTGCGCCGGTGATGGTGTTGATGCCGCGGTCGCCGCGATGGGCGCCGTTCGGCCAGATCGATTCGGCGATGACGACGCCGCGCACCAGACCGTCGAACAGCACCGCGTCGAGCTCGACCGTGCCGCGCCGATTGCCCACGATGACGTGATCGCCCGCAGCGATGCCGAGTCCCGCCGCATCGTCCGGATGCAGCATCAGCGTCGGCGCGCCCTCTTTCTTCTGGGAAGTCGGCGTCTCGGTGAAGCTGGAGTTCAGGAAATTGCGGGCCGGGCTCGTGGCGAGCCGGAACGGATGCTCGTCATCGGCCTGCTCGATCACCGCCCAGTGATCCGGCAGCGCAGGCAGCGTCTCGTGCGGGCCGACGAGACCGGCATTGCTGTTCGGGACCTTGGTCCAGTCCGGCTTGAAGCGGAACCTGCCGTCGCGCCAGCCGAAGCCCTTGAGATAATGCGCTGTCTCGAAATCCGGCTGGATGTCGATGAAATCATTGGCGATCAGCTCTTCCAGCGTGCCGCGGCCGGTCTCCTGCAAGGTCCAGTCGACGATCTCGCGCGGGGTCATCGTGAAGCCGCGATGCTCGGCGCCGAGGCGCTGTGCCAAAGCGCAGATCACCTCATGGTTCGAGCGGCATTCGCCCGGCGGCTCGACGAGCTTGCCGCCCCACATGATGTGCTGGTGGCCGCCGCCCTGATAGAGGTCGTCATGCTCCATGAACTGCGTCGCCGGCAGCACGATGTCGGCCATCTGCGCCGTTTCGGTCATGAACTGCTCGTGCACGACGGTGAAGAGATCCTCGCGGGCGAAGCCGCGCTTCACCAGTTCCTGCTCCGGCGCAACCGTGACCGGATTGGTGTTTTGGATGAACAGAGCCCTGACCGGCCCACCCTGGCGCAAGGCGTCGGCATCGCCGGTGAGCACGCGGCCGATCTGCGACTGGTCGAGCTGGCGTACGTTGCGGTCGATCTTGTCGAGCCCCTCGATCAGGCCCTTGCGCCATTTGTAGATGCCGCTGTTGGAATGGAAGGCGCCACCGCCTTCATACTGCCAGGCGCCGGTCACGGTCGGGATGCAGGAGGCGGCGTGGATGTTGACCGCGCCGTTGCGCTGACGGGCGAAGCCATAGCCGAGCCGGAAGAAGCTCCTCTTGCGGGTGCCGACGAGCGTGGCGAATTCCTCGATCTCGGCGACGCTGAGGCCGGTGATCGCCGCCGCCCATTCAGGCGTGCGGCTGGCGAGATGGGCTTCGAGCTCGTCGGGCGCATCGGCGAAGCGGGCGAGATAGTCGCTGTCGGCATGGCCGTCGCGGAAGAGCACATGCATGACGGCGCAGGCGAGCGCACCGTCTGTGCCGGGCTTCAGCACGAGCGGCAGATCAGCCTGGTCGAGCGTGGCGTTGCGGTAGATGTCGATCGCGACGATCTTGGCACCACGCTCCTTCCGCGCCTTGACGGCATGGTGCATGACATTGACCTGGGTGTGCACCGGGTTGGTGCCCCAGATCACCACGCAATCCGATTTCGCCATCTCGCGCGGGTCGGGCCCGGCGAGCTTGCCGGTGCCGGCGATGAAGCCGGTCCACGCGGTGGTGGTGCAGATCGTCGAGTACTGGCCGGAATAGCGCTTGGCATGACGCAGGCGGTTGATGCCGTCGCGCATCACGAGGCCCATGGTCCCGGCATAGTAATAGGGCCAGACCGCCTCGGTGCCGTGCTCGGCTTCGATCGCCAGGAAGCGCTCGGCGATTTCGTCCAGCGCCTCGTCCCAGGAAATGCGCTCGAAGGCGCCGGAGCCCTTCGGCCCGGTGCGGCGCAAGGGGTGCAGCAGCCGGTCAGGATGATGGATGCGCTCGGCGTAGCGGGCGACCTTCGCGCAGATCACGCCATCGGTGTAGCTCTGGCGCTTGTTGCCACGGACTCGGCCGATGGTCTTGCCGTCGATGACCTCGACTTCGAGCGAGCAGGCCGAAGGGCAATCATGCGGGCAGACCGAGGGCTGGCGCGCGATACGGGGAAGCTCTGTCATGCTCCCTTCCTAGAACAGGTCCAGGGTCGGCGGAAGCGCGGCTCTTGCATCACCCCGCTGCGGCAGGCCAAGGTGCCGGCATCCGGCGGCTGGGGATTCGGCCGGGCCATCAGCCATACGCGCAGCGATGTCGCAGGCGGCTGCTCGTCAACTCCGGGTTAAGACTAATGATTCAGTTTGGCCGCATCCGAGTAGTCCAAGGCGCCATGGCGCCGGAGTTCTGACGATGCGTTGCGTTGCGTTCCTTGCCGGCCTTGCGGCCGCCTGCCTTTCCCTGGCGCTGACCGCCCCGGCGAAGGCACAGTCCTCCCAATATGCGCAATACACCTCGCCCGAGCAGGTGCAGAACTGGCACCTGACGCTGGGCGCCGGCCTGCGCTACCAGCCGGACTACTCCGGATCGAACGATTACGTCTTCCGGCCGCGGCCGATCATCTCGCTGGGGCGCGGCACCAAGAGCACCTGGTGGACCTCCGAGGACGACGCGATCAGCATCGGCTTCTTCTCAGGCCAGGCCTGGCGCGTCGGCTTTTCCGGCAACCTGCTCTGGCAGCGCAAGGCCGATACCAATGTCGCCCTGCGCATCACGGGCGTGCCGGACACCAAATTCGGCGCCGAGGCCGGCGCCTTCGTCGAGTTCTACCCGACCTCCTGGCTGCGCACCCGCGTCGACCTGCGCCGCGGCATCGTCGCACATGATGCGCTGGTCGCGGAGGCCAAGGTGGATGTCTTCCAGCGCATCGGCGCCTGGTCGCTCGGCATCGGACCGCGCATGACCATCGTTGGCGCCGACTATGTCCGCACCTATTTCGGCGGCACTGCCGCCGGCACCGGCGGCCTGCTGCAGCGCTACAATGCCGGCGTCCACTCCGTCGGCGCGATCGCTCAGGCAACCTATCACTGGTCCGACAAGCTGCAGACCACCGCCTATGTCGAGTATAAGCACTTGATGGGCGACGCGGCCAAGACGCCGATCGTCAAGACCTATGGCGACCGCGACTCCATCACCTTCGGCCTCTCGGCCAGCTACGCCTTCGACCTCGGGTTCTGAGGCGCTTCAACCTGGCAAAGAAAAAGGGCGGGTCCGGCGGACCCGCCCTTCTCATTCTCAGGACACGAAATCGGCTCAGCCGACGATCTCGTTACCGGCGAAGAACTGCGCGATTTCGATCGCGGCGGTCTCCGGAGCGTCCGAGCCGTGCACGGTGTTCTCGCCGACCGATTGGGCGAAGAGCTTGCGGACGGTGCCCTCGGCGGCGTTGGCCGGGTTGGTGGCGCCCATCACCTCACGATATTTGGCGATCGCGTCCTCGCCTTCGAGGACCTGCACGACGACCGGGCCGGAGGTCATGAACTCGACGAGCTCGCCGAAGAAGGGACGCTCCTTGTGGACGGCGTAGAAGGTCTGCGCCTGCGCCGTGGTCATCTGGATGCGCTTCTGCGCGACGATGCGCAGGCCGGCCTTCTCGATGACCGCGTTGACCGCGCCGGTGAGATTGCGCTTCGTCGCGTCGGGCTTGAGAATGGAGAAGGTACGCTGGACAGCCATCGTTGTGATCCTTGCGGGAAAATCGGGAATGCGGCGCGCTTATAGCGGCGCCCTCCCCGAGCCACAAGGCTGCGACGGCCGGTTTGCGCTTCAGTGCCGGGTCAGGAAGCGGCGCGCCTCGCGCAGGGCCTCGGCGACCTCGTCGCGGCTCATTTCCAGCGCCAGCTCGGCGCGGTGAGCGGCGGCACGGGCGCAGCCCTTGGCGAAGGCGACGTTGAACCAGGTCTGCGCCGCAACCAGATCGACCGGGCCGGTGCGGCCGCAGGCGTGCATCAGGCCGAGCTCGTAATAGGCGTCGGCAGACGCTTCCATCGGGATCGCCAGCGAGGCCGGGATCGCGCTCATCTCCATGCGTGCCATGACAAACTCTCCCTGTTGTCCTGCGATGCCGGCCGCCTTGAGGGCGCGGCTTGTGAGGAGAGGTTCGGGCCGGGCGGTAAAACAACCCGCTAAAGTTTGAGATGAATCGAAGCTCAACGAGACGCAAACGAGCGGTTAAAGCAAGATTTGATTCAGGCTTGCGCGCTGAATTCAGCAATGATTTCAATCGACTCTGAATCCGAAGCCAGCGAGCGCGTCAACCGGGGATTCACCTTGCCCCAAGGTCAGCGCGCCGACCGGGCGTTGATGAAGAGCGGTCTTGGAAGCTGGCGCCGCTTCAGATATGGTTTATATCTGAACCATCTGAGCGACAGAGATCGCCAGCAACGAGGAGGAACGCCATGGCTATTCGCCTGATCACTGCCGCCGGCCTGCTGCTTGCCGTCGCCGTCCCCGCTTCGGCCCAGGACGTTACCGGTACCTGGCTGCGCGACACCGGCGCCTCCAAGGTGCGCTTCACCAAATGCGGCGAGGCGATCTGCGGCACCATCTCCTGGCTCAAGGAGGCCGGCGGCCCGGCCAAGGTCGGCCAGCGCATCTTCTACGACATGAAGCCGTCCGGCGCCGGCAAATGGAACGGCAGCGCCTTCAACCCAGAGGACGGCAAGACCTATTCCGGCACGATGTCGCTCGCGGGCGAAACGCTGACGACCGCGGGTTGCGTCTTCGGCGGCATGATCTGCCGCTCGGTGAAGTGGTCGCGCAGCAACTGATCTAACTCACTGCGAGCTCCGTCATTCCCTCATCGTCGGGCTTCTCCCGACCGACGGGTGCCGAAGCGCCGGCAGAGCTCGCGCCGTCCTGCTGCGCCGGATGCACGAACTTCCGCCGCATCTCGCCGATCGGCACCTTCTGCTATGGCAGGGACGATCCTCCAAAGAGCATCGTCCCGCTCATCGGACCGTGCCGGCCATGTCAGCGAAAACCGGTCGGCAATCGCTCGCGAACAACTATTTTTGGCGAGCGTGACAGCCCGAAGTCGCTCTAGCGAGCCGGGCTCTTCGATTCGCAGTGCCCGGCAAGCCTCAATGCCCCTTGCTGGGGCCGCCGAGCGTCATCTTGTCGACCCAGGCGATGCCGATCGCCGAAGCGATGAAGATCGAGTGGATCAGCGTCTGCAGCAATACACCCGTTGTGGTGTAGTTCGTCGCCGTCGGTCCGCCGATATTGCCGGCCTCGATGAACGTCCGCAGCGGGTGGATCGACGAGATGCCAATGATCGCCATCGCCAGCTTGATCTTGAGGATCGAGGCGTTGACGTGGCTGAGCCATTCCGGCTGGTCGGGATGTCCCTGCAGGCGCAGGCGCGAGACGAAGGTCTCATAGCCGCCGACGATCACCATGATCAGCAGGTTCGAGATCATCACCACGTCGATCAGGCCGAGCACAACCAGCATGATCTGCTGCTCGCTGAAGTCGAAGGCGTGGGTGACGAGATGCCAGAGTTCCTTCAGGAACAGGAAAACGTAGACGCACTGCGCCACGATCAGGCCGAGATAAAGCGGCACTTGCAGCCAGCGCGAGGCGAAGATCACCATCGGCAGCGGCTTCAGGCGTCCGGTGGGAAGGTCGGCGGGGTCGACGGGCTGCGACATGGAGCTCCCAGATGGATTGTGCGTTGCGGAAACGTCCGCCAAATGGGGCCTGCCGCAGCGGCGTGCAAGCCGAAAAATGCAAGGAGGCGATCGAAGTCGTTGAAATTTCGCCGCGTTTTGCGTCTACTTCTGCAGGCACGGTGACTGTGTTCGGGTAGCCGATGAATTCGCCCGAAAAATCCTCCCAGCCGGGAGGGACAAGGAGTTCGAGATGATCAGGACGACGTTGATCGCCGCCGCCCTCGCTGGTGGTTTTGCTCTCGCTACACCGGTTGTCGCTGCTCCGCTCGCACCGGCGCAGGCCGCCGTTGCGACCGCCAGTGCGCCGAACCTGGTCGAGCAGGTGCAGTATCGTCGCTATTACGGCGGGCCCCGCTACGGGTATCGCGGCGGCTATTACGGCCGGGGCTATCGCTACAACCGCGGCGCAGCCGTTGGTGCAGGCATCGCCGCCGGTGCGCTCGGCGCCCTGGCTGCCGGCGCCCTGCTCGCCCCCGGGCCGGTCTATGCCGCGCCGCCGCCGCCCGTCTATGTCGCGCCCGCCCCGGTCTATGCCGAGCCGGACGCCGAGGCGATCGCCTATTGCTCGCGCCGCTTCCGCAGCTATGACCCGTCGACCGGTACCTACATCGCCACCGGCGGCGTGGTCCGCGCCTGCCCGTAAAGGCCGTCGCAGGCTGAGCTCTTCGAACCTCCCGGCCCCGGCCGGGAGGTTTTTTCTGACCGCTGCTGACTTGCATTGACGGCCCGGCCGTCTCTTAGTCTCCGCTCGCCTGAATCGGAGCCGGCCCTTGCGCATCGCCACCTGGAACGTCAATTCGATCCGTCAGCGGCTCGGCCACGTCCTCGCCTTCCTGAAGGAAGCCGAGCCCGATGCGCTCTGCCTGCAGGAGCTGAAATGCGTCGACGCCGATTTCCCGCGCGCCGAGATCGAGGAAGCCGGCTGGCAGGTCGCGATCCACGGCCAGAAGGGCTTCAACGGCGTCGCCATCATCTCGCGCAGCAAGCTTGAGGATGTCCGCCGCGGCTTGCCGGGCGATGAGAGCGACGAGCAGGCGCGCTATCTCGAAGGCGTGCTGCCGCTAGGCTCCGGCGTGGTACGCCTCGCCTCGATCTATCTGCCCAACGGCAACCCGCCGAACACCGAGAAATACCCCTACAAGCTCGCCTGGATGGAGCGCCTTGCGGTCCACGCCAAGGGTCTGCTGGCGCATGAGGAGCCGCTGGTGCTGGCCGGCGACTACAACGTCATTCCCGAGCCGCGCGACGCCCGCGATCCCGCCGCCTGGACCGGCGATGCGCTGTTCTTAGCCCCGACCCGCACAGCCTTCCGCAAGTTGCAGAGCCTCGGCTTCACCGAAGCGCTGCGCGCCTCCACTGATGCCCCCGGCCTCTACACCTTCTGGGATTATCAGGCCGGCGCCTGGCAGCGGAACAACGGCATCCGCATCGACCATCTGCTGCTCTCGCCACAGGCCGCCGACAGGCTCGGCGCCGTCTCGATCGCCAAGCATGTCCGCGGCTGGGACAAGGCCTCGGACCATGTCCCGGTGCTGATCGAGCTGAACTGAGGCCTCGGCACATCTATTCCGGCGAGCCGCGCCTGACGCCACCCTTGATGAAGACGCGGAACGGCGTCGTGCCGCTCGCGCTGCCGTCGGCCGAACGCCAACGGCCCTTGCTGCAAAGCACACCGCCTTGCGTCTCGACAGCCTCGAACTCGATCAGGTTGTGATAGGTCGTTCCATTCGGCTCGACGGCACGGAACTTTGTCGTGCATTTGCCATCGGCGACGATCGGATCGTAATCGTGGATCATGATGCCGCCGCCGCCCGTGCTCGGGAACGGGTCCGTCAGCGGGGGCCAGTCTTCAAAGCGCTCCTGGGCGCCGGCGCCGTGAAAGGCGAGCGCGGCACAGACCGCGATGAAGCTGAAGAAGGCGGCGTCGCGCATGGCGAGAACTCCGAGGTCAGACACCTCGGCTACGCCGCCATGCCAAAGCTGGATGCAGCCAGTCCCTTAGCGCCGCTCGGCGCGGACGTGCTGGCGTTCAACCAGAGCCAAAGCGGCCGTGCGGTCGCTCGCGCTCGCACTAGCGAAAGCGGCATCGTAGCGCTCGACGATCCAGCCCTCGCGGGCGGCATCGGCGCCCTCGCGGGCCAGCGCCAGCCACATCAGCCCAATGATCGGGTGGCGCGGCACGCCGTCGCCGCCGCGCAGCAGCATGTCGCCGAAGACGGCCCGCGCCGGGGCATGGCCTTTCTCGGCTGCGAGCTTCATCCAGCGCGCCGCCTGGCGCGGATCGCGCGACACGCCGGTGCCGTTGAGATAGAGCCGGGCGAGATTGTACTGGCCGTCCGGGTCGCCGAAATACGAGGCGGCGTAATGGAACATGTCGAAGGCGCGGTCGGGATTGGGCTTCACATAGCTGCCCTTGATCCCGTCGAGGAAATAGCCGCCGAGCGCAACGAAGGCGGCCGCGACGATGCGCCCGTCAGAGGTGCCGGGAATCCTGTCGGCATTCTCGTCAGCGATCTTCGAGAAATACTCGAAGGCCTTGAGATCATTGGTTGGAACGCCGTCGCCGCTGGCATAGACGCGGCCGAGCTTGAACTGCGCGGCGAGATGGCCCTGCGCAGCGGCATATTCGAGGGCCTTGACGGCACCGGCCTGATCGCCGGCCGTGGAATCGCGCATCCAGGCCTTCAGCGCATCGCGGGCGCTGCTGAACGGGGCGATCGGCAAGGCGGTATGGGCGGCCGGCCCGCTCGGCGCCGGCGCGATCGCGCCACGGCTGAGCGGCACGGGCGCAGCGCGGCTCTCCACTTCCGGCTCCGGCAGGGCGGCGCCGGGAATCGGGAGCGGCGGCAGCGGCACACGCTCTACGGACGCATTCTGCGCCCAGGCTGCCTGCTGGCAGCCCAGAGCAAGCAACGCTCCGGCAATGATGGCCTCAGATATCCGCATAGCACTGTGTCTCGGCTGCGCCTCCCGGATGGGTGACGGCGCCGCCCTTGGCGGATCCAACCGTCTGCGCGTATTTCCAAAGCGCGCCCGACCGATAGTCCGTCTGGCGCGGCGTCCAGTCCTTACGACGCGCTTCAAGTTCGGCATCAGAAAGGCGGACTGCGAGCTTTCCTGTGATGGCGTCGAGCTCAATGATGTCGCCATCCTTGAGCAGGCCGATCGGCCCGCCGACGGCGGCCTCGGGACCGACATGGCCGACGCAGAAACCGCGGGTCGCGCCGGAGAATCGACCGTCGGTGATCAGCGCAACCTTGTCGCCCATGCCCTGGCCGTAAAGCGCCGCAGTGGTCGAGAGCATCTCGCGCATGCCGGGGCCGCCCTTGGGGCCCTCATAGCGGATCACCAGCACGTCGCCGACCTGGTAGTCGCGGTTGGAGACGGCCTTGAAGGCATCCTCCTCGCAATCGAAGCAGCGCGCCGGACCGGTAAAGACCAGGCTTTCGGTCGGCATGCCGGCGATCTTCACGATCGCGCCCTCGGGAGCGAGGTTGCCTTCGAGACCGACGACGCCGCCGGTCTGCGTGATCGGCTTGTTTGCCGGGTAGACCACATCCTGCTGGTCATTCCATTTCACCGAGGCGAGGTTCTCGGCGATGGTGCGGCCGGTCACGGTCATGCAGTCGCCGTGCAGATAGCCGTGGTCGAGCAGCGTCTTCATCAAAAGCGGGATGCCGCCGACCTCGAACATGTCCTTGGCGACGTATTTTCCGCCCGGCTTCAGATCGGCGACGTAGGGCGTCTTCTTGAAGATCTCAGCGACGGCGAACAGGTCGAAGTCGATGCCGCACTCATGTGCGATCGCCGGCAAATGCAGCGCCGCATTGGTCGAGCCGCCCGAGGCCGCGACGACCATCGCGGCATTCTCAAGCGCCTCGCGGGTGACGATGTCGCGCGGCCGGATGTTCCGGGCGATCAGCTCCATCACCATCTCGCCGGCGGTGTAGCAGAAGGTGTCGCGCACGTCGTAGGGCGCCGGCGCGCCGCAGCTATAGGGCAGCGCCAAGCCGATCGCCTCGGCGACCGTCGCCATGGTGTTGGCGGTGAACTGGGCGCCGCAGGAGCCGGAGGACGGGCAGGCGACCTCCTCGAGCTCCTTCAGGTCCTCGTCCGACATGGCGCCGACCGAATGCTTGCCGACCGCCTCGAACACGTCCTGGACGGTGACGGGGCGGCCCTTGAAATTGCCGGGCAGGATCGAGCCGCCATAGATGAAGATCGAGGGCACGTTGAGGCGCACCATCGCCATCATCATGCCGGGCAGCGACTTGTCGCAACCGGCGAGGCCGACCAGCGCATCATAGCAATGGCCGCGCATGGTGAGCTCGACCGAGTCGGCGATGACCTCGCGCGAGGCCAGCGACGACTTCATGCCCTGGTGGCCCATGGCAATGCCGTCGGTCACGGTGATCGTGCAGAACTCGCGCGGCGTGCCATTGGCGGAGGCGACGCCCTTCTTCACGGCCTGGGCCTGGCGCATCAGGGCGATGTTGCAGGGCGCGGCCTCGTTCCAGCAGGAGGCGACGCCGACGAAGGGCTGCGCGATCTGCTTCGCGGTCATGCCCATCGCGTAATAATAGGAACGATGCGGCGCACGGGCCGGCCCGACACTGACGTGCCGGCTGGGCAGCTTCGACTTATCGAATACGCGCGCGTCCATTCAAACTCTGTCCCGCCACCCCACCTGACGGGCGCCAGATGTGCCACGCCGCCGCCCGCTGGTGCAATCATCCGCCCCTGAACGAGCTACGAAGCACTTTCTGCTCCACAGCCTGCCCCAAGGGGCTTAATTCTTCCGTATCTCAGATAGTTACTGAAGTTCGCAGCTGGGGCCGCTTTGTGGCGGCTTCGCGGCAATCATGGCAGCCCGCCCGTGCAGCGCTGCAATAGCTGCCGATGTGGTAGAAATGTCACGAATTTTAGCGGTCGCGATCGGATGAATGGCACGCCCCACCGCAACCAGACCGTGCGGCAGACGTGGACGACCGGTTCACGATCGCGATATCGACCCGATGCCGAAGCGATCGATCCGGTTGAGGCTTCCAGATCAGGCACTTCCCGCAACGCGGGTTCACCTCTCCAACGCATTGGAGTCCTAGGGCTTTTGAATCAGGCTCCAGAGAAATAGGCGGGCAGATCGAGCGGTCGACGACACTCAGATTAGAATTCCTATAATCAACATGCACTTTAGAATAAGTATAACGCATTGAAATAAAAGGGAAATTTCTTGACCGAGCAGCGCTCTGCTTCTACCGCTCCGTCCTGCATGGCCGATTTCAACAGCCCCCGCACGAAGGAGCGAGACATGACCATCAAGACCGCGCTTGCCGCGACAGCCCTGGCCTCCTGTCTGGTGGCCGCCCCTGCCGTCGCGCAAAGCGTCAACCTCTACACGACGCGCGAGCCGGCTCTGCTCAACCCGGTCATCGAGGCCTTCACCAAGGATACCGGCATCAAGGTCAACGCCGTCTTCCTGAAGGACGGCCTGCAGCAGCGCGTCCAGGCCGAAGGCGCCAACAGCCCGGCCGACGTGATGCTCGTGGTCGACGTCGGTGAGATCCAGGCCATCGCCGACGCCGGCATCACCCAGCCGGTGCAGTCGGCGCTGGTCGATAAAACGGTCCCCGCCGCTTTGCGCGGCGCCGGCAACAATTGGGTCTCGCTGACCCAGCGCGCCCGCATCGTCGTCGTATCCAAGGACCGCGTGAAGCAGGACGCGATCAGCTATGACGAACTCGCCGATCCCAAGTGGAAGGGCAAGTTCTGCATCCGCGCCGGCCAGCACCCCTACAACAACGCCTTCTTTGCCGCCTATCTCGCCCGCAACGGCGCCGAGAAGACCGAAACCTTCCTGAAGGCGATCAAGGCGAACGTGGCCCGCAAGCCCGGCGGCGGCGACCGCGACGTCGCCCGCGACATCCTCTCGGGCCAGTGCGACATCGCCATCATCAACACCTACTATATCGGGCTGATGAGCAAGGCGACGAACGAGCAGAAGGGCTGGTATGAGGCGATCAAGCCGCTCAAGACCACCTTCGCCGGCGGCGGCACCCATGTGAACGTCTCGGCGGCGGCGATCGCCAAGAACGCGCCGAACAAGGACAGCGCGGTCAAGCTGATCGAGTACATGCTCGGCGAGAAAGCGCAGACCATGTATGCTGACGGCAATTTCGAGTACCCGGTCAACCCCGACGTCAAGGAAGCCGCGGCGGTCAAGCTGCTCGGAGCGCTGACGCCCGACACGACCCCGCTCGGCGATGTCGCCAAGAATCGCAAGGCCGCCTCCGAGCTCGTCGACAAGGTCGGCTTCGACAATTGAGCCCGAACGCCTCAGCGACATATGCAGAACGGCCGCCAGCATCCCGCTGGCGGCCGTCGACGCGTCTGGTCTATCTGGCCGGCGCCGCCGCCGCCCTGGTCGCACTGCCGGTGCTCGCGCTCGCCTTCACCGCTTTGTCGCGCGAGGCGCTGACCGTCTGGCCGCATCTGACCGCCAATGTGCTGCCGGTCGCGCTCTGGAATACGGCGCTGCTGCTTGCCGGCGTCGCCCTGTTCTGCGGGGCGGTGGGCACCGGCGCGGCCTGGATGGTGACGCAATACGAGTTTCCCGGCCGCCGCAGCCTGGAATGGCTGCTCGTGCTGCCGCTGGCGCTGCCGACCTACATCACCGCCTATGTCTATGTCGAAATCCTCGGCTTCCAGGGGCCGTTCCAGAGCGCGCTCCGGGCGCTGACCGGCTGGCGCAGCTTACGCGACTACTGGTTCCCCGACCCGCGCAACCTGCCGGGCGCGATCCTGATCCTCGGGCTCGTGCTCTACCCTTACGTCTATCTCAGCGTGCGCGCGCTCTTTTCGATGCAAAGCGCCGCGCTGATCGAAGCCGCCCGCACGCTCGGCACGCGGCGCTGGCCGCTGTTCTGGCGCATCGGCCTGCCGATGGCCCGACCTGCCCTCGCCGCCGGCCTCACCCTCGCGCTGCTCGAGACGTTGAACGACATCGGCGCCAGCGAATATCTCGGCGTCCGCTCGCTGACCATCTCGGTCTACACCACCTGGATCAATCGCGGCTCGCTGGCTGGCGCGACCCAGATCGCCTGCGTCATGCTGCTTGTCGTGGTCGCACTGATGGCGGCCGAGGCGCACACGCGCGGAGCCCGGCGCTTTGCCTTGCCGGTGAAGCGGCCGCGCCCTGTCGGACGCATCCAGCTCTCGGGCGCCCGTGCCTGGACGGCAGCGACCGCCTGCTTCCTGCCGGCGCTGCTCGGCGCAGTGCTGCCACTCATTTACCTCATCGGTGAGTTCTGGCGCCGTGATCTGGTCGCCCAGGCCGATGCGACGCTCTGGCGTGCGCTCGCCAACACCGTCGCGATCTCCGCCCTTTCCGCTGCACTGATCGTCGCGATCGGCCTTGGCATCGCCGCTGCGCTGCGGCTCGGCCGGGAGCGCGCACTGCCGCTGCTCGCCCGCATCGCCTCGCTCGGCTATGCCCTGCCGGGCACGGTGCTTGCGCTCGGGCTGCTGGTCCCGCTGGCCGCCTTCGACAACCTCGTCGCCGATGCGAGCCGTGCGCTCTTCGGCGCGAGCCCTGGCCTTCTGTTGCTAGGCTCCGGCGCCGCGCTGGTCATCGCCTATCTCGTGCGCTTCCTGGCCATCGCCGTGAACGGGACCGAGAGCGGCTATGCCCGCATCTCGCCGCGCATCGACGACGCCGCCCGCTCTCTCGGCGCGAACAGACACGAGCTCCTGCACCGTTTGCATTGGCCGCTGATGCGCCCGGCCATCGCCGCCGCCGCCCTGCTCGTCTTCGTCGACTGCATGAAGGAGCTGCCCGCGACGCTGCTGCTGCGCCCGCTCAACTTCGACACACTCGCCACGCTGGTCTACGGCCACGCCGCCCGCGGCGTGTTCGAGGACGGCGCGCTGGCGGCGCTGCTGATCGTCGCGATCGGCATCTATCCGGCGCTCCGGCTCGCACGCGCTGGCGAACAGCAGCCGGCTTCACGAGAAAATTGAGATGTTTCCCCGGCTTTGGAACGCTATTGCCGGCGCCGAACTCGACATTCGCGAGCGGGCGGACTAAACCCTTGCCGCGCGACGCATATCGGCTCCCCCAGCCGATTCGGCCGCGGTGTCAGCTTGCCTGACGACGACAGCTCCGCCGTCGGGCCGATGAAGGCCACATACCAGGCCATGCCACGCCACGCCATATCACGACGTGCACTCATCTTCGGCCTCGCTGCCGCTGCGCTGTTGCTCACGCTCGGGCTGCAGTCGTGGAATCTGGCTCTTTCGCAGGTCGAGCGCCTGGTCATCGCCGGCATCGAGGCTCGCACCGGGCTCAAGGTGACCAGCCTGCGCCGCGCCGAGATCGCAATCCTGCCCCTGCCCCGGATCAGCCTGTCGGACGTGACTTTCGTCGATCCGCAGGGCGTGCTCTCGGGCAAGGCGGCGCGCATGCGCGCCCGCACAAGGTTGCTCACGCTGATCGGCGGCCAACTCGATTTCGATCGCATCGAACTGGTCGTGCCAGAACTCGACATCGCAGTCGCTGAGACCGGTGGCAGCTACGCGGATTGGCAGAACCGCGTTTTCGACTATCTCACACGCCTCGAGAATCAGTCTCGTCTCATCCTGACGTCCGGGAGCGTCATGATCCGCGCGGATGGTGCTGTCCGGACCACGCTGCGCGACGTCAACCTGCTGATCGAAGAGCGGAGCGCCGACGCCCCGATCGCGCTGGCCGGTTCCTTCAGCTGGCGCGGCGAGCCCACCAAGGTGGATCTCCTTTGGCCGGTCGCGGGAGATCGCGCCCGCGCCGCCTTTTCGGTCGGCTCCCGGCTGATGGCTCTGCGCTTCAACGGCACCCGCTCGGCCGCGCAGAACATCGCCAACGGCCAAATCGCCTTCAGCACGAAATCGCTCTCCGACGCCCTGGCCTGGTTCGCTCCGCGCCCCCGCATCGCCTCGCTGGTCCAGGAGGTCGAATTGACCGCGCAGGCCCAGGTCAACGACGGCAGCGTTTCACTCGACACGGTCGTCGCCATGGCCGACGGCAACCAGCTCGAAGGCGCGCTCAAGCTCGACGGCGCCATGCCCAACTGGGCGCTCTCCGGTACGCTCGCCGCTGCCGAATTTGACCTTGGACGCCTGCTGCGACAAGCCGAGCCGCGGCTGTCGTCCGGAGCGGGCGAAACCGGCAACACGCCGCTCGAATTCGACGGCTGGACCACCAACGATATCGACCTTCGCCTCTCGCTCGATTCCGCCCGGATCGGCAACGCCCGCTTCGGCGATCTCGCAGTCCAGTTGCTGATCCGCAAAGGCCGGTTCGAAGCATCGCTCCTGCGCGCCTCGGCCTATGGCGGCTCGGTCCGTGCCCGCATCCTCGCCACACCGGTCGCAGCGGGCGCCGACGTAAAGCTGCAGCTCGGCCTGGAGAAGGTGAGCCTGGCGCAGGCGGCCGACGATCTGCCCGAGATTACCCGCCTCACCGGCGCGGCGACCGGACAGCTCGCTTTCGAAGGGGTCGGCGGCAGCGTGCAAGAGGTCGTGAATTCGCTGACCGGCCGCGCCAATCTGACGATCCGGCAGGGCGAGTTTCGCGGTATCGCCTTTCCCGATCTGTTGCGACGGGCCGAGAAGCCCCCGACCTCGGCGCGGGACTGGCGCCAAGGCAAGAGCAGCTTCGAGACCCTGCAACTGTCCGCACTCGCCAATCTCGGCGTGCTCTACCTCACCGAGACCCGGCTCGCGGGGTCCGGCTACAATGTCGTCCTCAACGGCACTGCCGATCTTGGCCGGCGCTGGCTCGATCTCAACGGCGCCCTGAACTCGACCACGACCTCGACGCGCGTACCCTTCGAGCTCCGCGGCCCCTTCTTCGGCGCCGCCTTCACCCCAGCAATCGATGCCTCGCTGCGGACGCCGGGACCGGCGATCCCGGTTCTGCGCTGACGGGGTCGGCGTCATTCTGGGGCGGAGCGAAGCGCAGACCCGAGCAACTCTTGAGTAGACGCCAGCCGGAGCCTCCGCCAGCCTGAGATGCTCGGGTCAAGCCCCGGTTTTTACCGAGACCGACAAACGGGATGATGGGGTGTCAATCGCAGGCTTGTGGCCGGGTTTTCCGGTGCGTTCGATCCAATCGAGGATTGCGCCAAGCTCTCCTTGCAGGGTGATGGAGAGGTCGCGGCGCATCGGGCCGGGGGTGATGATGATGCCGTCGATGATCTCGCGGATCGCCTCGGCCGCCTCTGCCGCGTCGTCGGGGTGGTCGAGCGCGGCGGTCAGGCGCTCGATCCTACGCCGGTAGGTCTCGGCAATGCCGGGGTGGATGTCGGGAACGTCCTGTGGCGCGTCGGAGAGACGGGCGGTGAGGCTGTCCTGTCGGGCCTCAAGCTCGGTCAGGCGGTCGGACAGGGCGCGGTGATACCCGCCTTGCTCGATGACGCGCACGATCTCGGCAATGGCTTTCGTGATGTCGCCCAGTTCCTTGCGGCTGGCTTCGGCCGAGTTTCGGCGGTCGCGATTGAGCCGGTTGGTTTCCTCGGCATAGACTCGCATGGCCTCGGCGGCGATCTCCGGCGTCATCATTCGCTCGCACAGGCCGGCCAGCACACGCGCTTCCAGAGCCTTGCGGTCCACGGTGCGGGCGTTGTCGCAGCCATTGCCCAGCACATGATTGGTGCAGGCGTAGCGGTCCTGCCCGCGACGGGCATAGGAGCCGCCGCAGCAGCCGCAGAACAACAGGCCGGACAGCAGGGTGCGCGGGCGATGGGTGGCGTTGAGGCCGCCATTTCGGGCGAGGCTGCGCTTCATGCCCTCGCGCGATGCCTCGATCTGGGTCTTGTACCGAGCGGTCAGCTCGTCCTGCCGCGCCTTGGCGGCGTCCCATAGCTCCTGCGGCACGATGCGAAGCTCGGGAGCCTCCGAACGTATCCATTCGCTTTCGGGATTGACCCGATAGGCGAAGTGACCCGTATCGGGGTTTTTCAGCTTCTTCTGCCGGTTCCAGCGGATCACGCCGACGTAAAGCTCGCAATTGAGGATGCCGGAACTGATGATGCGGTTGCCCCTGATGGTGGTGTCGTTCCAACGCTTGCCGGTGGGGCTGGGGATGCCGTCGCGGTTCAAATCGGCGGCGATGCGCTGCGGCCCCTTTCCGGCGACATATTCGCGGAAGATGCGGCGCACGATCTCGGCCTGTTCCTCGATGATCTCGCGTTCGCCACGGATCGGCTCGCCGCGCGCGTCGAGCTGCTGGACGACGCGATAGCCATAGGCGTTGCCACCGCCAATCTTTCCGGCCTCGACACGGCCCCTGATGCCGCGATGGGTCTTGATGGCAAGGTCTTTGAGGAACAGCGCGTTCATCGTGCCTTTGAGGCCGACATGGAGCTCGTTGATCTCGCCCTCGGACAGGGTGAAGATGGTCACGCCCGCGAAGCGCAGGCGTTTGAAGACGCCCGCCACGTCTTCCTGATCGCGGCTGATGCGGTCCAGCGCCTCGGACAGCACCATGTCGAAGCGCCCTGCCTGTGCGTCGGCAAGCAGGGACTGGATGCCAGACCGGATCAGGGACGCGCCCGATATGGCCCGGTCGAAATAGGTCTCCGCGACCGTCCAGCCCTCGCGGGCGGCGCGCTCGCGGCACTGGCGCAACTGGTCCTCAATGGAAGCGTCACGCTGGTTGTCGGAAGAATAACGGGCATAGAGCGCAACGCGCGGCATCGGACGGGCAGTCATCGGGGCGGTCCTTTCACTCCTTGTCGGCCCCGTCCCCCGTCGCCTCGGATGCGTTGGGCCTGTTGTCGTTGGCGGCGGTCAGCCGCTCGAAATCCTCTCGCGCCATGCGGCGGCCGATGATGCGGGCCAGCGTCAGCGCTGCGCGGTCGATCTTGAGCCAGGTTTCCGCACTCGGCTCGCCCTGCGGGCCGTTATTGTCGTTGGCCGGTTTGAACCGTTCCGGCCTTGATTCACTGTCGTCTTCCATGCCGCTTCCTGCCGTGTTTTCGAGACAAACAGGCATGAAGCGGCACGGGATTCAGCCTGTGAAGGCATAAAACTCACGCGTGCGGCGTTGGCGAAGTATCGGCGGCATATAGGACGGGTCACGCTGCCTGCAAAGCCTTCTGAACAGCCTTCGGCGCGCGGTCGATGACCAGAAGATAAGCGCGAGTCGGCCCTTCCGGTTGGCGCGAACCCTGTTCCCAATGGCGCAGCGTGTTGACGCTGAACCCGAACCGTCCGGCAAATTCTTCCTGCGTCATGTCGAGCTTCGTGCGGATCGCCTTCACGTCGATCCGCTCGGGAACATGGACGCGATAGGCGTTCGCGTCGGCCTTGCCCTCGGCATAGGCCAGAGCCTCGTTAAGGCCACGCCGGATGCTGTCGGCAACTGTGTTCATCACTTTCTCCTCTTGAAGGCGTCCACCAGCAGCATGGTCAATTGGCGGAAGTCGTTCTTGTCCTGCTGGCTCAGATCGGCCCGCTCGTTCTTGGCGTAGGCGGTGAGCGCAAAGAGCGGCATGTCGGCGTCGTGGTAGAAGTAGATCACCCGCGCGCCGCCGCGCTTGCCTCGCCCTTCCAGCCCCCAGCGGACCTTGCGGATGCCGCCTGTCCCCGGAACGAGATCGCCGGCCGTGGGATTGTGGGCCAGATAGTCCACCAGCAAAGTACGCTCGTCATCGCCCATCAGCTTGCGCGTCGCCGCCAGGAACTCCGGGGTTTCCACGACACTGACGGGAACCGATTTTGCCTTGTTTGATATTACTCCACTGACTCAGTCGATGCAATCGAAATGATGATCCAATGGATTATAATCGTGCCGCCCCTGCCGCCTGTTCGTTCCGAATTGGGAGCGCGACCGCGCCCACAATCCGCCCTTGCCTGCTTGGAGAGCCCTGACCGGAGCGGCGGCGGGCGGTCAAGGCGGGCGCTTCAGCGCCCCTGCGCAGCGGCTCGGCCTTGAGGGCTGACGCCGTTCTGGTTCCATCCCTACCGGCAGCAAAGGCCATGCCTCCGCCCTCATCAGAAATCATCGAAGTCGGACTCGCTCCGTGGACGCCATCCGACGGGATTGGCGATCCATCGATTGACATCGGACTCCTTCCACCCCGTACCGTTGACGCTGATCCTGATCTGCGCGGGAAAGGTGCCCTCGGCGATCTTGCGGTAGATGGTGGACCTGGACAGCCCGGTCCAGGCAAGGACGGTTTTCAGGCGGATGATACGGTCTGGTTGGCGCATGGCTGGCCTGCCTCATGCTGGCTGTTTCTGACAACTGCTGGGACCAGTCAGGTCAGGCGGTTACGCGCGCGCAAGAGGGTTCAACACGTCGCAGGGCTGTGGCGCAGGAACGGCGGCAAATCGGATGGGTTCAGATGCCGATGCCGCGTCCCCTGCCGAGGCCGAGACCGTGGGTGAAGGCGAGTTCCTGGCCGAGGCTACGGCCTGATTCCATACCGATGCCGAGGTCTTTCTTGCGGCCCGCTAGGATGGACTCTAACTGCGGATCGCGTTCGAGGCTTTTGGCCATATTGCCCATCTCTGCCCGCGTCGCCTTGTAGCTGGAGATGTCGCCCGCCTGATACTGGCGCTGGCTGGTCTGTTCGAGCTTCCGCCAGCGCTCCACAAAGCGGTCGGCCCGCCAACCCGGATTGCGGCCGGGATCGGTGCGGATTTCGGTTTCGAGCTGGACGGCGCGCACGGCACGAGCAACCTGGCCGACCGCCGTCTCGCGGACAAGGTCTGGGTTCTTGACATAGGCTGCTTCCGCATCGCGCCAGCCATACGGGCGAACCTCCTCGAAGGCCTTGCGGGCCTCGGTCAGTTCCCGCATCTGTACAGGACTTGCCTTGCCCTCCGCGTCTCCGGCGCTGAGGATCGCATCGATGGCGCGGGCATGGCGCACGAGGGCATCGGTGCGGGCGCGGCGCAACGACACCTCCGGGTCTTCCGCCGCCGCACTTTGCGGCCCCTCCCTTTCCAGCCGCTGCACACCATTCCCGCCGGGCACAGCGTCTGCGGGGGAGCGCACCCCGTCGAGCATCCCGTCGATCCGGTCGCGCAGCTTTTCGGGCACGAGTCTGCGCACGATCTCGGCGACACGGGCGCGGAAGGTGATGCCGCGCCGCTCGGCGTAATCCCGCGCCGGATCGATCTGCTCATAATCGGACGCCATGTCCTTGGCCCGGTCGCGCGACAGGGTGCGCACGAGCCGGTCCTGATTGGCAAAGTCGTCGCGGCCGTAATGCAGCTCCATGCCGTCGCGATGTCGCGACAGGGCGACATAGCTGCCATGGGCATCCAGCCCAGGTGTCGCCAGAACATGGGTGCGGTCCACCGTCATCCCTTGCGCCTTGTGGATGGTCGCCGCATAGCCATGGTCGATGCGGTCGTAATCCTTCAGGTCGAAAGCAACGGAACGGCCGTCATCGGTGCGCACCGACATGGATTGTTCGCTGACCTGTTCGATGGTGCCGAGCGTGCCGTTTTTCACGCCAAGCCCGCGTTCGTTTTGCAGGAACATGACGCGATCCCCGCTGGCAAAGTTCCGCTCGCCGCGCTCGACCGTGACGCGCACGTCCTCGCCCAGATCGCCGGCCTCCCGCATCCGCTCGCGTGCTGCCTCGTTGAGTTCCTGTACCTCGGCATTGGTATGGGTCAGGATGATGCGGCTATCGTCTGGATGCGCCTGCCGGTCGCGGTCCCAGCGCTCGATCAGATTTTTCCGCGCGTCCTCCCGCGTCGGAGCGGCATGGACCATGTCGTGGGAGCGGTAGGCTTCAAGAGCGTTGCCGGTTTTACCACTGGCAAGATTGCGCGTGGCGTCGCGCTGCCAGTCCTCGCGCTGGCGGCGCACCTCACCGATCTCCGCGCCGCCGTGGCGTTCGTGAATCGAGCGGAAGGCCGCGCCGGCTTCTATTGCTTGCAACTGCCGCGGATCGCCGACCAGCACGACCTTTGCGCCAGCCTCGGCGGCATGGGACAGCACGCGCTCCATCTGCCGCGTGCCGACCATGCCGGCCTCGTCGATCACCAGAACATCGCGGGCGGTGAGCACGTCGCGGCCCTGTCCCCAACCATGTTCCAGGCTGGCGATGGTGCGCGACGCGATGCCCGATCCGCCTTCCAAATTTTCCGCCGCGATACCGGACAGCGCCACGCCCCGGACCTCGTAGCCAGTCGCTTCCCAAGCCTCGCGCGCCACGCCCAGCATCGCGCTCTTCCCCGTCCCGGCATAGCCGACCACAATCCCAAGATCGCGCCCGTCCGTGACATGCGCCAACGCATCGGCCTGCTCGCCGGACAGAACAAGGCCGCGTTCTTCCGCACGGGCAAGCGCCGCCGCTCTGTCCCTGTCGTTGACTTCATGATGTTCGCGGTCGGCCATCAATTCAGCGGCGCGGTGCAGGCGCTGTTCGGCCTCGATCATCTCGCGCGTGGTGAAGCGGTCCTCGCCGCGTCCGTCCTTGCCGAGTTCGACCAGATTGGGCGAAGTGCGCATCGCGCTCATCACCTCATTGAACTGGTCGATCCCGTCGCTGTGCCGGTGCGCGAACATCGCCATGTCCCGGCGCGTGAAGGTCGATTGCTGATGGGTGATGGCGTCCAGCGCCAGGGCTGGATTGGCGATGATGCGCTCGCCGTTGCCGCGCGCGATCTCGAGGTGCATTTCCGCGCGGTCGGCGGCTTCGATCCCTTCGCCCTCGATCCGCTGCGCGGTTGCGCCGATCTGGCTTTGTGGCTCCAGCGCGATGCCCTGGGCCTCCAGGCTGCGATGGTCGATCCGTGCGTCGATGTCGAGTTCGGCCAGCCGTTCGTTGGCGAGCGCGGCCCAGCGTTCCCGCCAGCGTTCGACCATCTCGGTGCGGTTCCAGTCCCGCACCTTCGGGCCGAAGCCGTTTTCGTCCACCGCACGCATGGTCAGCATGACATGGGCGTGGGGTTTGGGACTCCCATCCTCGGCCCTGTCCCAATGCACATTGAGGTCGGCGATCATGCCCTGATCGACGAATTCGGACCGCACGAAGTCGCGGGCGAGTTCGATGCCCTGCGTCTGCGTCATCTCGCGCGGAAGGGCGAACTCCACCTCGCGGGCAAGCTGGGCGTCCTTGCGGACCTCGAAGGCTTCCACATCGTTCCAGAGCCGTTCGCGGTCGCTCCATTGCTCGGGTGCGTTCTCCGGCAGCAGCACCTCGGAATGGACGACGCCGCGTTTGGCGGAAAAGTCCTGCACGCGGTCAATGCGCTCGTCGCGCAGCCGCGAGGCCGAGCGGTAGGCGGCGGACGCCACCGCGCTCGAACCGGATTTACGGCCAATGACCTTGACATGGAGATGATAGATCGCCATCGCGATCAGATCATTTGCACGACAAAGCGCACGTCGGAACGACGTATAAGCGCGCCCTCCCTCGAAAAAATCTCGGGAGGGACCGGGCCGTGCCACACCGTCCCGGCAACCTTACAGCATTCCGGCAGAGGCTCAACTATCATCGCTCCATCGACAACTTATGGAGGACATGATGCGCAAGCCACGGGACTTCGACGCGGAACTGAGGTCGCTCGAAGACAAGACGCGAGACCTGAAAGCCCGCAAGGTGCAGCAGCTTGGCGAACTGGTCATTTCGACCGGCGCCGACGCCCTCAGCCCCGACGAACTGGCGGGCGCGCTGATCGTGCTGGCCGAGACGAAGGATGCCGGAAAGAGGGAGGCATGGGCGAAGCGCGGGGCCGCGTTCTTTCACGGCCGGGCGCGGCGACCTGCATCGGCGCCTCACCGCGACGCGGGCGGCGCTACGGCACAATCGGGCGGCGCGCAACCGGCATCAGGCGGCGCGGGCTCGACATGACATGCGCACATGGCAGGTCGAGCGCCGCAAGCGCACCCGGCATCTGATCGAACTCGGCGGCCTCGTCGTCAAGGCCGGCATCGTGGACCTGACCGGCGATGACCGCGCCATCATCCTCGGCGCGCTGCTCTGGATGGCCGACAAGCTGCAAGGCGATCACGGCGATCACGCGCGAAGCCTGTGGGCTGCAAAGGGAAAGCAGGCGTTCGAGTATGACTGGCCATCAGCATCGCCAAACGACACGGCCCCTTCGGCGCGCGTCGTGGTCATGGAAAGAGAACGCGCAGCAAGCCATCCGCCAGTTGGAGGCCTCCAAAAACCCCTGTGCAAATCGGCGTTGGGCTGATTCTCTCGCTGCTTTTTGAGGCGGATCGCGGGCATGGTGGATCAATCGCCGAGTTTCTTCGACTTCGATGATCGGATGGCGGCACTGTTGGCGAAGGGCGACGATCTGGAGCGGGTGAAGGCGCTGGTCGATTTCGAGATGTTTCGACCTGCACTGGAAGCCGCTGTGCTGCGCGCGGACCGGTCGAAGGGCGGCAGGCCCGCCTTCGATCACATGCTGATGTTCAAGGTCCCCGTGGGGATGTCCCACCCGATGTTGAAAAGAGCGCGGCGGACGTGGCTGGTTGAGGAGGCTATGCAGCCTCGCGGACAGGGTCAAGGCCGGCGCCGACGGCGCACTCGGCCTGATGGGCGAGAAGGGCGGCGCGCAGGCTGGGCAACTGGTTGTGGGCCTTCAGTCGGCGGAAGCCCTTGGCGGCTTCGATCATGGCGGCCCCTGTCCAGCGCAGGGCCATGGCCGCATCCCGCCACCGCTTCACGTTGCGGCAGACGCGCCGGATGGTGCCGTTCATGTTCTCGATGATGTTGGTGCAGGCCAGCGAGCGCCGCAGTTCGGTCGGCAGCCGCAGGCGCGTGACGGTGAGGATCTCGTCGAGGCCCTCCAGGAGGCTGGCCGAGACACCCGGAGCCTCGCGCTCGAGCCGACGGGCGAGATTGCGGATCAGCGTTTCGGCCTTGTCGGCGTCGTCCAGCTCCCAGGCTTGGCGAAGAGCCCTGCGCACCGAGGCGTGCAGGGATTTCGGCAGGCGCTCGGTGATGTTGCGGGCCTTGTGGACCTGACAGCGCTGGATCGGCGCACTTCGGCCGAAGCTGTTGCGGATCGCCTTCGACAGGGCACGCGAGCCGTCGATGATGAACAGGCGACAGACGGCGGGGTCGAGGCCCCGGCCGACCATGTTGTCGAGCAGGGCCTGGCAGACGGCGGCGTTCTCGCTTGCCCCCTCCATGACCCCGAGCGGGTGCTTGTCGCCGTTGCCGTCGACGCTGACCGCCGCCAGCAGGATCAGGTCCTGAGCGATGTGGATGCCGTCGATCTGGATGACCAGCAGATCCAGCGCGGAGAGGTCGGCGGCCATCCACGCCTTCATCGTCTCGGCCGACAGCGCCACGAAGCGACGCGACACCGCCGATCGGGTCACGCCGGCTCCCCGCTCGGCGGGGATGTCGCCGCCGGGCAGGCGGACGGCGCCGCCGAACTTGCGGGTCGACACGTTCATCAGCATCAGATTGAGCGCCCATTGGCCGAGAAGATCCTCGTCGACCGCCGCCGCCCAGCTCGGCAGGGGCATCTCACCGCCGAGCGGGCACGAACCCGAGGGCGCTCGACTTCGACCTTGCCGCCGTGAAAGCCGATCTTTCCCTTGGCTCTGCCCCAACGATGAGCCTCCCGATCGCCACCGCGACCATGGCGCGGGCCGCAGAGCCGAGCCGCATCCTCTTCCATCATACCGGTGAGAGTGGCCAGCCCGGCCGTCAGGCACAGGCGTTCGAAGCTGGCGCGGACCTCGTCCACAGCTGCCTCGACGAGCGCAGACGGTGTCACCGCTGCCGATGTGGTAGGTTTCTTCATGGCGTTGCTTTCCTTCGAGGATTCGACACCCGAGCCTTAAGAGCCGGATTCAAAAGTTCACGCGGTTTTGCAATGTCTTACGATGCGGCGTGTTAGCATGCGGATGCTGGCGATGTGGGCGAAGGCGGTCGCGCTTTCGATGGATTTCTCCCAGTCCTTTGCGAGGCGGCGGCAGCGTCCGAGCCATGCGAATGTCCGCTCGACCACCCAGCGGCGGGGCAGGACGACGAAGCCCTTGGCCGCGTCGGAGCGCTTGACGATCTCGATGGTCCAGCGTCCGTGGCCGGCCATGGCGTCCTTTAGCTTGTCGCCGGCATAGCCGCCATCGGCGAAGACCTGGCGCAGCCACGGATGGCGGGAGCGGATCGCCCTGAGCAGGTCGGGAGCACCGTCGCGGTCCTGCACGTCGGCCCCGTGGACCATGACGAAGATCAGCAAGCCGACCGTGATGGCGCCGATCGCCTTGCCGCCTTCCGAAATGGTGAGGCTCGCCTGGGCGATCTGTAGAGTCGAGGACGGGCGCGGTGGCATTGCCCCGTTTCCCGTCCCCGCTCATCAAACCGGACGTGCGGATTTCCCGCATCCGGCTTTCCGACTGGTTTCACCGCAAGGCCCACGGCGACGACCGACTGCGCTCGCGTCGAAGGCATCGGACGGCCAATTCCCCGTAGACATATTCTCGAGAGAACCGGTCCGCTCCACGCCCCTGCGCTTTGTGTCGTTGACGGAGGAAGTGCCGCGTTCGGTCATACACATGCTGATCGACGGCCTCGTATGCCGACGCGAGGGCGCCGTAGGAGAAGTAGGCCGACCAACCGCGCAGAACGCGGTTCAACCGTGCTCGCACTTCGTCCCAAGCGCCCTTGTTGCCGGGCACCAGAAGTTCGCCGATCTTCACCTTGACCCGCTGCACGCTCTTCTTGGACGGGCTCGCCCCCAGGTGCCAGCGACCTCCATTGGGAAGGTGGCGCGGTCCCAGTGTGTAGCCAAGGAAGTCGAAGCCTTCACGCCGGGCATTTTTCACCGAGGTTTTCGCCTCGTTGAGCGTCAGCCCGAGCTTCGTCATCACCGCCCTCGTCCAGGTCAGAGCCTCTTCCGCGTGTCCGCGGCTGAGGATGACGAAGTCGTCGGCATAAGAGATGACATGTGCGTGGAACACCTCGCCGCGCCCCGTCAACCGCCAATGCTTCAGGAATCGGTTCATGTAAATGACGGAGAGCAGCGGACTGGCGACACCACCCTGGGGGGGTGCCGCGAGCGCTGCTCTTGCCGCCGCTCATGTGCCGTTTCCCGTCGCCATCCCGTTCCTCGACCGGCACTTGCAGCCACAGCTTGATCAGCCGCAGCACATTCCGGTCGAGGACACGGCGGGCCACCGATCGGAGGAGGTCCGCGTGCGGGATCGTGTCGAAATACTTCGACAAGTCGGCATCGACGACGTCGGTATAGCCCTGGTATAGCCCCGGCATAGCAGCCGGTGCGTTTCCTTGACGGCATCGATCGCGCTCCGACGCGGCCGATAGCCGTAGGCACCGTCCTCGAAGTCCGCCTCGAAGATCGGCTCCAGCACGATCTTGGCTGCGGCCTGAACCACCCGGTCCCGGATCGTCGGGACGCCAAGCGGACGTTCGCCGCCGCCAGGCTTTGGGATCATCACCCGCCGCACTGGATCAGGCTGGTAGGACTTCGAGACGAGGTCCTCGCGCAAGCTCGCCAGCCACGCGTCTATATCCGCCGCCTCGATCTGTCCGAAGGTCATCCCGTCCACACCTGGCGCACCCGCATTGGCGCGGGCAGTCACCGCGACGAATGCAGTTATTGGAGGTGTCCAGCTGAAGCGGATCGTGGCGGATTTGTCGCTCGACGACCCGCGCACGCTACCGACCGCGGAGGAGGCCGCCGCCGCCATCGTACCGTTGTGCCTGCCGGCGTGCGAGGACACCGGGCGGCTCTACGATTTCCCCACCCGGAGCTTCCTCGACTTCCGGATGCCAGCCTGAGGCCGGCGCTCACAGGGCGAGGCGCACCAGCCTCTGCCCCGCCTCCACCTGCTCGCCGACCCGGCAGACGATCTCGGCGACGATGCCGTCCCGCGGGGCGGTGACGGGGTTCTCGAACTTCATCGCCTCGATCACCGCCAGCACGTCGCCGCGGGCCACCCGTTCGCCCGCCTTGGCCGCGACCGCGACCACGAGGCCGGGAATCTCGGCGCTGGCCCAGTCGGTCGCCTCCGCCTCGTCCGGGCCGCCGCGCACCCGGCGCGAGACCTCCGCGCGCGCGCCGTCGATGATCACCTCCACCGCATCGGGCAGCACCAGCGCGCGCCAGCGCCGGCCGTCGAGCATGCCTTCGAGGAGGCCGCCGGAACCGCGCCCGCCCTCGACCGTCGCGGTCAGCCGCATCCCGGCGGTCTCGGCCTCCACCGTCACGGCGCCGCGCCGGGCGGAAAGGACCCGCACGGCGGCGCGTGCCCCGGCGATTTCCAGGACCATCGCGCCGAGCGGCGCGCCCTGCGCCAGCGCGTGCCGGCCATAGGGCGCCGCGCTCGCCTGCCAGGGCGAGGCCGGCCCGCTTCCCTCCGGCATGGCGTCGAGCACGACGGCGGCGCCGGCCACCGCGGCTAGCGCGCCGGGCGCGGCCGCGCCGAGGAGCTCGGGCAGAACCTCGTCGATGAGGCGGGTGTGCGCCGTTCCGGCCGCCACCTCCGGCCGCGCCGCGAGCGCCGCGAGGAAGCCGAGATTGGTCGCGACCCCCATCACCGCGGTCTCGGCGAGGGCCGCGCGCATGCGCGCCAGTGTCTGCCGCCGGTCGTCGCCATGGACGATGATCTTCGCGATCATGGGATCGTAGTGGGGCGGCACGGGGCTTCCAGCCTCGACCGCGCTGTCGATGCGCGCCCCGGAGGGCCAGGCGAGGTGCGTGACGCGTCCCGGCGCCGGCCGGAAGCCCGCGGCCGGGTCCTCCGCATAGAGCCGGCACTCGATGGCATGGCCGCGCGCGTGGATCTGCTCCTGGGCGAGCGGTAGCGGCGCGCCCGAGGCGAGGCGCAATTGCCATTCCACGAGGTCGAGGCCGGTGATCGCCTCCGTCACCGGATGCTCCACCTGGAGGCGCGTGTTGACCTCCAGATAGTAGAATGCCCCATCGGCGCCGACGATGAACTCGAACGTGCCGGCATTGCGGTAGGTCACGGCCCGCGCGCCGGCGACCGCCGCCTGCGCGAGGCGCGCCCTGAGGGCGTCCGGCAGGGTGGAGGCGGGGGCTTCCTCGATCACCTTCTGGTGGCGGCGCTGGAGCGAGCATTCCCGGTCGAACAGGTGCACCGCGCCGCCCGCGCCGTCGCCGAACACCTGCACCTCCACATGGCGCGGCCGCTCGATCAGGCGCTCCACCAGCAGGCGCCCGTCGCCGAAGCTGGAGCGTGCGGTGCGGATCGCCGAGGCGATCTCGGCGCGGGCGCCCGGCTTCGTGACCACCTGCATGCCCTTGCCGCCCCCGCCCGCGGCGGGCTTCAGCAAGGCGGGATAGCCGGTCGCCGCGATCAGCCGCTCCACCTCCTCCACGTCGTCGGAGGCCGCGGCCGAGCCGGGCACCACCGGCACGCCGGCCTCGGCCATGAGCGCCTTCGCCCGCCCCTTGTCGCCGAGCGCGGCGATGGTGTCGGGCCGCGGCCCGACGAAGATCAGCCCCGCCGCCTCCACCGCGGCGGCGAAGTCCGCATTCTCCGAGAGGAAACCGACGCCGGGATGGATCGCGTCGGCACCCCGCTCGCGCGCGGCGCGGATCAGCGCCGCCCCGTCGAGATAGGAGCGCGCCGCCGGTGCCGGGCCGATGCGCACCAGGTCCGCCGCCCCCTCCAGGTGGGGCGCGCCGCGGTCGGCGTCGGAATAGACCGCCACATAGGGGATGGAGAGCCGCGCGCAGGTGCGGGCGATGCGCCGGGCGATCTCGCCGCGGTTGGCGATCAGGAGCTTGCCGATCATGGCTACATCCGGAACACGCCGAAGCGGGTCTCCCCCTTCGGGCCGCCTTTCGCCATGGCGAGGGCGAGGGCGAGGAAGGCGCGCGTCTCCTCCGGCTCGATCACCGCGTCCACCCACAGGCGGGCGGCGGCGTGGAGCGGGTGGCTCGATCGCTCGTAGGCGGCGCGGATGGGGGCCTCGAAGCGCGCCCGCTCCTCCGCGTCGAAGGTCCGCCCCGCCTTGGCCAGCTGGCCCTCGCGCACCAGGCCGAGCACGGTCGCGGCCTGCTCGCCGCCCATCACCGAGGTGCGCGCATTGGGCCACATGGCCATGAGGCGCGGGCCGAAGGCGCGCCCGCACATGGCGTAGTTGCCGGCGCCGTAGCTGCCGCCCACCAGCAGGCTGAGTTTCGGCACCGCGGCGGTCGCCACCGCATTCACCAGCTTCGCGCCGTGTCGGGCGATGCCGCCCGCCTCGTATTCCTCGCCCACCATGAAGCCGCTGATGTTGTGCAGGAACAGCAGCGGCACGCCGCGCTGGCAGCACAGCTCGATGAAGTTCGCCGCCTTCTGCGCGCTCTCGGCATAGAGCACGCCGTCGTTCATGAGCACGCCGACGCGGTAGCCCTCGATGGCGGCGGTGCCGCAGATGATGGTGCGGGCATAGCGCGCGCGGTACTCGTCGAGCCGGCCGCCGTCGATGAGGCGGGCGAGGATCTCGCGGGCGGGCAGGCGCTGGCGCGGGCTCGCCGGGATCAGGCCGGCGATCTCCGAGGCCGGGCTCAGCGGCGGCTCGGGCGGAAGGTCCGGGCCGGGCAAAGGCGGCGCCGGGGCGCGGGCGAGGATGGCGCGCACCAGGAACAGCGCCTCCACGTCGTCCTCGGCCAGATGGTCGGCCACCGCGCTGCGGCGGGTGTGCACGTCGGCCCCGCCGAGGGTCTCGGCTTCCACCACAACCCCGGTCGCCGCCTGCACCAGCTGCGGGCCGCCGAGGAAGATGGTGCCGGTGCCGCGCACGATCACCGTCTCGTCCGCCATGGCGGGGATGTAGGCGCCGCCGGCGGTGCACGAGCCCATGACGGCCGCGATCTGCGGCAGGCCCAGCGCGGACATCTCGGCGATGTTGCGGAAGATGGCGCCGAAATGGTGCGCGTCGGGGAAGATGTCCTCCTGGTGCGGCAGGAAGGCGCCGCCCGAATCCACCAGGTAGACGCAGGGCAGGGCATTCTCCCGCGCCACCTGCTGGGCGCGGATCTGCTTCTTCACCGTGAGGGGATAATAGGTGCCGCCCTTCACCGTGGCGTCGTTCGCCATGATCATGACGAGGCGCCCGCCGACGCTGCCGACGCCGGTGACGATGCCCGCCGCCGGGACCGGCTCGTCATAGACGCCGTGGGCAGCGAGCCGGCCGATCTCCAGGAACGGGGTCGCCGGGTCGAGCAGGAGCGAGATGCGCTCGCGCGCGGTCAGCTTGCCGCGCTCCTTGTGGCGCGCCACCGCCTCGGCCGGCCCGCCCGCCGCGGCGAGCCGCGCGGCCTCCTCGATCGCCGCGCACTGGAGGCGGAAGGCCTCGGCGTTGTCGGGGGGAACCGCTTGCGCCGGCTCTTGCTCGGGGTCTTGGGCGGGAGTGTCCGGCAGGGCCGCCATTCAGGCGGCCTCCGATCCGGCGGGCGGCAGCACGGCCGGAAGGCGCAGCAGGCCGTTGCCCATGGCCTTGCCGGTCTGGTCGAGGCGCAGTGTGCGCGTCGCCCCGCCGCCGAGCGCCCGGCGCATGATCACGACCACGGCCTCGATATTGTCCATGGGATAGGTCTCCACGTCGCCCTGGACCCAGTCGCCGAACAGCGCCTTGACCCGCTCGGGCGTGAGGCTCGCCAGGAGCACGGGATAATCCTGCGGCGTGCGGGCGATGACCCCCACCGAGACCACGTCGCCCTTGTCGCCGGAGCGCACATAGGCGAAGTCGCGAAGAAGCTGCATGGCTCAGGCCTCCAGGAGCGAGACGCGCTGCGTCACCACGGACTGCGGCACGAGGGTGGGCCACACGCCGTAGACCGGGCGCGGCTTCATGGGCGTGCCGAAGGAGGTGCCGCCCGGCCCCATGATCCAGAGCTGCGCGCAGGCCCGGCGCACCTTCTCCGCCTCCTGGCGGGTGGCGGTGTGGACCGCGACGCGCAGGCCGATCTCCGCCGGCTCGTAATCCGGCATGGGGGAGGCCGGCCCGTGCAGCATGTTGACGCCCACGAGGTCGAACTGCACCGCGTCGGCCTTCAGCTTCAGGCGCTCGAAGCGCTCGCCGAGGGTCTGCTTCGCCTTCTCGGCGCGCCCCAGCGCGTCGGGCCAGGGGAAGAACATCATGCCCTCGCCGATCCAGCCGTCCTCGTAGCCCACCACCAGCTTGAGGGTTTCCGGGCGCGGGCCGCCGCCCATGTGGGAGAGCCGGACGCGGTCCGGCCCGATCTCCTCCAGCCGCACGCGAGTGAAGTCGGCGACGCCGTCCGGCATGAGGTAGCGGCGCGGATCGCCGATCTCGTAGACGAGGTGCTCCTTGACGGTGAACGGGTCCACGCGTCCGCCGGTCTGGTCGAGCTTGGTGATGACCGCGGTGCCGTCGCCGTCGAACTCGACGATGGGAAAGCCGACCCTGCCCATGTTGGGCATCTCGTCGAAGCGGGAGGACATGCCGCCGGTGGCGGCGGCGGCGCACTCCACCACGTGGCCGATGGTGATGGCGGCGGCGATGCGGTCGGTGTCGGCCGCGCCGTAGCTCCAGCCGAACTCGTGCATCAGCGGGCCCACATAGAGCGCGTTGTCGGAGACCCGGCCGGCGATCACCACGTCCGCCCCCTGGGCGAGCGCCTCCACGATGCCGGAGCTGTCGGTATAGACGTTGGCGGCCACCACGCGGTTGCGGATGGCGGCGAAGTTGGTCTCGCCGGTGTCGATGTTGGTGAGGTCGGTGCCGCTCTCGATCAGCTCGTCCAGCCGGTCGAGCACGTCGTCGCCTTCGATCACGCCGATGCGCAGGCCGTTCAGCCCGAGCTCGCGGGCGAGCGAGCGGATGCGCTCGCCGGCCGCGCGCGGGTTGGCGCCGCCGCCGTTGCAGACGATGCGGGTGCCGCTCTTGCGGGCGAGAGGAAGAAGAACGGAAAGGTGCGCGGGAAGATCGGGAATGTACCCCGTCTCCGGGTCCTTCAGGCGCTGGCGCTGGAGCAACGCCATGGTCAGCTCGGCGAGATAGTCCATGGAGAGATAGTCGAGCGTCCCCCGCTCCAGCAGCTCGACCGCAGGGTCGAAGGCATCTCCCCAGAAGCCGGAACCGGCCCCGAGCCTCAGCGAACGCCTCATGCGCGCCTCTCCCAAAGAAATCATTCTTCCGCAACGCCATAGGCCGGGGCGCGCCGAGGCGCGCCGGGTCCCGCAGGGTCCGGATCGATGCAGAGGGTGCGTCGCTGCGGGGCGTAAAGTCAAGTGTATTTCGAAAATCAGTTCCGCAAGATGGATTTTTGTTTGACCCGCCCGCCGGGCAGGCACTAAGGTCGTCGCCAGAGAAGGGCGCCCCGAGCGCTCCGGCCCGCCATCGGGCCCGCCCTGGAGGAAGGCGCCGCGCCATGCAGGCGGATGAGGTGGAACTGGCCGTCGCCGACGGCATCGCGCGTGTCACCCTGAACCGGCCGGCGCGGCGCAACGCCCTCACCGCGTCCATGGCGAACGCGCTCACCGCCGCGTGGGCCCGCATCGACGCGGACCAGGCGATCCGCGCCGTCGTGCTCGCCGCCGCCCCGTGCGGCACCTTCTGCGCCGGCATGGATCTCAAGGAGATGGCCGCGGCGCGGGCCGAGGGCGCGGACCTCCTCGCACGCATCGCCGATCCGTTCCAGGAGCGCCTGCGCGCAGTCCGCCAGCCGGTGGTGGCGGCGCTCAACGGCCATTTCAGCGGCGCCGGCATGCTGCTCGCCATGGGCGCCGACATCCGCGTTGGCCTCGCCGGATCGCGCGCCGCCATCTCCGAGGTGCGGTTCGGCCGGGGCACCTCCTGGGCCGTGCCGCTGCTGTGGATGCTGCCGCAGCCGGTGCTGAGCGAGATGATGCTCACCGGCGCGCCTTTGCCCGTGGAGGAGCTGTGGCGCCACGGCTTCGTCAACCATCTCGAGGCGACGCCGGAGGTGGTGCTGGCGCGCGCCCTCGCCCTCGCCGGCCAGATCGCCCGGAACGCGCCGCTCTCCGTGCGCGCCGCCAAGGCAACGCTCGCCGCCGGCATGGACCTCGGCTGCGCGGGCGGGCTCGCGCGCGGCGCCGAGCTTCACCGCGCGGTCTATGCCAGCGCCGATGCACAGGAAGGGCCGAGCGCCTTCGCCGAGGGGCGCGTGCCCGTCTGGCAGGGCCGGTGACCAGGAAGGAAGAGCAGGAGCGATGATCGATCAGCCGTTTCCCGAATTGAAGGTCGGCCAGTCCAAGGTCTCGCGCGGGCGCACGCTGACCGAGACCGACGTGGTCAACTTCTGCATGCTCACCGGCAACTGGCTGGAGATCCACGCCAACGAGGAGTTCGCCAAGACCGCGCGCTTCGGCCGGCGGGTGGTTCAGGGCTCGCTCGTCTTCTCCATCGTCAACGCGCTCCTGCCCTTCGATTCGAGCGTGGTGGACGCGTTCTACGGCGTGGACCGGCTGCGATTCCTCAAGCCCACCTTCATCGGCGACACCCTGTGGGCGCGCTCCGAGATCATCGACCTGCGCGAGAAGGACGGAGGCGCCGGCGTCGCCACGCTCGAGCTCGTCGGCGCGAACCAGCGCCGGGAAAAAGTCATGCGCTGCGAGTTCAGCCTGCTCATCTTGGGCGCGCGCCTGCTGCCGCCCTCGAACGACCCCTTCACCCTTGCGGAGCCTGCGGCCCAATGAACTTCCTCAACAGCGAACAGAGCGCCTGGCACGACACCGTCGACCGCTTCATGGAGAAGGAGATCACGCGCGAATACATCCGCACCCAGGACGAGGCGCGCGCCTACCCTTACGAAGGCTATGAGAAGATCGCCAAGGAAGGCTGGCTGCGCCTGCTGATCCCGGAGGATCACGGCGGCTACGGCGGCGACATCTTCGACTACGCGCTCATGTGCGAGGGGCTCGGCAAGTTCGGCTTCGACTTCGCGACTGCGGTGCTGGTGCCCACCTTCACCGCCATGAACATCGTGAAGTTCGGCAACGACGCCCAGAAGGCGGACTATCTCGAACCCTTCATGTCCGGCGCGCGGCGCTTCTCCATCTCCATCTCCGAGCCCTCGGCCGGCTCGGACGCTGCCAGCACTCGCACCCGCGCCCGACGCGACGGCGAGAGCTACGTCATCAAGGGCCAGAAGCTCTGGTGCAGCGGCGCGGCGGCGCAGAACGTGACCATCCAGATGCTGGTGCGCACCGACCCGGAGACCGCCAAGCACCGCGGGCTCTCGGTGCTGCTGGTGCCCAACGACACGGCGGGCGTCGACATCCGCCGGCTGCCGACTCTGGCGCGCCGCGCCACCGGCACCACGGAGATCTTCCTCGACGACGCGCGGGTGCCCGCCGCCAACCTGCTCGGTCACGAGGGGCAGGGATGGGAGATCATCACCGATCATCTGGAGTTGGAGCGCATCGCGGTGTCCGCCGCCTATGTGGGCAATGCCCAGACCGCGGTGAGCGACGCGCTCGCCTATGCCCACGAGCGCGAGCAGTTCGACCGGCCGATCTTCGATTTCCAGGTGATCCGCCACATGCTCGCCGACATGCAGACCCAGGTGGATGCCGCCCGGCTCCTGGTCTACCGCGGCGCCGAGCTCGCCTCACGGCACGAGCCGTGCGCCAAGGAGGTGGCCATGGGCAAGCTGTTCGCATCCGAGACGCTGCAGAATGTCTCGCGCATGGGCATGCAGATCCTCGGCGGGCACTCCATGCTGCCGGACTCGGACATGGAGCGCTATTTCCGCGAAGGCATGCAGAGCACCATCGGCGGCGGCACCTCGCAGATCCAGCGCACCATCATCGCCAAGGCCATGCACCAGAACCCGGGCTGAGATGGCGCGTCTGTTCCAGCCCCTCGGCCTGCGCGGCCTCACGCTGAAGAACCGCGTGGTGGTCTCGCCCATGCAGACCTACAGCGCGCCCGAGGCGCGCGCGACGGCCTGGCACCAGGCGCATCTCGCGCGCTTCGCCCTCGGCGGCGCCGGGCTGGTGGTGGCGGAGGCCACCGCCGTGACCCCGGAGGGGCGCTCGACCGACCTCGATCTCGGGCTCTGGGACGGTGCGCAGGAACACGCCCTGCGCGGCCTCGCGGAAGCGGTCCACGCCTGCGGCGCGGCGCTCGGCGTGCAGCTCCAGCATGCAGGCCGCAAGGCGGCGACGTCCGCGCCGTGGGAGGGGTTCCGGCCGCTCGCGCCGGAGGCCGGCGGGGCGGTGCTCGGGCCGACCGATGCGCCCGCGGCTCCCGGCGGCCATGTTCCGCGCGCGATGGCGCCATCCGACATGGCCCCGCTCGTGGCCGCCTACGCGGCTGCGGCCCGGCGCGCCGATACGGCGGGCGTGGACCTCATCGAGATCCACATGGCCCACGGCTATCTCCTCCACAGCTTCCTGTCGCCCCTCTCCAACACCCGCGCCGACGCGTACGGCGGGGCGATCGAGGGGCGCATGCGATTTCCTCTCGAAGTGGTGGAGGGCGTGCGGGCGGCCTGGCCGGCGCACAAGCCGCTCGCCTGCCGAATCTCGTCGGTGGACGGGATCGGCATCGGCTGGTCGCTGGAGGATTCCCAGGTGCTGGTGAAGGCGTTGATCGCCGCCGGCGTCGACCTGGTGGACTGCTCCTCGGGCGGCATGATCCTGCCGAGCGGCCAGATGATGGTGCCCCGCGGCCCAGGCTTCCAGGTGCCGTTCGCGAGCCAGCTCAGGCGGGCGACCGGCGCCTGCGTGATCGCGGTCGGCGGCATCGCCGATGCGGCCGAGGCCGAGGCGGTTCTGACGCGCGAGGATGCGGACCTCGTCGCCATCGGCCGCGCGATGCTCGCCGATCCGAACTGGGCGCTCCACGCCGCCGCCACGCTTGTTGAGGACGGCGGCTGGGCGCACTGGCCGAAGCCGTTCGGCTGGTGGCTGGAGCGCCGCGCCCGCGCCGCGCGCCGGTACAAGGCTTAGGTCCCGCCGGCGCTCGCGCCATTGCCGCCTTGTCGACCGGGATATGTTCCGGTGCGGCGGCGTGCTGATCTTCCTGAAAACCACGACGGCCATCGCGAAGCGCCGGACGCCTCGCCGGGCGCCCGCGCGCGGCGGCGCGTCTTTTGTGGCCCGAAACAGCTTGCGCCCGGATCGCGGGACGATCCGGGCGCAAGGATTTCGATCGACGGTGCGGGGGGCCAGGGCCGCGGCGCAGGCGCGGCCGAAGCTAAAGCTTCAGATCCGCGGGCTGCCGCTGTGCGGCGCCGGCCGATCGCGGCTCGCGAAAGTGGCTCACCCCTGCCAGCGCCGCGATCATGATCAGGCCGACGATGTCGCTCCAGGCCGCCGGATAGAACAGCAGCGCCGCCGCGCCATAGACGAAGATCCGCAGCGGCCAGTTGAGCGGGCCGAAGAAGTAGCCCGTGGAGGCCGCCGTGATGGCGATGATCGCGATGGAGGTGATGCCCGTGTCATAGGCGATCTGCAGCCACGAGCCCTCCATCAGCACCCCGGTGCGGAAGATGAAGAGGAACGGGATCAGGTAGAGCCCGATGGCCAGCACCACCGCATGCCCGCCCACCTTCCAGAAGTTCACTTTCGCTATCGAAGCAGCCGCGAACACGCTCGCGCAGACCGGCGGCGTGATGGCGGACAGGATCGCGAAATAGAAGATGAACAGGTGGGCGTTGAGCGGGGCGACGCCGAGCTTGATGACGATGGGCGCCGCCACCGCCGCCGCCAGGATGTAGGAGGCGGTGGTGGGCACGTCCATGCCGAGAAGGATGGCGAGCACCGCGGTGAGGATCAGCACGAAGACGAGGTTCTCGCCCGACAGCGACAGGATGAGGCTCGACACCTTCACACCCACCCCGGTGGCGGTGAGCACCTTCACCACAATCGCCGCGCAGGCGAGCAGCACCGCGATCATAGCGATGGCCCGGCCGGCGTCGTAGAGGCCTTCCAGCACCTGGCCCAGATACTCGCTGTAGGTGGCGCCGAGCTCATGAGCGCGGCCCTCGGCCAAGCATTTCGCGCCGCGCAGGATCACTTGGGTGACGACCAGCATCGCCACCGCCGTCGCGCCCGCGAGGGTGGGGGTGAGGTCCATGGCGAGCATGCCGATGAGGACGCCAACCGGCAGATACATGGGCAAGGCGGTGTAGGGGTCGAGCAGCTCGCGCGCCGACGGCATCTCCGAGCGGTCGAGCGGGCGGATGTTCATCTTGCGCGCGCGGAATCCGACGCTGAACCAGATGGTGAGGAAGTAGAGGATGGCCGGGATGAGGGCGGCGCCGACCACGCTGGAATAGGGAATGTCCAGCATCTCCGCCATGATGAAGGCGCCCGCCCCCATCACCGGCGGCATGATCTGCCCGCCCGCCGACGCCACCGCCTCGATGGCGGCGGCGTAGCTCTTGGTGTAGCCCGCCCGGTGCATGGTGGGGATGGTGATGGGGCCGAGCGCCATCACGTTCGCCACCGCCGATCCGGTCACCGTCCCGAACAGGGCGGAGGAGGCGGTGCACACCTTCGCCTGGCCGCCCCAGCTGCGGCCGGCGATCAGGGTGGCGAGCTTGATGAAGATCTCCGTCGCCCCAGTGCTGAGCAGCAGCGCGCCGAAGATGATGAACACCGCGATCACCCGGGTGCCCATGTCGACCATGTAGCCGAAGATGGTCTCGGTGGAGGCGTAGGTGGTCTCGATCAGCGTCAGGGTGGAGACGCGCGGCGGCTGCCACGGCCCGCTCACATAGGCGCTGCCCAGATAGAAATAGAGTAGCCCGGTGAGCGCGAGCAGCGGCAGGAACCAGCCGATGGTCCTGCGCGCCGCCTCCAGCACCAGGGCCAGCGCGATGAAGCCGAGCGCGAGGTCGAGCGTGCTCAACTCGCCGATGAAGTCGGACAGGCGCTGGTTGTTGAGCGCCACGTGGAAGCAGACGTAGTAGCCCGCGAGCGCCAGCACGATGTCGAGGATGCGGCGCGCGCCCTTGCTCCCGCCCTCGACGGCCGAGAGCAGGAACACCGACCCGAGCCCGAGCCCGAGGAACAGGCCCCGCTGGACCAGCGGCTCCATCATCCCCGCGAACGAGGTGTAGAGCTGGAACAGCGCGAATCCGATGAGGATGATCCGCAAGGAGAACGCCGTGCTCTTGCCGAGCCAGCTGTCGGTGGTGCCGTCTGCCATCTGAGCGCCTCTGACGTTCGCAGCCGAAGGAATTATTGCGCCGACTTCCAGTGGGCGAGCGCGCCGGGATGGACGGCGATGCCGATCTCGACCGTCTCGAGCAGCGACTTCTTGAAGTCGTAGTCCTTCAGCTGCGGCCACACGCTGATGAGGATCTGCCGGTTCTGGTCGATGGCGTGGGCGATCTTCTTCGCGGTCGCATCGTTCATCAGCGACAAACGCGTGGCATAGACGATCGGCACCGAGGGCGTGGCGAAGGCCGGGTTGTCCTTGATGAAGCCGACCGGGATGGTGACGAAGCTCACGCCCGGGATCTTGGCGAGCACCTTCTCCTGCTGCTCCTTGTTGAAGCCCAGGATGCGCATGTCCACCTTGGTCATCAGCTCGCGCAGAGTCGCGTCGACGCGCGAGGCGGCGGCGTACTTGGAGTAGCCCACGAGCTGGTTGTTGCCGACGCCCTCGATGGCGTCGTTCACGGTGCCGTAGATGTAGCGCGGCTTGATGCCAAGCAGGTTGAAGCTCTGGGTGACGAGCAGCTCGCCGCCGCTGCCGCGAATGCCGGGCGTGAAGTTCTTGCCCGTCAGCCCGTTGAGGTCGGTGATGCCGCTGTCGACGCGCACCGCGATGTTGATGATGGAATCGTCATAGGGGTAGAGCGCCACGAGGTCGGCCACCGGCTTGCCCTCGAACTGGCCGGTGCCGTTCTTCGCCTGCACAAAGACGTCGCCCGCCACGAGGCCGAGGTCGATCTCGCCCCGCGCCAGCCGGCGCACGTTGTCGACGCTGGCCCCGGTCTCCACCACCGTGACCGTGGTGCCCGGATTTCCCTTCTCGATGGCCTGCGCCATGCCCACGGCCACCTGGTAGTGGCTCGACGTGGCGTTGGTGGCGCCGAGCGTGAGCGTCTCCGCCCCGGCCGGCAGCGCCAGCAGCGCCGCGAAGGCGCCGCCGCAGAAGAGGGCCGACGCGCGGCCGCGGCCGCGCCGGCGGCCCATGAGAAGCCCAATAGCGCGAGAGAAGTGTCCCCGCATGTCGTTCCTCCAAAGTTTTTCTTGTCGCACGCCGGGTCGCGCCGGCGGTCACGGGATGAACGCCGGCGGCGCGCACGAACGCGCCGGGCCGGGCCCTCATCGTCCCGATACTTATGAACGTGACACAGATCGGAGGAAGGTACAATTACATTTTGAAAATACGTTCCGCACAGTGAGTTTTTGATGTAGCCTGATCGCCGTGCCATCATTCGGCAAGGAACGGAATCGGTGATGCATCCCGACGAGATCGTGCAATTCGAGGCCGCAGACGGCCTCGCCACCATCACCCTGAACCGCCCGGAGCGGCGCAACGCCCTGTCGGTCGCTGCCGCCGAGAGGCTCTTCGACCTGTGGGAGGAGGTAGACCGGCGCCCCGAGATCCGCGCCGTGATCCTCACCGCCGCGCCCTGCGGCACGTTCTGCGCCGGCATGGACCTGAAGGAGGCGAGCAGCATCGGTGCCAAGGGCGGCGACGTACTGCAGATAATTCGCGACCCGTTTCACGAGCGCATGCGCCGCGTGCGCGCGCCTATCATCGCCGCCATGACCGGCCACTTCGCCGCAGGCGGCTTCATGCTCTCGCTCAACGCCGACATCCGCATCGGCGTCGCCGGCACCAGCGGCGGGATCACCGAGGTGAAGCGCGGGCGCGGCTCGCCCTGGGCGGTGCCGCTCCTCTGGCAGATGCCGCAGCCGCTGGTGATGGAGATGGTCCTCACCGGCGAGCCCCAGACGATCGAACGCCTGCACGCCATCGGCTTCGTCAATTATGTGGAGCCGACGGCAGAAGCGGCGCTGGAGCGGGCACGGACGCTGGCGCGCATCATCGTCGCCAACGCTCCGCTCTCGGTGGCGGCGGGCAAGCAGTCGTTGCTCAATGCCATGAGCCTGGGCTGCGACGCCGGCCTTGCCGAGGCCAAGCAGATCTATCGCTCCGTCTATGACAGCCGCGACGCTCAGGAGGGCCCGCGCGCCTTCGCCGAGAAGCGCGCGCCGGTCTGGACCGGGACTTAGAGTGCGATTGGTCGCTCCGGAAGCGCGAGGCGCTTCCACGTGGACTGTGGTTCGCTCTCTAACTTATTGAGAGAGCCGGATTCGGCGTAGGCGAATCCGGCTTGAGGGTGCGAGCGTGGGAAGGATCATGGCGCCATCCAAGGACAAGACCACCGAGGTCGTCTCGCTGGCGCGCGGGCTCGCCATATTGCGGGCTTTCCGCGCCATCGACGCGCCGCTCGGCAACAAGGAGATCGCCGAGCGCACCGGGCTGCCCAAGGCGACCGTGGCGCGGCTCGCCTACACGCTGTGCGCCATGGGCTATCTGCGGCAGGTGGGGCCGCACGCCCAGTACCACCTCGGCGACAAGGTCTCCACGCTCGGCTACACGGTGCTGCGCACGCTCTCGGTGCGCCAGGTGGCCGAGCCGCTGATGCAGGCCATGGCCGACAAGCACGAAATGTCGGTCGCGCTCGGCATCGGCAACGGTCCGGACATGATCTATCTGCATTATTGCTCGGGTCCCGAGACCATCACCATGCGCCTGCATATCGGCGCCCTGGTGCCCATCGCCCAGTCGGCCATGGGGCGGGCCTATATGTGGGCGCTGCCGCCGCCGGCACGCGAGGCCCACATGCAGGCCATCCGCGCCGCGGCTGGCCCCTCCGCCGACGCGATGGAGGATGGCCTGCGCGAGGCCATCGCCGAGGTGGACCGGCGTGGCTTCTCGGTCTCCTTCGGCGACTGGCGCCGGGAGATATATGCGGTGGGCGCGCCGGTGTGGCTCGACCGCGGCGAAACCATCCTGGCGCTCAATTGCGGCACGCGGCGGCGCGATCTCGATCCGGCGCGGTTCCAGGACGAGCTGGGACCGGAGCTGATGGCCATGTCGAGCGAGATCGGCCACCGCATGGATCAACTGGGCGCGAGCTTCTGGGGCGACTGACCTTTCCATGGATGACCAGATCGACGAAAGCACCGCCGAAGACCGGGCCGCCCCGGCCCCGCGCGACATGGTGCGCCGCCGCCGCCAGCGCGGGGTGATCGCGCAGGACCGCGACTTCGTGAACGCGCTGGCGCGCGGGCTCATCGTGCTCGAGGCGTTCGGCACCACCCAGTCGGTCTGGCTCAGCGGCATGGAGGCGGCGGAGAAGGTGGGCCTGCCCAAGCCCACCACGTCGCGTCTGCTCCAGGCGCTGGCCGGCCTCGGCTATCTGCACTATTCGCCACGCCGGCGGCAGTTCCGCATCGGCACGGCGGTGCTGGCGCTGGGATTCGCCGCGCGCGAGCCGTTCAGCCTCGGCGACCTGGTGCGGCCCTACCTGAAGGAGCTGGCGGACACCTTCGCGGTCCATGCCTCCCTCGCCGCGCGCGACCGCCTCGACGTGATCGAGCTCGAGGTGTGCCACTCCCTCAACACGCTCATGACCCTGCGCCTGGAAGTGGGCTCGCGCATCCCGCTGGCAGGCACCGCCACCGGACATGCCCTGATCGCGCCGCTGGCCGAGAACGAGCTCCAGTATCTCCTCGGCCTGCTGCGCGAGCGCCACGCCAAGCGCTGGGACACCCTGCTCGCCAGCATCGAGACCGGGCGGCGCGAGGTGGCCGAGCAGGGCTTCACCACCGCGTCCGCGAGCTGGAACACCGACATCAACGGCGTGGCCGTGCCGCTGGTCTTCCCCGGCGGCTCGCCGGTCTACGCGCTCGCCTGCGGCGCCCCGGCCCGGCACCTGCCTGGCTGGAAGCAGCGCAAGATCGGCCAGCGCCTCGTGCAGATCGCCCGCGAGATCGAGCGCCGCCTGCTGGACGGCAACGTGGCGGCCCATCCCGGTGTCCCGGAGGTTTCCGATGTCCGATGAGGTCCTGCTGGATCGCCGGCCCGACGGCGTCGCGCTCCTGACCCTGAACGATCCCGCGCGGCGCAATCCGCTCTCCGACCGCCACATGCTCGATGCCCTGGTGGCGCGGCTCAGGGAGGTGGAGCAGGACGGCGCCGTCCGCGTCCTGGTGATCACCGGCGCGGGGCCGGTGTTCTCCGCCGGGGGCAACGTGAAGGACATGCGGGCGAAGGCCGGCATGTTCGCGGGGCCGGCGGTGGAGATCGCCGAGGCCTACCTGTCGGGCGTGCAGCAGATCCCGCAGATCATGCAGCGGCTCGACATCCCCACCATTGCCGCGGTGAACGGGCCGGCCATGGGCGCGGGCTGCGACTTGAGCCTCATGTGCGACATGCGCCTCGCCTCGGGCACGGCGCTGTTCGGCGAGGTGTTCGTCAATCTCGGCATCGTCTCCGGAGACGGCGGCGGCTGGTTCCTGGTGCGCCATGTGGGTTACCAGCGGGCGTGCGAGATCAGCTTCCGCGGCCGGCCCATCGATGCCGCGGAGGCGCTGCGCCTCGGCCTGGTGCTCGACGTGGTGCCAGAGGAGGAGCTTCTGCCGCGCGCGCTCGCGCTCGCCGGCGAGATCGCCGCCAAGCCCGCGCCGGCGATCCGCATGACCAAGCGCCTTCTGCGCATGGCGGAGCGCACCCATCTTCAGGACTTCCTCGGCGCCGCCGCCGCCATGCAGGCGGCCGCCCATGGCAGCGCCGAGCACGACGCGGCGCTCGACGCCGCGCTCGCCCTGCGCGCCCGCGCCTCCTGAGGCCGGGGCGGCGCTCAGTTCCGCAGCAGGCCGTCGGGGTCCACGATGCCGCGCAGCAGCTCCAGCTCGCGCGCGGTGGGCGCGGGCGTCTCCGGCACCTCGGCCGGCACTTCGAGCGCGAAGCCGGTCTTCGCCGCCACCTCGTCCACCGAGCTCCAGGCATGCACCGACTTCAGGCGCATGCGCAGGGTCTGCGGGTTGAAGTCCATCACCGCCAGCGGCGTGATGCAGAAGCGGGGGCCGCCCTTCAGGCCGGCCGCCTTGACGCTTTTCGGCCCGTCAAGGAAGCCGGGGGAGGTGACGAAGTCCACCTTCTCCACGAAGGTGCGGGGCGAGTGCGCGGTTGTGCAGATGTAAAAGCGCCGCGACATGGCGGCATAGGAGATGTTGGCGGCACCCGGCCCGCGCATCTTCGGCTTGTCGATGGTGCCGCCCACGAAATGCAGGTTGATGTTGCCGTGCGCGTCCACCTGCATGCCGTTGTGGAAGAAGAAGTCGAGGCCGCGATGGGAGTGGCCGAACAGTTCCAGGAACGTCTCCGAGGCCTCGCACGCCCCGAGCGCCCGGTCGTCCAGCATGGAGTTCCACAGCTTTCTGGGCCGCGGATTGACGAACATCTCGCCGGCGATCTGAATGTTCGGCGCATGGGTGAGGCGGGCGAGCAGGATCGCCGCCATGGGAATGGCCGCCGACGCCCCGGCAGCGCCGAGCTCGCCATCCTCAAGGTCGCGGGAGAGATAGACGGCCTGGAGCTCGGCCGGCGCGCAGTCGGTGGTCATAGGGATGCGGCCTCCTCCTCGAGCGCGCGCATTCGGGCGGTGCCGTCGGCGAGAGCGAGATAGTCCTCCTGGCGCGCCGGCGCGCGCACGTGAGCCGCGATGTAGTCGGCCAGCCTTTCCCGCGCGCCGTCGGCGCCGCGCCGGGCGGCCTCGGCGAGGTCGGCATAGTGCTCGATATAGGCCTCGTCGATGGAGTAGAGCGGGAAGCTGCCGGTGGGGTGGGCGCCGTAGGGGATCTCCACCACCGCGTCCACATAGATGCAGGGGATGGAGGTCTCGCGCGGGCGCGCGATGATCTCATCCGGCGGGACGATGCGGTCGACGCTCACGATCACCGTCTCGGCGGCGCGGGCGATGAGCTGGTCCGCATAGGTCATGGTGGCGAGGTGGCGCACGTTGCCGTAGGCGTCGGCCTCCTGGGCATGGAGCAAAGCGAGCTTGGGGCGGATGGCGCGGGTGGCGTAGAGCGCTTCGCCGGTGAACGGGCAGGTGATTGGGGCGACGAGCGGATTGTGCTTCGGCACGTCCGAGCCCTTCCAGGCCGCCACTGGCTGGAACGGCACGCCGTTCGCCGCCGCCAGGAGCCCGCCGACGATAGACAGCGCGTCGACGCAGTGGGCGGTGACGGTGCCCGCCTCCACGGCGCCGCGGAAGGCGGGGCACATGCGGTCCTCCAGCGTCACCGCCGGCAGGAACGTCTCCGCCACGCAGCCCGCAGCGATCAGCAGGTCCACGTCGAAGCCGGAGCCGGGCGAGGAGACGAGCTTGAGCTTCTTGCGGCCGAGCCGGATCACCTCGCGCACCAGGGCCAAGGGGCGGCCCTGCTTGAACAAGCCGCCGATGGCGAGGAGGTCCCCGTCGGCGAGTGTGCGCGCGATCAGGGCGCCGGCATCCTTTGCGGCGATGCGCTTCTCGCGCCTCTTGCCCGGCGCGCTCACGACGGCGCGCCCATGCGGAACACGGTGGCGTCGAGGATCCACGCGCCCTCGCCGGCGCGTCCCACGCCCACCGGGTTGAGCTCCAGGCCCGCAAAGTCGTGGCCGAGGCCGGGCGCGAGGTCAGCGACGGCGACCGCAAGGTCGGTCAGCGCCTCCACGTCGAGCGCCGGCCGGCCGCGCGCGCCTTCGAGCAGCGCCGCGATCCGGCAGCTGCGAATCATGGCGGCGATCTCCTGGGGGTCCAGCGGCAGGATGCGCACCGCCACGTCCCGCATGATCTCGGTGTAGATGCCGCCGGCACCGAAGGTGAGGGTGGGGCCGAACTCCGGGTCCAGGCCTAGGCCAAGGATCACCTCCGCCTGGGGCCGCACCGTCTCGGCGAGGAGGAAGCCTTCAAGCGTGAGGGCATGCGTCTTGATGCTGTCCAGCATCGCCGCGATCCTCGCCTTGAGCGCCGCCTCGTCGGGCACCGCCACGGCCACGAGGCCGAGCTCGGACTTGTGGACCACCCCGGCGGCCATGCCTTTCAGCGTCACCGGATAGCCCACCTCGCGGGCGGCGGCGAGGACCGCCGCACCGTCTGCGCCGGGCACGAACGCCTCGCGCGGAAAGGCGAGGCCGCGGGCCTTCAGCAGGTCCTTGCTGGCCGCCTCGCTGAGGGCGACCGGCACGCCGTCGAGGCGCAGCTCCCGGCCCTCGGCCGGACCCTCGCGCAGCAGGCGGGGGGGCGCGCGCCGCGCCGCGTCGGCCACCGCCGCACCGGCCACCGCCGCCACGAAGGTGTCGATGCGGGTGAAGACCGGCACGCCCTCGCGCCGCAGCCGCCCGAGCGCGGCGCCGTTGAAGATCTCCGCGGGCGAGACCAGCGAGATCGGCTTGCCGGTGCGCCGGCTGGCGGCGATCATCGCATCGGCCACGTTCTCCGCCCAGGGCGGCACGATGGGGGTATTGGCGACCGCGATGCCGTCGAAGGCGGGATCGTCCGCGAAGGCGTCGAGGCAGGTGGCGAAGCCCTCGGGACGGCGGAACGGCGTGCCGGCGATGTCCACTGGGTTCCTGGTGGACAGGAACGCCGGGATGTCGGCCCGCATGCGCGCCACGGTGGCCTCCCCGGGCGCGGGAAGGGACACGGCGCCGCTGCTCTCCAGCGCGTCGGCGACGCAGCCGCCATAGCCGCCGGAAACGGTGAGGATGCCAAGGCTGCGGGTGGCGCAGGCGGTCGCCACATATTGCGCCACCGGCAGCAGGTCCTCGATGGCGGCGACATCCACCCAGCCGAGCTGGCGCACCGCCGCCTCGTAGGCGCCGCGCTCGCCGACCAGCGCGCCGGTATGGCCGGCGGCGGTGCGCCTGCCTGCCTCCGAGCGGCCAGCCTTGTAGAGCGCCACCGGCTTGCCGGCGGCATGGGCGCTGCGCGCGGCCGCCAGCAGCCGGCCGCTCTCGCGGATGCCCTCCACATAGAGCGCGATGGCGCGCGTCGCCGGGTCGTCGACCAGGAACTGCACGAAGTCCGCGAGGCCGGTCGCCGCCTCGTTTCCCGTGGAGATGACGTGGCTGAGGCCGATGCCGGCGCGCTCGGCCTCCTCCATCAGCGCGCTGCCGAGCGCCCCGCTCTGCACCACGAGGCCCACCACGCCCGGGCGCGGCAGGCTGGCGGTGATGCGGCTGGTGGAGCTCAGGGCGACGCGCCGGCCGAGATTGACGAAGCCGGTGGTGTTCGGTCCAAGCATGGCCGCGCCGTGGCTGCGCACCAGCGCGGCGAGGCGCGCCTGCTTGGCGGCGCCCTCCTCGCCGGATTCCGAGAACCCGCCGGTGATGACCACGAACGCCCGCACCCCGAGGCCGAGCGCCTCTTCCACCGTGGCGTAGACGTCGTCGGCCGGCACCGAGATCACCACGCAGTCCGGAACATGGGACAACTCGCGGAGGCTGGTGACGGTCTCGACGCCATCGATCACCGCCTTCTCGCGGGTCACCAGATCGATGCGCTGGTCGTAGCCGTGCAGCCGCAGGTGATCGAAGATCGCGCGCCCGCCCACCTGGAACGTGGCCTTCTTGGTGGAGACGCCGACGATGGCGATGGAGGCGGGGTCGATCAGCTTCTTGAGAGACACGGAGCATCCTTCCGGCTGGGGCGGCGCGCTGACAAACTGATAATCCGGCCGGGATCGAAATCAAGAAAATAAAAATGCGTTCCGCATAATGGATTAGAATCTGGACTTGTCGGGGAAACTCCGATACCCCTTCCGGCCGGAGCGAGATCCGTGCAGATCCACGCGCTTTGTCGCTGGATCGGCGGCTCGCGCGGAGATGGAGAACGGGGTGTCCGGCCCGAATTGTCGTGCACGCCGGTCGGCGCGCATGCGAGCAAGCGCGGCATCTCGGGGAGGGTACCGGTGGCGCTGGATCATGAAACCTTCACCCTGCTCAAGGACACCGTCCGCCGCTTCGTGGACGAGCGGCTGATCCCGGCCGAGCCGGCGGTGGCGGAGAGCGACGTCATCGATCCGGCCATCCTTTCGCAGATGCGCGAGCTCGGACTGTTCGGCCTGTCGATCCCGCAGGAGTGGGGCGGCCTCGGCCTCGGCATGGCCGAGGAGGTGGAGATCGTCATGGAGCTCTGTCGCGCCGCGCCCGCCTTCCGCTCGGCGGTTGGGACCAATATCGGCATCGGCTCCCAGGCGATCGTGCTCGCGGGCACCGAGGCGCAGCGCCAGCGCTACCTGCCGCGCCTCGCCAGCGGCGAGCTTGTCTCGTCCTTCGCCCTGACCGAGCCCGATGCCGGGTCGGACGCCGCGTCCCTGCGCACCCGGGCGGTGCGGCGCGCCGACGGCAGCTGGGTCATCAACGGCACCAAGCGATACATCACCAACGCCCCCGAGGCCGGGCTCTATACCGTCATGGCGCGCACCTCCGACACGCCGGGAGCGGGCGGCATCTCCTGCTTCCTTGTGGAGCGCGAGGCGCTGGGCCTCTCGCTCGGCCCGTGGGATCGCAAGATGGGCCAGCGCGGCGCCCACACCAGCGACGTGATGTTCGAGGACTGCGTCGTCCCCGCCGATGCGCTCGTCGGCGCCGAGGGCCAGGGCTTCAGGGTCGCCATGCGGGTGCTCGACAAGGGGCGTCTGCACATCTCCGCCGTCTGCGTGGGCGCGGCGACGCGGCTCATCGAGCTGAGCGCCGCCTATGCATGCGAGCGCCAGCAGTTCGGCCGGCCCATCGCCGAGTTCCAGCTGGTGCAGGCGCTGCTCGCGGACAGCTATGCGGAGACCTACGCCGCCCGCTCCATGGTGCTCGATGCCGCGCGCCGGCGCGATGCCGGCGAGAACGTCACCATCGAGGCCTCGGCCTGCAAGATGTTCGCTTCCGAGATGGTGGGCCGGGTCGCCGACCGCGCGGTGCAGATCCACGGCGGTGCCGGCTACATGTCGGAATATGCCGTTGAGCGTTTCTTCCGAGACGTGCGGCTGTTCCGCCTTTATGAGGGCACCACCCAGATCCAGCAGCTCATCATCGCCCGCGAACTGCTGCAGAAGATCAAGAACTGAGCGCGCGGCGCCCGCCTGCGCACGGAGGACGCGATGAACGACGCCTATATCTGCGATTTCGCGCGCACGCCCATCGGCCGCTATGCGGGCGTGCTGAAGGACGTGCGGACGGACGATCTCGCCGCCCATCCCATCCGCGTCCTGATGGAGCGCAATGCGGGCGTCGACTGGGAGGCGCTGGACGACGTGGTGTTCGGCTGCGCCAACCAGGCGGGAGAGGACAACCGCAACGTGGCGCGCATGGCCGCGCTGCTCGCCGGACTGCCGGCCAGCGCCCCCGGCACCACGGTGAACCGCCTGTGCGGCTCGGGGCTCGACGCGGTGGGCATCGGCGCGCGGGCGATCATGACCGGCGACGCCGACCTCGTGATCGCCGGCGGCGTGGAGAGCATGACCCGCGCGCCCTTCGTCATGGGCAAGGCGGCGGAAGCGTTCGCGCGCCAGGCGGAGATCTTCGACACCACCATCGGCTGGCGCTTCGTGAACCCGCTGATGAAGGCGCAGTACGGCGTCGATTCCATGCCCGAGACCGGCGAGAACGTGGCCGAGGACTTCCAGGTCTCGCGCGCCGACCAGGACCTGTTCGCCTATCGCTCCCAGCAGCGCACCCGCGCGGCGCAGGACAGCGGCTTCTTCGACCGGGAGATCGCTCCGGTCGAGATCAAGGGCAAGAAGGGCGCGCTCGTCCGCGTGGAGAAGGACGAGCACCCGCGCGACACCACCCTGGAGCAGCTCGCCGCCCTCAGGGCGCCGTTCCGCAAGGAGGGCGGCACCGTGACCGCCGGCAACGCCTCCGGCGTCAATGACGGGGCGGGCGCGCTGATCCTCGCCTCGGCGGCGGCGGCCCGCAAGTATGGCCTCACGCCGCGCGCCCGCATGGTGTCGGTGGTGCAGGCGGGGGTGCCGCCGCGCATCATGGGCATCGGCCCGGCGCCGGCGACCAGAAAGCTCCTGGAGAAGAACCGTCTCGCCCTCGCCGACATCGACGTGATCGAGCTCAACGAGGCGTTTGCCGCCCAGGCGCTCGCCGTGCTGCGCCAGCTCGGCTTGCCGGACGATGCGGAGCACGTGAACCCGCACGGCGGCGCCATCGCCCTCGGCCATCCCCTCGGCATGTCCGGCGCGCGGCTCGCCATGACGGCGGTGAGCGCGCTGGAGGCGCGCGGCCAGAAGCGCGCGGTCGCCACCATGTGCATCGGCGTCGGCCAGGGCATCGCCGCCCTCATCGAGCGGGTCTGAGCCATGGACGCGGCGACCTCTCCCGTCCGGGTCGAGCGGCACGGCCCGGTCGGCGTGGTGGTGATCGACCATGCGCCGGTCAACGCCCTGTCCAAGGGCGTGCGGCAGGGCCTGCGCGACGCCGTGGGCGCGCTCGGGGCTGACCCCGGCGTCAGCGCCATCGTGCTGAGCGGCGGCCCGGGGCGCTTCATCGCCGGCGCCGACATCCGCGAGATGAGCCTGCCGCCGGACGACCCGCTCCTGCCCGACGTGATCGCGGCCATCGACGCGCTGGACAAGCCCGTCGTGGCGGCCATCGACGGCGCGGCGCTCGGCGGCGGCTGCGAGGTCGCGCTCGCCTGCGACCTGAGGATCGCCAGCCCCAAGGCCCTGGTGGGCCTCACCGAGACGCGGCTCGGCATCATCCCCGGCGCCGGCGGCACGCAGCGCATCGCGCGCCTCGTCGGCATCGCCGACGCCATCGCCCTCGTCTGCGAGGGGCGCATCCTCAAGGCGCAGGACGCGCTCGGCCTCGGCCTGCTGGACGAGGTGGTGGACGGCGACCTGATCGCCGTCGCCGTCGCCCGCGCGCCGCAGGCCGCCAAGCGGCGCCTGTCCGAGCGCGCGGTGCCCGAGGGCGACGCCGCCCGCGAGGAGGCCGCCGCCGCGGCGGCGCTGAAGGGCGCCAAGGGCCTTCCGGCCATCGCCGAGGCGGTGCGCGTGGTGCGCGCCGCCCGCGGCACGGCCTTCGCGGCGGGCCTCGCCGACGAGCGCGCCACCTTCCTCGCGCTGCGCGAGAGCCTTGAGGCGAAGGCGCTGCGCCACCTGTTCTTCGCCGAGCGCGAGGCCGGCAAGGTGCCCGGCCTCGAAGGCGCGGCGGCGCGCGTGCTCAAGCAGGCGGCGGTGATCGGCGCCGGCACCATGGGCGCCGGCATCGCCGTGGCGCTGGCGGATGCGGGGCTCCCCGTGACGCTGGTGGAGCGCGACGCCGCGGCGGCCGAGGCCGGCCTCGCGCGGGTGCGCGGGCTCTATGAGCGGCCCGTGAAGAGCGGCCGCCTGTCCCAGGCGGAGGCCGACAAGCGACTCGCCGCAATCACCGCCACCAGCGATTGGCAGGCGCTCGCGGACGCCGATCTCGTCGTCGAGGCGGCGTTCGAGGACATGGCGGTGAAGGCCGACATCTTCGGCCGCCTCGACGCGGTGGCCAAGCCCGGCGCGGTGCTGGCGAGCAACACCTCCTATCTCGACCTCGACGCCATCGCCGCCGCGACCTCCCGCCCGCAGGACGTGGTGGGCCTGCACTTCTTCGCCCCCGCCAACGTCATGAAGCTGCTGGAAGTGGTGCGCGGGAAGGCGACCGCGCCGGACGTGCTCGCCACGGCCCTGGCGCTGGCGAAGCGGATGGGCAAGCAGCCGGTGGTGGCCGGCAATTGCGACGGCTTCATCGGCAACCGCATCTATGCGGTCTACCGCCGCCACGCGGAATATATGGTGGAGGACGGCGCCACGCCGGAGGAGGTGGACGCGGCGCTGGAGGCCTACGGCTTCGCCATGGGCGTCTTCGCGGTCTCCGACATGTCGGGGCTCGACATCGGCCATGCCATGAGGAAGCGCCGCGCGGCGACCCGCGATCCGGCGGAGCGCTACGTCGTCATCGCCGACGCTCTGGTGGAGGCGGGCCGGCTCGGCCGCAAGACCGGCGCCGGCTGGTACGCCTACGACGCGGCGGGCGGCAAGTCCGCCGATCCGGCCGTCGCCGAGGCGGTCGCCGCCGCCCGGCGCGCGGCCGGCATCGCGCCGCGCGCCTTCACCGCCGGGCAGATCCAGCGCCGGCTTCTCGCGGTGATGGCCAATGAGGGCGCGAAGGCGCTCGGCGAGGGCATCGCTCTGCGGGCGTCCGACATCGACCTCGCCTTCGTCAACGGCTATGGCTTCCCGCGCCTCAAGGGCGGGCCCATGTTCGCCGCCGACGAGATGGGCCTTGCCGCCGTGCTCGCGGAAATGGAGGCGGCCCACGCGGCGGGCGGCGCGGGGTCCGAGCCGGCGCCGCTGCTGGTCGAGCTGGCGCGCAGCGGCGGGCGCTTTGCCACCTGGACGCGGTGAGAGCTGGCGGCGCGATGCGACTTTGCCATTGCCTCGCCGGCCCGAATGGGCATTTTGCCCGGCAACGGATGTATCTCAGGCGGGCGTCATGACCGCCCCTTGGCCGAGGCGGCGCGAAGAGGCGGGACGACGATGACGGTTTCGACGCAGGTGGAGGCGCCCGAGCTCAGCGAGGTCGCTCCGGGCATCCTCAGGGTGCGGGTGCCCCTGCCCTTCCCGCCGCGCGAGGTGAGCGCCTGGCTGCTCTCCGGCGCGGACGGCTGGACGCTGATCGATTCGGGCGTGGACGACGCGCCCACCCGCGACATCTTCACCCGCGTGCTCGCCGATCCCCGGCTCGGCGGCGCGCCGGTGGAGCGCCTCCTCGTCACCCATTTCCACCCGGACCATATCGGCCTCGCGGGCTGGCTCCACGGGATCACCGGCGCCGATCTCCATATGAGCCGCACCGAATGGCTGCAGGCGAACCTGCTGCTGAAGGAGGACCCGGCCGAGGAGATGGCCGCGCTGGTCGCCCATTGCCGGCGCGCCGGCGCGCCGCAGGAATTCCTGGAGTACCTGCCGAAGCGCGGCATGCTGTACCCGAAATGGGTGGGCCCGCTGCCGCGCCGCTACCTGCGGGTCGCCGCGGGCGACGTGCTGAAGATGGCGGGCACCGAGTGGCGGGTGATGATCGGCGAGGGCCACGCGCCGGAGATGATCTGCCTCCATTCCGCGGAGCGCGACCTGCTGATCGCGGCGGACCAGATCCTCGGCCACATCTCGCCCCATATCGGCGTGCAGCCCTCCGATCCGGGCGCCGACAACCTTTGCGCCTTCCTGCGGTCGCTGGAGACGTTCGAGGCGCTGCCCGCGGGCACGCACGTGCTGCCCTCCCACGGCGAGCCGTTCGACGGCCTGCATGCCCGCATCGCCGTCCTCAAGGCGCACCACGAGGAGCGGCTCGCCCGCCTGATCGACTTCTGCGCCACCCCGCGCACCGCCATGGACACGCTGGAGGTGCTGTTCCGCCCGCTGCCTCTGGAGCAGACCGGCTTCGGCCTCAGCGAGGCGCTGGCGCACCTGCGCCATCTGGTGTTCAAGGGCGCGCTGGCGCAGGGCGTCGCGGACGGGCGCTGGGTGTTCACGCGCGCCTGAGGCTCCGGGCGGCGGGGAATCAGAGGCCGAGGCGGATGCTGCCCGGCGCGTCTTCCGCGAACACCGCGGCCTCCGCCAGCGCATGGCCGTGGAGGCCGAGGCAGGGCCCTTCGATCCGTGCCGCTCTGGGATTCCCTACCTCACCTTCCTCACCGGCAGCGCCCTCCTGTTCGCCTTCCAGGCGGTGCGCCTGGTCGGCCGGCTCCGGTCCATGCGCCCGTGCGCGCAAGCCGACCGCGCTCTTCAGGTTCGGTGGGCTTCTGGCCATCACGACCCTGCTCATCGCGGGTGGCGGCGACTGGTCGGCTCTCGGCGTCGTGCCGAGCACCATCTGGGACTCGGTCACCAATTTCACGCTCACGGCTGTGCCGCTCTACATCCTGATGGGCGCCATCATCGCGGCGTCCGGCATGGGCGCGGAATCCGTCGGCAAGCTGTTCCTGGCGGGCATCCTGCCGAGCCTGCTGCTCGCGCTGCTGTTCACCGCCTATCAGATGTGGCTCGCCCGCCGGCGGTTCGTCAGCGCCGCGCAGCCTGTGCGCGCGGGTCCCGTCAGCATGTCCGATCACATGCGGGCGCTGGTGGAAATCCTGCCCGTGGCGACGCTCATCGCCATCATCCTCGGCTCGGTCTACAGCGGCATTGCGACGCCCACGGAAACGGCGGCCATCGGCGTCGCGGTCAGCCTGCTGCTGGCCTCCGTGCTCTATCGCGAGCTCGACTGGCAGAAGTGCCGGCTCATCCTGATGGAGACCGGACGTGGCAGCATCATGGTGATGACGATCATCGCGGGCGCCATGGTGTTCGGCTACGCGCTCACCACCACGGACATCGCCCCCACGCTGTCGCGCGTGATGGCGCGGGTGGACTTGCCGCAGTGGCTGGTCTTCATCGCCATCAACCTGCTCCTGCTGTTCCCTGGATGCTTGCTGGAGACCTTGTCGATCATCGTGATCACCACGCCCATCATCATCCCCATCATCGACACGTTCGGCTGGGACAAGGTCTGGTTCGGCGTGATCTTGATGATCAACATGGAAATGGCTTTGATCACGCCGCCGGTGGGCCTCAACCTGTTCGTGGTGAAGGGCGTGGTGCCGGAGGTGCCGCTGGGGCGCATCATCTCCGGCACGCTGCCTTATGTTGCGATCATGGCGCTGGCGCTGGCGCTGGTTGCGGTTTTCCCCCAGCTGGGTTTGTATCCTCACAGGTCTCCTGACGGCATGGTAGTGGGTTTCAAATCTCCACGGTCAGCCAATGTCTATCTCGGTCAAAACCTGCCCGGGCATGACGTCTGGATGATCCGGCCGACGCGGAAGCGTCCGCGGGAGGCTCACGCCTCCCCGGTCGGCTCCTCGCCCGCGCCGTTCTCGGCCTCGCCGCTCTCGCCCTCTTCCTCGGACTCCTCGCCGATACGCTCGACCGAGACGACCTTCTCGCCCTCGGCCGTGTCGAAGATGGTGACGCCCTGGGTCGAGCGCCCGGCGATGCGGATTGGCTTGGGCCCTTCCACCGGAATCCGGATGACCTGGCCGCCATCGGTGACCAGCATGATCTGGTCGGTGTCGGTCACCGGGAACGAGGCGATCAGCTTGCCGTTGCGCTCGTTGACGACCATGGCGGTGATGCCCTTGCCGCCGCGCCCGGTGACCCGGTACTCGAACGACGAGGTGCGCTTGCCATAGCCCTTTTCCGACACCGTCAGGATGAACTGCTCGGACGCGCCCATCTCGGCGTACTTGTCCTGGCCGAGTTCGATGTCGCCGGCAGCCTCTTCCGCGTCGGCGACCGGCGCGGCCGCCTCGTCACCGTCGCCGGTCACGGCGCGGCGCGCCGCCGAGGCGAGCTTCAGGTAAGCGGCCCGCTCGTCCGGCGTCGCATCGAGATGGTGCAGGATCGCGAGCGAGATCACCTCATCGCCCTTGGCGAGGTTGATGCCGCGTACGCCGGTCGAGTCGCGGCCCTTGAAGACCCGCACCTCCGGCACCGCGAAGCGGATGCTCTGGCCCTCGGCCGTGGTCAGCAGGACGTCGTCATGCTCGGAGCAGATCTGCACGTCGACGATGGAATCGCCCTCGTCGAGCTTCATCGCGATCTTGCCGTTGCGATTGACCTGGACGAAGTCGGAGAGCTTGTTGCGCCGGACATTGCCACTCTTGGTGGCGAACATCACGTCGAGCCGGCTCCAGCTCTCCTCGTCCTCCGGCAGCGGCATCACCGTGGTGATGCGCTCGTCCTTGTCCAGCGGCAGCATGTTGTTGAGGAACTTGCCCCGCGCATTCGGCGCCGAGAGCGGCAGCCGCCAGACCTTCTCCTTGTAGGCCTGGCCCAGCGAAGAGAAGAAGATGATCGGCGTGTGGGTGTCGGCGACGAAGAGGCGGGTGACGAAATCCTCCTCGCGGGTCGACATGCCCGAGCGGCCCTTGCCGCCGCGCTTCTGCGCCCGATAGGTCGAGAGCGGCACGCGCTTGATGTAGCCGGCATGGGAGACCGTGACGACCATGTCCTCGCGGGCGATCAGGTCCTCGTCGTCGAGATCCGAGCCCCAGTCCTGGATCACGGTGCGGCGCGGCGTGGCGAAGGCGGTCTTCACCTCCAGGAGCTCGGTCTTGACGATGTCCTGGATGCGCACGCGCGAACGCAGGATGTCGAGATAGTTGGCGATCTCCTTGGCGAGCTTTTCCAGCTCGTCGCCGATCTCATCGCGGCCGAGAGCTGTGAGGCGCGACAGGCGCAGCTCAAGGATCGCCTTGGCCTGGGCATCGGAGAGCCGATAGGTGCCGTCGGCGTTCATCGGATGGCGCGGATCGTCGACCAGCGCGATCAGCGGCGCGATGTCGTCGGCCGGCCAGTCGCGCGCCATCAGGGCCTCATGCGCGGCCGACGGCGTCGGCGCCGTGCGGATCAGGCGGATGACCTCGTCGATATTGGCGACCGCGGTGGCGAGGCCGCACAGGACATGGGCGCGCTCGCGCGCCTTGTTGAGCAGATAGCGCGTGCGCCGGGAGACAACCTCCTCGCGGAACTCGACGAAGGCCGAGATGAAGTCCTTGAGGTTCAGGACCTCCGGCCGGCCGCCGTTCAACGCCACCATATTGGCCCCGAACGAGGTCTGCAGCGGCGTGAAGCGGTAGAGCTGGTTCAGCACCACATCGGCGACGGCGTCGCGCTTGATCTCGATGACGACGCGCACACCTTCGCGGTTCGATTCGTCGCGCAGGTCGGAGATGCCCTCGATCCGCTTCTCGCGGACGAGATCGGCGATCTTCTCGACCATCGTCGCCTTGTTCACCTGATAGGGAACCTCGGTGACGATGATCGCCTCGCGCTCCTTGCGCAGCTCCTCGATATGCGTCTTGGCCCGCATCACGATCGAGCCACGGCCGGTGTGATAGGCCGAATGGATGCCGCTGCGGCCCATGATCTGGGCGCCCGTCGGGAAGTCCGGGCCTGGCACGATCGCGATCAGGTCGTCGATCGAAAGCTCGGGCTCGTCGATCAGCGCGATACAGGCGTCGATCACCTCGCCGAGATTGTGCGGCGGAATGTTGGTCGCCATGCCGACGGCGATGCCGCCGGCGCCGTTGACGAGGAGGTTCGGATAGCGCGCCGGCAGGACGGTCGGCTCGTGTTCCTTGCCGTCATAGTTCGGCTGGAAGTTGACCGTGTCGAGGTCGAGGTCCTCAAGCAGCGGCATCGCCGCCTTGTCGAGGCGCGCCTCGGTGTAGCGATCGGCCGCCGGGCTGTCGCCGTCCATCGAGCCGAAATTGCCCTGTCCGTCGATCAAAGGCAGGCGCAGCGAGAAATCCTGCGCCATGCGCACCAGCGCGTCATAGACCGCGAGATTGCCGTGCGGGTGGTACTTGCCCATCGTGTCGCCGACGATGCGGGCGCATTTCGTATAAGGCCGGTCCGGCAGGTTCTTGTTCTCGTGCATCGAGAACAGGATGCGCCGGTGCACAGGCTTCAGACCGTCGCGGACGTCCGGGAGAGCGCGGCTCACGATCACGCTCATGGCGTAATCGAGATAGCTCTTCTTCATCTCGTCGGTGATCGCGATCGGCTTGATGTCGCCGCCCGGCTGCGGGCCGCCGCCCTGCTTGTCGTCGTTGTCTTCACTCAAGGGAAAAAGTCCCGGTTACCGCTGGTTTTTCAACGCTCTGGCTACCCGATTCCGGCGCGTGAAGCCAGCGAAACGCGAATCTATTCAGAGAAAATAAAACCGTTTCATCGCAGCGGCTTACGAGGCGTTTTTGATTCGCTTTCGCGCCCTTTCCGCATTCTCGCCATGTTTGGAGCGTGACGGGTGCTGCCGGCCGCGCCTAGAGTGCCCCGGTAAGCGCGGAATCGCGCCGTCGTTCCGGACAAACCGCCTCGCGGCGCAGCACCGGAATGGCGAGAGGACAACAAGAGCAGTGCAATAAGCTCGGGGTGAGACATGTTCGCCGAATATCTCTCCTCCGCCCTCGTCACTTTGTTGGTAACGCTCGACCCGCCGGGCCTGGCGCCGATCTTCCTGTCGCTGACGCGCGGCATGTCGGCGAGCGAGCGGCGGCAAGTCGCGGTCCGCGCCTGCATCATCGCCTTCTGCATCATGGCCTTCTTCGGCCTCGCCGGCGATGTCGTGCTGAAGGCGCTCGGCGTCTCGCTGCCGGCCTTCCGCATCGCCGGCGGCTTCCTGCTGTTCTGGATCTCGTTCGAAATGGTGTTCGAGCGCCGCAACGAGCGCAAGCAGCAGACCGCCGAAACCGCGATCACCCAGGACCATATCCGCAATGTCGCCGCCTTCCCGCTGGCGATCCCGCTGATGGCGGGGCCGGGCGCGCTGACCGCGATGATGCTGCTCGCCGGCCGCGCCAATGGCGATATCGCAATGCTGTCCTCGCTCGCGGCGATCTGCGGGCTGGTCATCCTCTCCTGCCTCGTCGTCTTCCTGATGGCGGTGCCGATCGCGCGCCTTCTGGGCGTCACCGGCAATGTTGTGCTGACCCGTCTGCTCGGCGTCATCCTCGCCGCGCTGGCGGTGCAGTTCGTCATCGACGGCGTGCGCGCCGTGATCCGAAGCGGCTGAACCGCCCCGGATCGCGCTTCGACTCAGGCTGCTCGCACCAGCCGCCAGCGGGCGATATCAACGAGCAGGAAGGCCACAAGGCTCATGCCCACCAGCGGCAGCGCCCAGCCCAATCCCGCGGCAACGCCGGCCGCAATCGCCCTGCCCGCCCAGCCAAGCCGTAGCCAGGCCTGGACCAGCGTGCGCGGCAGCGAGCCCGGCGCCGGCCGCTGGCGCCACCAGATTCGGTAGCCGAGCACGGTCGTCACGATCAGCCCGAGGCCGAGCCCTGCCATGAGCACCTGGTTCGGCCAGCCGAACAGGATGCCCATATGGGCATCGATGCCCCAGCGGATCAGCTTGGCGATCAGCGGGAAGGTCTCGAAATCGGCCCGGCTGACCACGGAGAGATCGCGCGGATCGAGCGCGACCGTGTCGACCTGCGTCGGCCAGCTCCGATCGTATTCCCGCACCAGCCAGGCCTGCCCCTCGGCCCGGGGCGGGCGCATCTCGACATGCGGAGAATCGATGCCGGCCGCCTTTGCAGCGCCGAGCACGGCGTCGAGCTGCTGGACGCTACCAGGGGCCGCTGCTCCCACCGCCTGACCATGGTCGCCATGATGGGCATGCTCATTCACGGCAGGCGCGGTGCCGAGCTTCAGCGAGACCGAGGGCGTGACCCAGCCGAGATTGGCCCGCAACGCATCGATCCGGTCGCCGGCGTATTTCGACCAGGTCAGTCCGGTCACCGACAGGAAGACGAGGCCGAGCGAAAGCGCCAGCCCGATCAGCCCGTGCCAACGCCGGTCCCGCAACGCCGGATTGGCGCGCGCCCGCTCGGCGGCCTTGGGGTTGCGTCGCCAGAACCACATCAGCACCCCGCCGAGCACTACCGCCCAGAGCCAGGACGCGGCGAACTCGCTGTAGTTGCGGCCGAATTCGCCGAGCAGCAGGTTGCGATGCAGATAGTCGAGCTGCGTCCGGAACGGCAGGATGCCGCTGGTGCCGTAGACGATGAGGTCGCCCTTGATCGCCAGCGAGACCGGGTCGACGAAGATTGCCCGGCTCTCGGACTCGCCGAGGCCGGCTTGAGCGAACATTACGCGCGTGGTCCGGCCTTCGGCTGGTGCGGGGCGGATGGCGAACAAGCGCGGCCCGTCGCCGATATGCTTGCGGGCAGCCTCGGCCTGGGCGGCGAGCGAGGCGGGCTCGCCTGTCGTCGTTGCCGTCAATTGCTCGCGATAGATCAGGCTCTCGATCTGCGGCGTCAGCACATAGAGCGTGCCGGTCAGCGCCGCGATCAGGATGAACGGGCCGACGAACAGCCCGGCATAGAAGTGCAGCCTCGCGATGAAGGCCTTGAATTCGGACGATAATGCGAAGGCGCGGCCGGCATCGGTGCGCGGGCGGGTATCCGCGTGAGCGGTCATGGCTGGATTTCCCGAAATAGACCTGCCGAGATGCCGCCGGCGCGCTGGGCTGGCGGGACATTCGGTGATTGCACGGAAAGCGGCCAGAAGGCCGCTGCGGCGTCAGGTCCGGACGGGAGGCCCTCTCGGGCGGGCGGCGAGCCGCTCCCGTCCCGGCAGCGGTCGCCCGGTCAGATTGTCGAAACCGACGATCGTGGCGCCGGGCTCGACGTTTTCGGGGAGCGCCGGCCGGTCGGGCGGCGCATAGGCCGCGCCGATCCAGGCGCAGCCGAGCAGGCAGCAGGCCGGCAGATGCGGGGCAGGCTCCTCGCCCGGCAGCGGAACGCTCTCGGAGCCGGGCGCGCACAGAGCGATATGGGTAGCGCGATCGAGCAGCGCCGGTGCAAGGCTCTGCCCGGACACGACCGCGCCGAACAGTCCCTGCAGCACGAGCACATAGGCCGCGATGATCGCGACCCAGGATCTCGCTCTGATAGACTTGGCTGCGTTCAAGGACAGGCTCCCCCGCACCGTCGATAACGACGTGCCTGGTCCCTGTCCATCAGCCGAAGCGCCGCAGCGGCTTCACGCCTTGACGTAGACCCACGCCTCCTTGCCGGAGGCGAGTTTGACGCTGATCCGCTTGTAGTCGGCGACCTCGTAGCGGTCAGCGGCCGCGAGCTCCTCGGCGCTGATGCTGAACACCTTGCCGGGCACGCTGTCGCTGGGATCATCGCTCGGCGCCACCACCGGATGGAAGCGCTTGCCGCTGGTCCGGATCACCTCAGGATCGGTGATCTCCAGCATAGTCTGGGCAAAGCCCGGCATGGCGTCGTCATGGCCGTCGAGCAGGCGCCCGAACGAGGCGAACTGGACGTTCTCCTGCTGCAGCGTGCCGTAGGAGAACAGAAGGATGCTGCGTTCCTCGGCCATGCTGCGGCTCCTGCCCTGGCGGCTAGAGTGCCGCCAGCAGCTTTTCGCGTGCCGCGCGCGAGCCGGCAAGGCGCTGCCGTGCCGCAGCCAGGATCGCCTCCGGCGCCTCCTGCGGCGTCCCCGCCCGGAACGGCGGCTCAGGCGCATATTCGAGCGAAAGCTGGATCGTCTGCGCCTCCTCCTCGCCGAGCAACTCGGCGATGACGGTCAGCCCGAAATCGATCCCGGAGGTGACGCCGCCGGCGGTGATCAGATTGCCGTCGCGCACCACGCGCCCTTCCGTAGGAATGGCTCCAAATCGAGCCAGCAAGTCATGCGCGTTCCAGTGGCTGGTCGCGCGCTTGTCCTTCAGCAAACCTGCCATCCCCAGCACCAGCGATCCCGTGCAGACCGAGGTGAGATAGCGCACCTGCCCGGCCCGCTCGCGCAGGAAAGCGAGGACCGCCTCGTCCTGCAGCAACGGGTTCACCCCGGCCCCGCCCGGCACACAGAGCACATCGAGCGGCGGGCACTGGGCGAAGGTCGTGGTCGGCGTCAGCGTCAGCCCGGTCGCGGCTTTCAGCGGCGCCGTATCCTTCCAGATCAGATGCACCTGCGCATCCCTCGCCGAGGCGAAGACCTCATAGGGGCCGGTGAGGTCGAGCTGCTGGACCTGCGGAAAGACAAGAATGCCGAAGCTGAGGGACATGGCGCGGTTCTCCTGATTGACGATCCAAGCCTAGCGCGCAAAGCTCTGGCCGAACTGCCAAGCACCCCTCGCTTCATGCCAAACATGCGCCGCATCGAGATCCTGACCTTCGCCGGCGGACAGTTGCTCGACATCGCCGGGCCCTTGCAGGTCTTCGCCACCGCCAACGATCTGGCTCAACTTGCCGGCCGGCCCCTGCCCTATCAGACCGCGGTTGTCGCCGCGGAAGACCGCGTCGTCACCAGCGCAAGGCTCGAACTGGGCGCGGTGCCGCTTCCTGAGCCGGCCACGCCGCTCCACACGCTGGTCGTCGCTGGCGGCTACGGCGTCAACGCCGCCTGTCGCGATGCGGCGCTGGTCGACTGGGTCCGGCAGCGTGCGGCCACCGCCGAACGCATCGCCTCGGTCTGTAGCGGCGCCTTCCTGCTGGCGGCGGCGGGCCTGCTCGATGGCAAGCGCGCCGTGACGCATTGGGGTCGCTGCGCCGAATTCCGGGCGATGTTTCCGCAGGTGCGGCTGGAGCCCGATCCGATCTATATTCGCGACGGCGATGTCTGGACTTCGGCCGGCGTCACCGCCGGGATCGACCTCGCGCTCGCTCTGGTCGAGGCCGATCTCGGCCGCGAGCCGGCGCTCGCCATCGCCCGCCAGCTCGTCGTCTTCCTCAAGCGCCCCGGCGGGCAAGCCCAGTTCAGCGCCGCGCTCACCTTGCAGGAAAAGGACGAGCGCTTCGACCGCCTGCATGGCTGGATCGTCGAGAACCTGCGCGGCGATCTCTCGCTGGAGCGGCTGGCCGGGGAGGCGAATATGAGCCTGCGCAGCTTCGCCCGGCATTATCGCCAGGCGACCGGCCGCACGCCGGCCCGCGCCGTCGAGGAGATCAGGATCGAGACGGCGCGCCGCCTGCTCGAACAAGGGCTTTCCGTCGCCCAGGCCGGCCGGCGCTGCGGTTTCGGCTCGGAGGAAACCCTGCGCCGCGCCTTCCTGCGCCGGCTTGGAGCGAGCCCGCAGGCCTATCGCGACAGGTTCGCGGGGTAGCGGACTATCCGCCTCTACAGCAGCAGCTCCATGACCCTCTCGCCATTGGCACGCTGTTCGCCCGTATCCTCAAATCCTTGCGCCCGATAGAAGCCATGCGGCCCGGCAGCGCCGGGCAAATAGCTCAGCCTGGCGATCCTGTACCCAAGCGCGGGCAGGCCCTTCAGCCAGAGCGCGATCGCTTCGCGCCCATAGCCTTTGCCCTGGTGGCGACGATCGATCATGAAGCGCCAGAGGAAGCAGTTCGCGCCGTCGCCCTCGGGCCGCCACATGATGAAGCCGACCGGCTCCTCGTCGGCATAGATCGCCCGAAACACGGCGGCGGGGTTGAAATGGGCTTGCGCGATCGAGACCGCATTGGGCGCAACGAAACCTTTCTGCGCCTCATGCGGCTCGAGATCGCAGATCGTCCGCACGGTCTCGGCCGTGATCTCGCGCAGCGTGACGACAGGCGTAGTCAAGCGATCAGCCTCACTTCTCCAGGAAGGCCTTCACTGCCCCTTCCGCCTGCTTCATCGAGATCACGCCGTCGAGATGGCCGCGCGTGCCCTGGATGGTCACATGGGTAATGTCACGCCCGGCCTTCTTCGCTTCCGCGACGGTGCGCTGGATCATCTCGTCCGGGAAGACCAGGTCCTTGGGCTGGCTGACGATCAGCAGCGGCGCCTTGATCCGGCTCATCGCGTCGGCGAGCGACTTGCCGCCGGCGGCATAGAGCTGGTTGGCCTTGACCAAATAGAGAAAATGATTGGCATCCGAGACCTTGGCGCGCGCCTCGCCGGCATTGTCCAGAATGCTCTGGACCTGGAACTTGTTGCCGAGCGCTTTCCCCGGATCCTCGCCCTCCTTGGCCGGACGGCGGCCGAAGGTGCCGTTGGTCCAGTCGCCATGGTTGGCCTGCAGCGTCACAACCGTCAGGGCCTTGGCGAGGCCGGCATTGGGCGGCGTCTTGCCGTAATAGTCGCCCTTGTTCCAGTTCGGATCGACCAGGATCGGCGCCGCCCAGACATCGAGCCAGGCGATCAACTGGGCGTCGGCCTCGGCCGCCCCGATCACCGCCATCGCCTTGCCGACCATGTCGGGATAGCTTGCCGCCCACTCATAGGTCTGCAGCGCCCCCATCGAGGGGCCGGCAACCATGACCAGCTTCTTGATGCCAAGACTCTCGACCAGGGCCTTCTGGACGTTGACGAAATCGCCGATGGTCACGACCGGGAAATCGAGCGCGTAGGGCTTGCTGGTATCCGGGTCGATCGAGGCCGGGCCGGTGGTCGTCACCTTCGGGTCGCCGGTGTTGAGATTCACCAGCGTGTCGGAGGACAGCACGAAATACTTGTTGGTGTCGATCGCCTTGCCAGGCCCGATGATCGCATCCCAATAGCCGGGCGCCGCGTCGGCGGCCGCATATTTGCCGGCGGCGTGCGAATTGGCCGAGAAGAAATGGCAGATCAGGATCGCATTGGATTTATCGGCATTGAGCGTGCCGTAGCTCTCCCAGCCGACCTTGACGTTTTTCAGCGTACGCCCGCCTTGCGTGGTGTAGCTCGGCAGCTCGAAGACCTTCTTCTCGACGATCAGATCCTGCGCCTCAGCCATTCCCGCCACCACCACGCCTACCACGCCGAGCACACCAGCGATCCAGCCCTTCATGCCGCACTCCTCCGCTCCGGCCGGGTTCTCGGCCTTGAGCAAGATCAGAGCGGATTTGTCCGGCTAACGGAAGGGGCTGTTTGCCGTCATTCTCGGGCGGAGCGCAGCGCAGATCCGAGAATCTCTGGACGAGAAGGCGTGGACGAGAGCCCCATTCGGCCTGAGATGCTCGGGTCAAGCCCGAGCATGACGCCAAGCCGGCCTCACAGCGTCTCGAGCAGCCCCTTGATCAGCGCCCTGCGCGGCGCGATCGAGGAGATCAGCGCGTATTCCTGCAGGGTGTGGGCCCCGTCGCCGTCGATGCCCAGCCCGTCCAGCGTCGGGATGCCGAGCGCGGCGGTGAAGTTACCGTCCGAGCCGCCGCCGGTCATCGGGCAGTCCTGAAGGTCGAAGCCGACCTTCGCCGCCACCGCGCGTGCCTGTTCGTAGAGCGCGGCGACTTCCGGAGATTTCTCATAGGGCGGCCGGTTCATGCCGCCGGTGACGCTGAGCTTCACATCCCGGTCATGCGATTTGAGGCCGAGAATGCGCTCCTCCATCGCGACACCATCAGCCACCGTGGTGACACGGCAATCGACGCTGAACCAGGCATGCTGGGGGATGACGTTGGCGGCGGTGCCGCCGCCGACCAGCGCCACCGTGGTGGTGATGCCGCGCGCATAATCGGTCATGCCCTCGATTGCCAGGATCTGGTGCGCCGCCTCGCGGATGGCGTTGCGACCATCGGCATGGCGCGAGCCGGAATGCGCCGGCCGGCCTTCCAGCTTGACCTCGAACCGGCCGACGCCCTTGCGCGCGGTGACGATCTTGCCGCCCTCGCGGGCCGGCTCGGTCACCAGCACCGCCTTCGCCTCGCGGCCGATATCCTCGATGAGGGCCCGCGAGGTCGGCGAACCGATCTCCTCGTCCGGCGTGAACAGAAAGACCAGCGGGCGCTGCACCGCGCCGGATTTCGCGGCGTCCTTGAAGGCCTGCAGCGCCAGCCAAGCGCCGCCCTTCATGTCGTAGACGCCGGGGCCGTAGAGCCGGTCGCCCTCGACGCGGACGGGCAGGTCCTTCGCACTGGTGCCGACCGGATGGACCGTGTCGAGATGCGACATCAGTGCGATCGCCTTCTCGCCGTTCCGGACACCGGCACGCAGGATCAGGGTGTCGCCGAGTCCGTCACGGCCGGGAATGCGCTCGACGGCGATCGGCAGGCCTTCGACCTCATTGGCGACGAGGTCCATCATGCCGTTGACGCCGGGCACGTGATGAGTGGGGCTCTCCAGCGCAACCCAGACGGAGAGCGCGGGGACGGCGGGATCGTGAATGGTCATGATGGGAGGTTTTTCGCAGGAAAGCGTGGCGACAACAGGACATCGGCCGATTTGCCGGCTTTGTCCATGCGCAAACAAGCCCGCCTGACCTGCAAAGCGACGATTATTCTTTATTTTATCGGAGCCCTGTCGGGAATGCCTCCGCTGCTTCGTCCTCGTAGCAAATCTACCGAGGACCCGACCATGCTCCCGCCTGCTGCCCCAGCCTCAGCCAGACTGCCGGCCTGGCCCCTGCGCGGCCTCGTGACGGCGCTTGCCGGGTTCATTGCGGTCCTCGCGCTCGCGCTGCTCGCAGATCAGCTCCTGCGCTCGCTCGGCCTGCCGCCACCGGCAGCCCAGCCCATGCCCGAGCTTGGCCGCCAGGCGCTTACGGTTTGGCTGCGGGCAGGCTGCCTGCTGCTCGGCGGCCTCGTCGCCAGAGCCGCGTGCTCTAGATGCGCTTGACGTTCCAGAAGGTCGGAAAGCTCGGCAGCACGCCTTCCAGCTTGCGGCTGAAGGCCGTCGGCTGAAAATACTGGCCGAGCGGCGCGTAGGGCACGTCCTCGAAGGCCTGCTTCTGCAGCTCGGCCGCGATCTTCTGCTTGGACGACAAGTCGGAGGCTTCCATCCAGGCCTCGCGCAGGGCCTCGATCTTCGGCGCCACCGGCCAGCCCGGCCAGGCGGCCATGCCATTGCCGCGCAGCGAGATGTGGCCGACGGGGTCGAGGATATCGATGCCGTTCCAGCCGGTGAAGAAGCAGTTCCAGCCGCCATTGCCGGGCGGCTCCTTGTTGGCCCGGCGTGTCACCACCGCGCCCCAGTCCATCACCTGGTAGTCGACATTCATGCCGATGCGCTTCAGCATTTCGGCGCCGACCTCGCATTCTGCCTTGAGATTGGCGAGATCGGTGACACCGAGCAGCACCACCTTCTCGCCCTTGTAGCCGGCCGCCGCCAGCGCCTGCTTGACCTTTGCGATGTCGCGCGGCCCGTTCAGCACCTCCATGCCGGCATCGTTCGCCATCGGCGTGCCCGGCGGGAACAGGCCGACGCCGGTGCGCCACAGCGTCTTGTCTGGGCCGCCCACCGCCTCCATGAACTCGGCCTGGTCGATCGCCATCAGCACGGCGCGGCGGATCGCCGGATTGTCGAAGGGCGGATGCAGATGGTTCATCCGCATGATCGCGATCGAGCCGGTCGTCTCCTTGATCGCGACCTCGAGCTTCGGATCCTTGGCCAGTAGCGGCAGAATGTCCGGCAAGGGCTGCTCGACCCAGTCGATCTCGCCGCTCTGCAGCGCCGCCGCCGCGGTCGCCGGGTCCGGCAGGGTATGCCATTCGATCCGCTCGACATGGACGATCTTCGGCCCAGCGGTGCGGCCGGGCTTGCCGTCGCTGCGCGGGACATAGCCCGCGAACTTCTCATAGACCGACCGGTTGCCGGGCTGGCGCTCGCTCGCGATGAAACGAAACGGTCCGCTGCCGATCACCTCGGTGATCTGCGTCGTCGCCTCGGTCTTCGCCAGGCGCTCCGGCATGATCACCGGCACCGAGGCCGTCATCTTGGCGAGCGCGTCGGGCAGCAGCGGGAACGCCTTCTTCAATCTGAACCGCAAGGTCTTGTCGTCGACGGCGACCAGTTCGTCGGTCTGCGCCATCAGCGTCTGGCCGAAGGAATCGCGTTTGGCCCAACGGTTCAGGCTGGCGACGCAATCCCTGGCCAGCACCGGCGTATCGTCGTGGAATTTGAGGCCCTCGCGCAGCTTGATCGTCCAGCTCTTGCCGTCGGCCTCGCCGAGCGCGCCTTCGGCCATTTGCGGCTGCGCCTTGTAGCTCTCGTCCTGCCCGAACAGCGTGTCATAGGCCAGGAAGGCGTGATTGCGGGTGACGGTCGCCGTCGTCCAGATCGGATCGACGACGGCAAGATCGCCCTGCGGCACGAACTTGATCACGTTCTTGTCGGCCCCGCGGCCGATATTGGGTTTGCTGACCGCAAAGGCGGCAGCCGTGCCTGCGATGAAAGCGCGACGTGTCGGCATTTCAAGCTCCCTGGCAACAGGGCGTCGATCCGGGATGGTGAAGCCCTGGCGATACGGCGGGCGTCAGGCAACCAGCATGCCAGCAGACGGTCAAGCCGGCCGCCGGCGATCACCGGGATCGTTCAAGCTGCGTCGCGCAGGTCGCCGAGATCGAGCTCGACCAGGAAGTTAGGATCGGCCTCGACAAGCAAGGCCAGGGCGGCATCGTCTGCGAGGGAATCGGCCAGCAAACGTGCCTCGTCGCGGGCAGCCTCGGCGTCGAGCCGGCGCAGCAGTGCCATCAGCGCATTGGCCTGCGGTCCTTCCAGGCCCTCGCAAGCGATCAGCACTTCCGCCAGCAGGTCCCGGTCGATGCCGCCCCCTCGCCTCTCGTCCGGGCCCGCCTGCTTCAGCGCCGCCACAGCCGCAGCGAAGGCCGGTAGCAGGGCCTCCGGCATCGCCGCCTTGCGATAGAGCGCCTTCACGCCGGCGCCGCGTCGGTCCCAGAGCAGCGCCCGCACACGCTTCAGCGGCAGGTCGGAGAGCGCCGCGAAGGCAGCCTCGGCCAAAGCCGGCTCGCCGCTCAGCAGCGAGCGCAGGATCACGCCCGGCGTCAGGCGGCCATTCTCGCGCAGGCAATCGACGATCGCGGGGGCATCGCTCGCCTCGCCGCCGGCCGCGAGCGCGACCGCGACCCGCTCGGTCGATTCGCGGGCGAGCCGGGTGCTGCGCTCCTCGGTCAGCCAGCCGCAGCCGGAGACGAAGGCAGCGAGCGCATCGGAAACCTTGGCGGCGATCGCTTGCCGCAAGCCCATCGGCAGGTCGTCGCGTGCCAGCATGGCTTCGCGGACGGCGCCGGCCTCGCCCTCGCGCTCGAAGATGCGCTCCAGCGAGAAATCCGGAATCTCCGCCGTCGGATTGGCGAGCAAGGCGACCAGCGCCTCCTCGCAGCCGACTTCAGCCAAGGCAGCGCAAATGCCGGGCGACAGCCAGGCCCGCTGCGCGATCGCGCGCTGGGCGAGATCGTCGCCGATTGCCGCGGCATCGACCAGATCGGCCTCGGTCAGCACCGGCGACTGCGCCAGCAGCAGCGCCGCAATATCGCTCTGCTCGGCGATCAGCCCAAGCACTAGATTGCGCGGCGCCTGCGGCGCGGCCGCGAGCACTTCGGCGAGCGCCCGGCGCACCAGGGGCGAAGGATCCTCCACCAGTGCGATCAGGGCCGTCTCGGCTTCTCGCCTGTCCGCGGGCGACATCGCCGAGCGCAGATAGGCTCCTGCCAGCGCGGCGGCGCCTTGAGCCCGCGCCTCGGCCGGGGCGGTGCGGGCCCAGAGCAAGAAGCGTCGTACGATCATCCGCGCCTTCCATGGGTCATGAACTGGCTGAGATCGAGTGGTCCGCGCCGCGCCTTGCGCATGGCGACCGGCTCGCCGGAGGCTGTCTGGGTATCCGCGACCGAAAGATCGCGCGGCCGCGACGGCGGCAGCGGCGCGTTGACGGTCGCAGCGGCGGCGCTGGTCGCGCCGCCCGTGCTTTCAGTCTTGGCGGTCTTGCCGGAGGAGGACGCCTCGCTTTCGCTCGCCGACGAGCCAACACGCGGGAAGTAGCGCGTCGCCGGATCGTCCGCATTGCGGGAGGCACCCCCGCTGCGCGGCGTGGTCCAGAGATTGGCGACCGCCTTCGAGACAGGCGCGCGCGGCCCTTCGGTCGAGAACAGGCCGATGAGCCCCTTGGCTCGGCCAGGCGCCAGGGCGGCGGCGATCGGCGCCACCGGCGGCTCGGCGGCATAGGCGGCAGCGGTCGCGGGCGCCCCAGCCGGGCGGGCTTGCGCCAGCATGGCGCCGGTCGTCGCCGCGACCTGGGTGTTGGCGTGACTGGCGGCGAGCAGGCCGTAGACCTCCTGGGCGCTGCGGGCCCGGCCGGCCTTGTCGTAGAAGATCGAGCGGTTTGCGGCGGCAGCTTCGGGAAAGTCGCGGGCGGCGGCGCGGGCCGGGTCGTTCGCAGCCGTCCGGATCAGGTCGGACGCGCCACGCGCGCCGAGCACATGCGCCATATAGAGCTCGCCGGCCTGCGGCTGGCGCCCGAGCGCCTGGCCGAGCTGCTCGGCATTCTTCTGGGTCAGCGCGCCGGCCATCACCGTCGCGACGTGCGGATCGGTGCGCAATTGCAGGATCTTCTCGCGCAGCGCCGGATCGGCGACGGTCAGACGGCCATTGCCGTCTTCGCTGATCGCGCCGGCATAGTTGGCCATGCCCTGCTTCGGGCCTTCCTGACGCATCATCGACAGCCAGGTCTGCTCGATGAACTGGAACAGCCCGGTAGCGCTCGAGGTGCGCGCTTTCGCATCCGGTTCGAGCGCCGATTCGCGTTGCGCGGTCTTGAGGAGATAGTCGAAGCCGATACCGGTCTTGTCCGCGCCTTCCTTGATCGCGCTGACGACAGGACTGGCAGGCGTTGTCTCGCGGGTGCTCGGCGTGCTGAAAAGGAACATGAGGTCACTCGGGCCGCTGCCGTTCCAGGCGGACCGGAGCACCCGCAGAGACTGGACCGATTATGGTAAGCGAACCGTTAAAGCGGCCGTTTGCCAGAGGCGGCTCGGAACCGAAAAAATCCCACAGGAGCAAGACGATGGCGGAAGCGGCGCGGCATAAGCGGGGCGGGCTCTATTTCGAGGATTTCGAGATCGGCGCCTCGATCGACCATCGGCTGACCCGGACGGTCACGCAGATGGACAACATGCTGTTCTCCAACATGACGCTGAATCCGCAGCCCTTGCATATCGACGCGCATTTCTGCGCGACCGAGACCGAATGGGGCAAGCCGCTGATGAACTCGCTGTTCACGCTCGGCCTGATGATCGGCATATCCGTCAACGACACCACGGTCGGCACCACCATCGGCAATCTCGGCATGACCGACGTCACCTTCCCCGCCCCCCTCTTCGAGGGCGACACCGTGAACTGCGTGACCGAGATCGTCGCCAAGCGCGAATCGAGGTCGCGGCCGGATGCCGGCATCGTCGACTTCCACCACCGAGCCTACAAGCAGGACGGCACGCTGGTGGCGCAGTGCCGCCGCCAAGCCTTCATGAAGAAGCGCCCGACCGGAGGGCAGGCCTGATGCGTTCGCTCCTCTTCGTCCCCGGCGACAACCAGAAGAAGCTGCAGAAGGGCCTGGACAGCGGCGCCGACGCGCTGATCCTCGACCTCGAGGATTCCGTCGCGCTCGATGCCAAGCCGGCGGCGCGCGAGCTTGCCCGCGATTTCCTCACGGACGTCACCACCCGCGCAAAGCGCCCGCGCCTGATCGTGCGCGTCAACGCGCTGACGACGGGCATGACCGAGGCCGATCTCGATATCGTCATGCCGGGCGGGCCTGATGCGATCATGCTGCCGAAGTCCGAAGGCGGCCCCGACCTCAGCCATCTCGCCGCCCATATCGCGGTGCGCGAGGCCGAATACGACCTGCCCGACGGCGCGACCAAGATCATCGCCATCGCCACCGAGACCGGAAAGGGCATCTTCGGCCTCGGCAGCTATGCCGGCGCCAGCCACCGCCTCTCCGCTCTCACCTGGGGGGCGGAGGACCTCTCGGCCGATCTCGGCGCCGAGACCAACCGGCTGGAGAGCGGCAGCTACACCGATCCTTACAGGATCGCCCGCTCGCTCCTGCTTTTTGCGGCTTCAGCCGCGCAGGTCGACGCGATAGACACGGTCTTCACCGCCTTCCGCGACGAGGCGGCCTTGCGCGCCGAATGCATCGCCGCGCGCCGCGACGGCTTCACCGGCAAGATGGCGATCCACCCGGCGCAGGTGCCTGTCATCAACGAGGTCTTCTCGCCCTCGCCCGAATCGCTCGCAAGGGCCGAGGCGATCATCAAGCTCTTCGACGAGAACCCCGGCCTCGGCGTGATCGGGCTCGACGGCGAGATGCTCGACCGGCCACATCTTATGCGCGCCCGCCGCTTGAAGGCGCGCGCGCAGAAGCTGGGCTGATCGGCATCAGGCATCGGATTGGGCGCAGGCGGGCGCTGCGCCGGCCAGCGCCTGGCGCTTGGCACCACCGAAGATCAGGAAGCTGATCGCAGCCAGGACGCCGGCGCTGACGCCGCCATAGAGCATCACCCAGCCGAAGCCCTGGACCAGCGCCGCATGCGCTCCGGCACCGGACGGGTCGTGCAGCGCCAGGGCCGGATAAGCCTCCCGCAGCGAGCCGAGATTGCCGGCTGCGATCGATGAGGCCAACGCCTGCAATTGCAAGCGATCGAAGGCGGCCGAGACGGCGTCCGGCAGCGAGCGCCTGATGCCCTCGACCAGGATCAGCCCCATCACCGCGATGTTGATCGCGAGCGCGATCAGCCGCGCGCTGATGTCGATGCTCGACGCCATGCCCGAGCGGCTGCTTGGAACCGAGCCGGTTGTCGTGTTGGTCACGGCGGTGTTGGTCAGGCCGAGACCGATTCCCGCCAACAGGGCGCCGGGCAGCAGGGTTGCCCAGCTCGCCTGGACAAGGCTACTGCCGAACCACATCGCGATGAAGCCGGCGCCCATCGCAAGCATCCCCAGGGGAATGACGGCTTGCGGGCCATGGCGCCGCAGCAAATGGTCGGAGACCGGCGGCATCAGCATGAAGGGCACGGTATAGGCCAGCAGCAGCAGCCCGGCGGCCTCGCTGCCGAGTCCGAGCCCGCTCTGGAAGTAGATCGGCAGATAGATGATGAACGGCCAGTAGCTGAAATTCATGCCGATGCAGCCGATGATCGCGCCGCTGAAGCGGCGAATCCGGAACACCGAGAAGTCGAACATCGGCTGCGCCGCGCGCCGCTCCACCGCCAGGAAGGCGAGGAAGCTGGCCAGGGCCAGGCCGGCGAGGCCGAGTGCCGCGGCGGCGCCGAGCTCGGCCCCCTGCGTGATCACATAGGCAAAGCCGAACACCGCCAGGGTCAGGGTGACGATGCCGGCGACGTCGAGCGTCTTGGCCTGCGGATCCCGCGATTCGCGGATACCGATCGCAGCCGGCGCCAGTGCCAGGACGGTCAGCGGGACATGGACCAGGAAGACCCATTGCCAGCCTGCCAGGCTCGCGATCAGGCCGCCGATCACCGGGCCGAAGCCGAGCCCGACCCCGGTGACGACGCCCCAGATGGTGAAGGCCCTGCCCCGCTCGCGCCCCTCCGGGAACTGATGAGAGATGATGGCGACGGCGCAGGTGAGCATGGCGCCGCCGGCCATGCCCTGCAGGAACCGGCCGGCGATCAGGATCGCGGCGTTCGGCGCCAGCCCACAGATCAGCGACGTCACGCCGAAGGACGCGGTCGTCGCTACGAAGAGGCGCTTGCGGCCATAGCGGTCCGCCAGCGTTCCCGTCGCCATCAGCACCGCCGTGCAGGCGATGGTGTAGGCGTTCATGATCCATTGCAGCGCCTTGAAATCGGCGGGCAGCACCGCTTCCAGCGTCGGCAGGATGACCGGGACGCTGGAAATCTCGAGGCCGAACATCAGGCTCGCCAGACAGGCGCCCGCCAGTGCGGCTGCATTTCGCGTGGAATGAGAGATCGCCATGACGAGCACCTTTCGGGATCGATCCGCATCGCTCGGGATCGACGGAGGCACCTCGTCTAGGGGCAGCCTAGACATGATAGAAATGATTTAATTTCCTATAATTCAGTCCATATGATAATAAATCTTCGCCATGGATTTCGCTCCTGAACTGTTGCGCGCGCTCGTCGCCGTCGCCGAGGCTGGCGGGTTCACCCGCGCGGCAGAGCGCCTGCACCTGACCCAATCGGCGGTCAGCCATCAAATCCGCAGGCTGGAGGACCAGATCGGTACGCCGCTCTTCGTCCGGACTACGCGCAAGCTGGCGCTGACCGAGGACGGCGAGGAGTTCCTGCACCATGCCAGGCAGATCTTGCAGGCCCATGCCGCCCTGAGCCGGCGCTTCCAGGCGTCCTCGCTCGCAGGCTCGGTTCGTTTCGGCGTGCCGGAGAACTTCCTCGGCGATGAGCTACCGCATTTGCTGAGCCGCTTCGCCCGCACCTTCTCGGCCGTGCGCGTGGAGGCCTCGGTCAGCGTCTGCCAGGATTTCAGCGCCAGGATCGAGAGCGGCGAGCTCGACCTCGCCGTGGCGATGCGCCGGGCCGGCGAAACCGGCGGGGCCGTGCTGCGCCGATCGCGCTATGTCTGGGCCGCGGCCGAGGACTTTGCGGTTCCGCCGGGCTCGTCGCTGCCGCTGGCGCTGTCAAACCCGCCCTGCCTCTGCCGTACGGTCGCCGTCGAGGCGCTGGCCGGCTCCAACGTCGAATGGCATATCGGCTTCACCTCGGCCAATCTGCACGGGCTGCGGGCGGCGATGCTGGCCGGGCTCGGCGCGTCCATCATCGCCTCAGACGAGATCGAGCCGGGTATGAAGGTTCTCGCGCCGAGCTATGGCCTGCCGCCGCTGCCCGATCTCGAATTCGCGCTGATCTGGTCTCCCGGCGGCAAGACGCCCTGCGCGCGCGAGCTCGGCCGGCTGATCGCCGACGCTGCGAGGAGCTTCGGCAGGCCGGTGCTGCATCGGTCCGCGCCGCCCAAGGCACTGGCTGGAAAATTGGGTTAGCCGAATCCGCCAACCGATTCGGCTGATCCGGGTTTTCCGGACCCCCGCCGGGAAACGACGACCGATTTAGGAACGGCTCGCCTTCACTTGATCTGCCGGCATTGGTGGCGCGCCGCGCTTGCCAGGCACTCCTGCGCCTTGCTGGCGGCGTTCAGTTCGCGCAGCAGCCAGAACCCCGCCCCGGCCATCACCAACACGGCGATGATCGCGAGCAAGTTGACGGTCATGCGCCAATGCTCGTCCGGCTCCTCGTCCTGGGGCCGGACCATGGCGCTCAGCCTCCGGCCGGCCGAACGATCGAGAACAATTCGCTGACTTCGGCATAGTCGCTGTAGCCGCAGCGCGCGATCGGATTGGCCTTGGCCGTGTCGAAGCGGCCGTCATGGACGAAGGCCTCGCCGACATAGGCCGCGACGACCTGGCCGAGGACCATCCAGCGCGGCACGTCGTTGCCGTCGATGTCCTTGAGCTGCTGGATGGAGAGCAGCTTGCATTCGAGCGCGGCGGGACTTGCTGCCACCCGCGGCGGCTTGACGATACGGGACGGCGCCATCTCCAGCCCGGCATGGACATATTCATTCTCGCCGCGCGGCAGTGGCGCCGAGGTCAGGTTCATCTGCTGGTCGAGCGCCTTGGTCACCAGGCTGCAGGTGAACTCGCCGGTCTCCTCGATGAAGGCGACAGCATCCTTCTTGTTCTCGGAGGAGAACATCACGATGTTCGGCCGCGACGAGATCGCGTTGAAGAAGCTGTAGGGCGAGAGATTGACCTCGCCCCTGGCGTTGACCGCGCTGATCCAGCCGATCGGCCGCGGCGCGACGATCGCCTTGAACGGGTCGTGCCTGAAGTCGAGATCGAGGCCCTCATCGGTGTAGTACATCGCGCTCACGCTCCGAACCGGCTGACGATGGCGGCGAGATCGGGCCGCTCGCGGTCGGCCGGGCGGCCATCCGCCTTGCCGAGATGGACGAAGCCGGCGATGCGCTCGTCGGATTCGAGCCCGAAGGCGTCCAGCACCTTGCGGTCGAAGGCGAACCAGTTGGTCAGCCAGGAGCCGTTGAAGCCGAGCGCCTCGGCCGCGATCAGCATGTTCATGCAGACGGCGCCGGCCGAGAGCTCCTGCTCCCATTCCGGAATCTTCTCGTGCTTGCGGGCCCGCGAGACCACGGCGATCACGATGGGGGCATGGAGCAGGCGCTTGCGCTCGAACGCGACCTTGTCCTCGTCGGCCTGCGGATTGCGCTCCTTGAAGACGGCTCCGACGATCTCGGCTGCCTTCTCCTTGGCAGCCCCGGAGAAGACGATGAAGCGCCAGGGCGCGAGCTTGCCATGGTCGGGCACGCGCGCCGCCACGGTCAGGATCTCGCGCAGTTGCGCATCGTCCGGCCCCGGAGCGGTGAGAAATTGCGGCGGCACCGAGCGACGGAGCTTGAGCAGGGAGAGCGTGTCGGTCATGAACGATCCGGATGATGGCGCAGCGACGGGGATGACGGTTCCCAGTTAAGGTTTCGCCATGATGAGGACAAGCGAACCTGCTCCTTCACCGGTGCAAGGACGATGACGGCGCAGCGCATGTTTCAACGCGACGAGTTCAAGGTTTCGATGGCGCTTCCCGTCACGGCAGCGCGCGCGATGGTGGCAGCACTGCTTGTGTCCTTGTCGGTCTCGGGCCTCGCTATCGCCCAGGTGCCCGGTGCGGCGCCGTCGTCGACGACACCCGCCCCCTTGCCACCCCTCGCAGCGCCGACGGCACGCCCCGGCCAAGCCATGCTCACGCTGAGCGCCCAGTTTTCTGGCAACCGCAAGCCGATTCGCTCCGGGCTGGTCTGGCGCGTGCTGACCGAATCCGCCGACGGCTCGCCGCCCAAGATCGTCGCGCGCTCGAACGAGGCCGAGCCCAGCTTCGTGCTCGATCCCGGCGTCTACCTGCTGCACGCCGCCTATGGCTTCGCCAGCGCGACCAAGCGCGTCACGCTCGGCGCGCAGGGCCTGAGCGACCGGCTCAGCGTCAGCGCCGGCGCACTCTCGCTCGCCGGCTCGATCGGCGAGACGCCGATCGCGCCGGCCCAGCTCAACTTCTCGATCTTCGTGCCGCTGCAGGGCAATTCGGAGGGGCGCCTCGTCGCCTCCAACGTCAAGTCCGGCGAGCTGATCCGGTTGCCCGAAGGCACCTATCACATCGTCTCGACCTATGGCGATTCGAACGCCATCCAGCGCTCCGACGTCCGGGTCGAATCCGGTCAGGTCACCCAGGCGACGCTGCATCACCGCGCCGCGCAGGTGACTTTGAAGCTGGTCGCCGGACCGGGCGGCGAGGCTTTCGCCGGCACCGCCTTCAGCGTGCTCACACCGGGCGGCGACGTCATCCGCGAAGCGATCGGCGCCTTCCCGCAAGTGATCCTGGCAGAGGGCGACTATGTGTTGATCGCCCGACAGGAAGGCCAGGTCTTCTCGCGCGACTTCAAGGTCGAGGCCGGACGCGACCGCGATATCGAAGTGATCGCGCGCTGAGGCGGTTCCGCACCGTCTTTCCGAGGCTTCGCGCAGCGAAGAGCCCGGAATGCAGAACCGATGCCATGGATGGACTGAACACCGCAGCGTCGAGCTCCTGCTATGTCTGCTATCGGTTCTGGATTCCGGGCTCGCTGCTACGCAGCGCCCCGGAAAGACGAAGAGGTTCGCGTCCTCAATTCGTCGGCTTGCCGGGCTCGCTCCCCTCGCCGAGTTCGGCGACGATGCCGTCGGCAAGACGAATGCCGAGGCAGCGGTAGCCGGACTCGACCACCTGGAGCCCGTCCATGCCGACGATCTCCTCCTCGCTGAATTGCTTCGAGCCCGACCAGCTCTTCATCATGCCATAGCGCGGGAAGATCGGAACCCCGCTCTCGCTTGCCGTCTTCGCCAGCACCGCGCGGTAATCGTCGTATTTGGGGTAGCGCCCTTCGCGCGGCAGCCAGGGCATGTCCATCAAGACGAGATCGATCGCGGCCTCCTGCAGCTTGTGGGTGCCCTTGCGCAGGATCTTCGCCAGCTTCTCTTCGCCGATGTCACGAATGGCGTCGTTCACCGCCGTCTGCCAAATCACCAGAGACGGCTTCTCGGGGATGACCTCGGCCTCGAGCCGTAGATACATCTCATAGGCCGATTGGCCGCCGACGCCGAGATTGAGCACCTTGATCTCACGCCCAGGCAGGCGCCGGCGCAATTCGGCTTCGAGAACGGCAGGGTAGCTGCGGTCGGGATCGCTCGCACCGGTTCCGGCAGTGCTCGATGAACCGAGCGCGACAATGGTGAGCCGGTTGGTTTCGGTCAGGGCACGTTTCGATGCCGGCAGCGGCGGCTTGAAGGGATGCTGGGCCGAGCTGACGCGGCAGCGTCCCTCGTTCATCGGCGCAAGCGATCGTGGCCCCGCCTCAGCCGGCAAGGCCGACGCCAGAAGCAAGAGAGCAGCGCTCAGACCGTAGCGGCCTGCTCGCGCGGGGCGCTGGCGGCGCGTGCCGTGAGCGTCTTGTACCACGAGAGAAATGTTCCTAGCCCGAGCAGGATGGTAATCCCGCCCAACGTCACGAGCAACTGGACCCAAAGGGTGAAAGAGGTCTCCGCAAGGATGATCTGTCCGGCGATCGCGAGCACTATACCCGCGCAGAACACTTCGAGCGAATGCCGCCCTAGCGCAGCCAGCCGCCGGCCGGCCAGTCCGCTCAGCATGGCCGCGTCGGGCCGCACGAAACGCAGCACGAGCCAGCTCAGCGCCGCCAGATGGACGACGCGCGGCCAGGCAAGATTGGTCTTGTCGGTGCCGATCTGCAGGCTGTCGATCCAGTCGTTCATAAAGGCGATGCCGAACGGATTGCCCGAGGACAGCTTCACCATCGCGGCGAACAGCAAGACGGCCCCCGCCGCGATATCGAGCAGGCGCAGCTTCGGCATGCTCGCCCCGACGAGACCGAGGCGGCCGATGACGACGCCGAGCGTGAACAGCAACTGCCAGGCAAAGGGGTTGAAGAACCAGCCCCCCTCGCCCGGATGGTTGGGCAGGTTGAGGCCGAGATGGGTCGCGCCCTGCCAGATCGCGACCGAGATCGCGAGCGCCGCGAGCGGGCTCGTCCGGGCGGTGACGTAGATCAGTGGAAAGGCCGCCAACAGCACGATGTAGAGCGGCAGGACGTCGAGATAATAGGGCTGGTAGATCAGTCCCAGCGCGTTGACGATCGCCGCCGGCGTGTCGCTGAAGAAGGGCTGGATGTTGATCGCCTCGACATAGAGCGCGTTCTGGGTGCGCACCACCGCCGTCGCGACGATGCCGCAGACCAACACGAACAGCGCCAGATGCGCGATGTAGAGCGTCCAGATCCGAGCGCCGACCTTGAGCGAGCCGACGAAGAGCCCGCGCTGGTCGATCAGCCTGCCATAGGCGAAGGCGGCCGAGATGCCGGCCAGCAGCACGAAGACGTCGGCGGCGTCGGAGAAGCCGTAATTGTGCGGCATCGCGGCCGAGACGATGTTGCCCGGCATGTGGTTGACGAAGATGACGAGCAGGATCAGGCCGCGGATCACGTCGATGCGCAGGTCGCGGCCGGGCGAAGCCGCTTCGCGGGGCCCCTTTCCGAACAGCATCAGGCGCCAGAATCCGCTCACGTCACCACCGCATCCACCTGCACGGCCTGTGAGGCGGCCGCACATTCGTTCATCTACCGTTCATCTTAACATTGTGTTGCGAGCAAGGCTCCGCAGCAGCGGATCACAAGCCTGTGCGCCAACGTGAAGGACGAGCTTGGGTTCGGCGGTAGCGGGCGCCCGCAGCGCCGCGATCCGTCATTGGCTTCAACAGCCTGTAACGGATCGCATCACTATTGAACGAGTGATGGCATGTCCTAGGCGAGCGGCGGAGCTGCGCTAGGCGCTTGCATCCTCGGCAGCCTTCGCCGCATCGCGCTTCTTCTCGACCCGGCGCACCGAGAACACCGAAAGCTCGTAGAGCAGCAGCATCGGGATCGCGAGCATGAGCTGCGAGATCACGTCGGGCGGGGTCAGCACCGCAGCGACGACGAAGACGAAGACGATGGCGTAGCGGCGCTTGTCCCTCAGGAACTGGGCATCGATGATTCCCGCCTGGCCGAGCAGGGTCAGGATCACCGGCAGCTGGAAGGAGATGCCGAAGGCGAAGATCAGCGTCATGATCAGCGACAGGTATTCGCTGACCTTGGGCAGGAGGGCGATGCCGGCCTGCCCGTCCGTCGCCGCCTGCTGCATGCCGATCGAGAACTTCATCAGCACCGGCATGGCGAAAAAGAACACCATCGCCGCACCGAGCAGGAAGAAGATCGGCGTCGCCGCCAAATACGGCGCGAAGGCCTGGCGCTCGTTCTTGTAGAGACCGGGCGCGACGAATTTGTAGATCTGCGTCGCGATCACCGGGAAGGCAAAGAAGCCGGCGCCGAAGGCTGCGATCTTGATCTGGGTGAAGAGGTACTCCAGCGGCGCGGTGTAGATGAGCTGAACGTTTGCGCCCGGGCCCGCCGCCCAGATATAGGGCTGGACCAAGATGTTGTAGATCTGCGTCGCGAAAGCAAAGCAGATGAAGAACATGATCAGGAAGGCGATCAGCGACTTGATCAGCCGCGAGCGCAATTCGATCAGATGGTCGATCAGCGGCGCGCGCGACGCCTCGATCTCGTCCTCGCCGGCACGCTTTGGCTCGGTATTGGCCTCGACGACGCTGCTCATGCCGTCTCTCCGCCCTCGACCTCGGCCGCCTTGGCCTTGCGCTTGCGGACGGGCTTGGCCGGCGGCTCCTCGGCCGGAACAGCTTCAGCGGCCACGACAGGCTCTTCGGTCGCGACGGTCTTGCGGCGACGCTTCGGCTTTGTGTCCGCATCAGGCTCGGCGACAGGCGCCGGCTCGATGCTGACGGGGGCCGGCAACTCAGGTGCCGGCAGCGCAGCGAGCGTCGCCTCGGCGTCCCTGATCACCTTGTCGTCGGCCGCGGCCGGCTTCGAGGCGTCGGCGGCGCCGAAATCCTTCATCGGCTCGATCGGATCGAAATTGGTCGAGGCCTGGATCGAGTTACCGATGTCGTCAACCTGCTTCTTCAGGTCGGTGAGCTCGGCCTCGCGCATCGCGTCGTTGAACTGGCCCTGGAACTCGGAGGCCATGCGGCGAATCTTGCCGATCGCCTGCCCAGCCGTGCGCAGCGCCCCGGGCAAGTCCTTGGGGCCGATCACGATGAGCGCGACGCCCCCGATCAGCAGCATTTCGCTCCAGGCGATGTCGAACATCGACGGCCGGTCCTTCAGGAAACGTCATGCGCCGCCATGGCGGCGCGGACTCAGGCCTTGGTCTCGGCCTTGGCCGGCTGCGGCTGCGCGGTCTGCGCCGCCCCGTCGATCACCTTGGGATCGGCCGGCTGCTGGGCGGCCGGCGGCGGCGTCTCGTCCTCGGCCATACCCTTCTTGAACGACTTGATGCCCTTGGCGACGTCGCCCATCAGTTCGGACACCTTGCCGCGGCCGAACAGCAGCATGACGATGACGCCGACGACGATCCAGTGCCAGATGCTGACGCCACCCATGGCGGTACTCCTCCGAAATTGAACGCGCGGCCCGACTTGTCCCGACGGGCCAGATGCTTGTGCCGGAAACTAGGTGTCCCCTACAGGGAACACAAGGACTTCGTCCATCGTAATATCGATACCGACATCCTCGCCCTCGACGACGGAATCCCGCCGCGTCGGCAAGCGCGCCATCAGCAGCTTGTCGATGCCATCGACCGCGAGCTCGATATGGTCGACCTCGCCGAGGAAACGCCGCGTCACCACCCGCGCCGGCAGGCAGAACCCTTTCGGAACCAGCCTGACCGCCTGAGGACGGATAGCGAGCACCGCGGCTCCGTTCGGCAGGGCCGGCGCTGGAAAGCGCCCGAGCGGCGTATCGACCTCGCCATCGCGGACGACCGTCTCGATTTCAGTAAGATCGCAGAAAAATCGGGCGGCAAAGAGGCTGGCGGGGCGGCGGTAGAGTTCCTCGGCTGTGCCGGTCTGGACAATGCGGCCCTGCTGCATCAGCACGATCCGGTCGGCGACGCGCATCGCATCCTCGGGATCATGCGTCACGATGATCGAAGTCGCGCCGATCTCCTGCAGCAGCGCCATGGTCTCGTCCCGCACGGCATCGCGCAGGCGGCGATCGAGATTGGAGAAGGGCTCGTCCATCAGGAGCACGCCTGGACGCGGCGCCACTGCGCGCGCCAGGGCCACACGCTGCTGCTCGCCGCCGGAAAGCATGTGCGGATAGGCCTCGGCGAGGTCGGCGAGGCCGACGCGGGCGATGGCGCGCAGCGCCGTCGCGTCGGCTTCGGCATTGCCATAGCCGCGCAGGCCGAAGCGGACATTCTCGCGCACCGAAAGATGCGGGAAGAGCGCGTAATCCTGGAAGACGAGGCCGACCCCCCTCGCCTCCGGCTCGACGAAGTGAGCCGGCGAGGAGACGTCGCGCCCTTCGAGCAGAACACGCCCCGAACTCGGCCGCTCGACGCCAGCCGCGAGCCGCAGCAGCGTCGTCTTGCCGCAGCCGGAATGGCCGAGCAAAGCGACGATCTCACCCGGGGCGACCCTGAGCGAGACATTGTCGAGTGCCGTCACCGCGCCGAATCGCTGGGTGACGCCGTCGAAGCCGAGCGCCATCGGGATCGCGGCGCCGGCGGTGCCGCGCCGTCCCCACCCCAGCCAGCGCATCCTGCTTTCGGTCCGAGCCAAGTCGTTCTCCTGCCGGCCCGCCGGGCGCGATCGCCTGCGCTGTGCTAGCTGGCGTCGCCGTCGTCAAGCGGCGTGAAGAGGTCGCCGAGCGGATCCTCGTCGTCGCGCAAGCCCGGATCGTCGTCCGGCACCGGCACGGTGAGGTCCTTGGCGAGGCGTCCCTCAATGAAGCCGGCGCCCTTCAACTCCTCCAGCCCCGGCAGGTCGTCGATGCGGTCGAGCCCGAAATGGTCGAGGAAGGCGGGCGTCGTGCCGAAGGTCACCGGCCGCCCCGGCGAGCGCCGTCGCCCGCGCAGACGCACCCAGCCGGCTTCGAGCAGGATGTCGAGCGTGCCCTTGGCGGTGGCGACGCCGCGGATCTCCTCGATTTCGGCCCGCGTCACCGGCTGGTGGTAGGCAATGATGGCGAGCGTCTCCAGCGCGGCGCGCGAGAGCTTGCGCGGTGGCTCAGCCTCGGGCGCCAGCAGATAGGCGAGATCGGGCGCGGTGCGGAAAGCGTAGCCGCCGGCGACGCGCTGCAGCGTCACCCCGCGCAGGGCGTAGGTCTGCTGCAATTCGGCGATCACCCGCTCGATCGGCACATTCGCGGGCACCGATTTCGCGAGGTCCTCGGCCAAAAGCGGCTGCACCGAGGCAAACAGCAAGGCCTCGACGATGCGGCAGGCGCGCGCCAGCGCCTCGTCGGCATCCCAATCCTCCTCGTCCTCGCGTTCGGCTTCAGCGACGGCCATCAGCGCCTCACATGCCGAGCGTCGGCGGCCGCGCCGAGCGGCGCCGGACATACAGCGGCGCGAAGGCACCATCCTGGCGCAGGTCGAGCAGGCCCTCGCGCACCATCTCCAGCATGGCTGAGAGCGAGGAGGCCCGGACCGTCGCGCTCATCGTCTCGGCGGGCAGGCCATGGCTGCTAATATAGCGGGTGAGATAGCCGTCGATCGCGGTCCATTCGCCGGCCTCCCCGACCAGCCGCGCCAAAGCCTCGCGCGCCTCGGCCAGCGACAGCACCTGGCGCTGGCCGACGCTCATCGGCTGGCGGATGCGCTTCTGGCGCTGCTGCGCATAGGCGGCCAGGAGGTCGTAGAGTTCGGCCTCCCAGACCGGCCGCCCCTCGGAAGCGATCACCTCCGGTTCGCCGCGGGCGAAGACGTCGCGGCCGAGCCGTTCACGGGTGGCGAGCCTCTGTGCCGCAGCGCGGATCGTCTCCAGCCGCTTCAGGCGCAGCGCCAGCGCCGTGGCGAGATCGGCCGCGCTCGGCTCCTCGCCCTTGGGCGGCTCCGGCAGCAGCATGCGTGACTTGAGGTAAGCGAGCCACGCCGCCATCACGAGATAATCGGCGGCGAGTTCCAGCCGCAGCGCCCGCGCCGTCTCGATGAAGGAGAGATATTGCTCGGCCAGCGCCAGGATCGAGATGCGGGAAAGATCGACCTTCTGGCGCCGCGCGAGATCGAGCAGCAGATCGAGCGGCCCTTCATAGCCGTCGACGTCGATCACGAGCGAGGGTTCGCCGGACGCGCGTTCCGGCGTGCCGTCCTCCTGGAATGGCAGCTCAGCGGCCATCGATGGCCAATTCCCCATGACGTGCCCCGCCGGATCGGCGGAGCCACAACCCCGGGCAGAGAATCAGCCTAACCGCCGCCCAAAGCAAGGGTGCTGGCAAGCTGCGCGCGGGCACTGTCCACATCGAGCGGCTCGGGCTCGTGCCGGATCCGCGCCAGCGCCATCGCGGCGCGGCGGGCGCGCTGGCCGGTCATCTCCGGAACGGTGCCGGCGATCGCGACCATCTCCTCCATGATGCCATGGCAGTGCAGCACCACGTCGACGCCGGCGCGGACCGCCGCCTTGGCCTTCTCCTCGAACGAACCTGAGAGCGCCTTCATCGAGATGTCGTCGGTCATGATCAGCCCGTCATAGCCGAGCTCACCACGCATGATCTCTCTGACAATCTTCCGCGAGATCGTCGCCGGCCGGCGCTTGTCGAGCGCGGTGAAGACGACATGCGCCGTCATCGCCAGCGGCATGTCGGCGAGATGCCGGAACGGCCGGAAATCATGGGCGCGCAACTCGTCGAGGCTGGCTTCGACCACCGGCAGGTCGTGATGGCTGTCGGCCTTCGCCCGGCCATGGCCAGGCATGTGCTTGATCACCGGCAGCACACCGCCGGCCAAGAGTCCCTCGGCCGCCGCGCGGCCGAGCGTCGCCACCATGGCGGGATCGCGGGCATAGGCGCGGTTGCCGATCACGTCATGGCTGCCGGCGACGGGAACGTCGAGCACCGGCAGGCAGTCGACATCGATGCCGACGCTTTTGAGATCATGCGCCATCAGGCGCGCCGAGAGCCGGACGATCTCGCGCTGCTGCACGGGGTCGTTGATGGCGAGGAAGGCCAGCGCCGGCGGATAGGGCGGCCAGTGCGGCGGGCCCATGCGCTGCACCCGCCCGCCCTCCTGGTCGATCAGGATCGGCGCCTGCCAGCCGACGCAATCGCGCATCTGCGCCGTCAGCGCAGCCACTTGCGCCGGATCCTGCGTATTGCGCTTGAACAGGATGAAGCCCCAGGGCCGCGCGTCGCGGAAGAAGGCCCGCTCGTCGGGGGTGAGGCTCGTGCCGAGGCAACCGGCGATGAAGGCGCGCGAGATCATGCGGTGGTTATCGCCGATTCGGCGGCGATGAGCATTGCTTACCCGTCATTGCGGGCTCGCCCTCTCCGCCATGCAAGCCCTTGTGAGGAGAATGACCGCAGCGCTCGGTCGGCGCTCAACGCGCCTTCTGGCCGAACAGGACAGCCTTTTCCTCTGGCGTCGAGATGCCGGCCGGGTTGCGCAGCTCCTCGGCAACCTTGAGGCCGCGCTGCACGGCGGGCCGCGCCAGCATCGTCTCGAGCCAGCGCCCGACATTGGGAAACTGCTTGATGTCCTGGCCCTGGCGCTCCCAGCCGCGGGCCCAGCCGACGCAGGCCATGTCGGCGATCGAATAGTCGTCGCAGATATAGTCGCGGCCTTCGAGGCGCCGGTTCAGCACGCCGTAGAGGCGGTTCGCCTCGTTGGTGTAGCGGTCGATCGCGTAGGGCACCTTCTCGGGCGCATAGATGCGGAAGTGATGGGTCTGGCCGAGCATCGGGCCGAAGCCGCCCATCTGCCAGAACAGCCACTCGTCGACGGCGACGCGGCCGCGCTCGTCCGTCGGATAGAACTGCCCGGTCTTGCGACCGAGATATTGCAGGATCGCGCCGGATTCGAACACCGAGATCGGCTTGCCGTCCGGCCCATCGGGATCGACGATCGCCGGCATGCGGTTGTTCGGCGAGATCGCCAGGAATTCCGGCTTGAACTGATCGCCCTTGCCGATGTTTACCGGGATGACGTTGTAGGGTAGCCCGGTTTCCTCGAGCATGATGGTGATCTTCCAGCCGTTCGGCGTCGGCCAGTAATGGAGATCGATCGGCTTGCCCTGCACTGCTGACATTGTCCCAGTCCTCGCGGGTTGTTGCGGGTCGACAGGACATCTAGGCCTCGGGCGAGCCTCCTGTAAGAACCCAGCCTGCGCGCCGGGCGCGGGCGCGGCATGCGGGCAACGCGCTCACAGCTCCAGCTTGAAGCCCTCATGGCTCTGGTCGAAGCCGAGGCGACGATAGAAGCGGTGCGCCGCCTCGCGCGACTTGTTCGAGGTGAGCTCGACCAGGCCGGCGCCGTTCTGGCGAGCGAAGTCGACCGCATGGGCGACCATGGCCTCGCCGATGCGCCGGCCGCGCAAGGCCGGATCGACATGGACGCTTTCGAGCTTGGCGCGCTTGCGGCCGCGATTGATCAGGCCGGGAATCAATGTGACCTGCAGGGTGCCGACGACCTCGCCCTCCAGCTCGGCGACGAAGAGCGTGTTGTGCGGGCTGGCGGCAACCTCGTCGAAAGCGTCGAGATAGGAGGGATGTGCCGCCTCCTGCGCGATCTCGCCAGCGCTGCGCGTCTGCTTGGCGGAGCCGAGCATGATCAAGGTGGCGATGCGGGCTGCGTCCTCCCGGCGTGCCTCGCGCATCGTGACGCCGGAAAGGGCGGCGGTCTCGGTCATCTCGGTCTCCGTGGATTTGCCGGCGATGCCCTCAGATCATCACCAGGCGCTTGGCCATGATCAGCGTGTTGGGCGTGTCCTCGCGCCCATCGAAGCGAGCCTGGCGCTGCAGGAAGAAGCCCATGCGCTCATAGAAGGCGATCGCCAGCTCGTTCTGGCTCTCGACCTCGAGCCGCGCCACCGGCGCCTCGGGAAAGCAGGCGAGCGCGACCTGCAGCAAGGTACGCCCGATTCCCTCGCCCTGCCGCGCCGGCGAGACATAGAGCCGCGTCAGCATCGCCGCCCGGTCGGGCTCGCGGCGAGCAGAGGCGGTACCGACGATCTCCTCGCCCAGAAGCGCAACCAGGAAGACGCCGCTGTCGCGGCCGAGCTGGGCCGCCAGCGCATCGAGCGAGTGCCAGGCATTGGTGATCTCGGCGACGCGGCGCCAGCCATAGATGCCGTCATAGGCGTCGTGCCAGGTCTCGACCAATAGCGAGCGGACCGCCGGCAGATCGGCGGCGAGCGCATCGCGGATGATCAAGTCCTTCTGCGTCACTCGATGCCTAATTTCTTCTTCAGGATCTCGTTAAGCGCCTGCGGATTGGCCTTGCCGCCCGAGGCCTTCATCGCCTGGCCGACGAACCAGCCGAGCATGGTCGGCTTCGCCTTGACCTGCTCTACCTTGTCCGGATTGGCGGCGATGATCTCGTCGACCGCCTTCTCGATCGCGCCGGTGTCGGTGACCTGCTTCATGCCGCGGGCCTCGACGATCTCGCGCGGGTCGCCACCCTCGGTCCAGACGATCTCGAACAGGTCCTTGGCGATCTTGCCCGAAATCACGCCCTCGCCGATCAGATCGACCAGGCCGCCGAGCTGCGCCGCCGAAACCGGCGAGGCCGAGACGTCCTTGCCTTCCTTGTTGAGGCGGCCGAACAATTCGTTGATCACCCAGTTCGCAGCGGCCTTGCCGTCACGCCCCTTCGCGACCGCCTCGAAATAATCGGCCTGCTCGCGCTCGGCGACCAGCACCGAGGCGTCATAGGGCGAGAGCCCGTATTCGGCGATGAAGCGAGCCTTCTTGGCGTCCGGCAGCTCGGGCAGATGCGCCTTCAGCTCGGCGATGAAGGCGTCGTCGAATTCGAGCGGCAGCAGGTCCGGATCGGGGAAATAGCGATAGTCGTGCGCCTCTTCCTTGGAGCGCAGCGAACGGGTCTCGCCCTTGCCTGGATCGTAGAGCCGGGTCTCCTGGTCGATCGTGCCGCCATCCTCGAGGATACCGATCTGGCGGCGGGCCTCGACCTCGATCGCCTGCCCGATGAAGCGGATCGAGTTGACGTTCTTGATCTCGCAGCGCGTGCCGAAGGGCGCGCCCGGCTTGCGCACGGAGACGTTGACGTCGGCGCGCAGGTTGCCCTTCTCCATGTCGCCGTCGCAGGAGCCGATATAGCGCAGGATGGTGCGCAGCTTGGAGACATAGGCCTTGGCCTCGTCGGCCGAGCGCAGATCCGGCTTGGAGACGATCTCCATCAGCGCAACGCCCGAGCGGTTGAGGTCGACGAAGCTCATGGTCGGGTGCTGGTCGTGCATCGACTTGCCCGCGTCCTGCTCGAGATGCAGGCGCTCGATGCCGACACTGATCTGCTCGGTCGGCGACAGATCGACCGCGATCTCGCCCTCGCCGATGACCGGGTGCTTGTACTGGCTGATCTGGTAGCCCTGCGGCAGATCGGGATAGAAATAGTTCTTGCGATCGAAGACCGAGCGCTTGTTGATCTGGGCGTTGAGGCCGAGGCCGGTGCGGACCGCCTGGCGCACGCACTCCTCGTTGATCACCGGCAACATGCCGGGCATCGCCGCGTCGACAAGGCTGACATGGGCATTCGGCTCGCCGCCGAAGGCGGTCGAGGAGCCGGAGAACAGCTTGGCGTTGGAGGTGACCTGCGCATGGATCTCGAGGCCGATCACGATCTCCCAGTCGCCGGTCGCGCCCTTGATCAGCTTCTTCGGGTCGGCGGGACGGACATGCGCATTCATGAGAGGACTTCCATGCGGTGTTGCTGCTGACGCGGGCGCGCGCGTCCTCCAGGTAGAGCTTCCGCCCGTCGCCAGCAAGCGCATGTGCGCGGCCGGCTTCACGGAGTCTTGCAACGACAATGAGCCGCCGCGATGAAAATTACACCAAAATGTCGAGTGAAGAAACTTGACAATCGTCAGCGGGATGGAGTTGTTGCGCGTTGGCCGGAAACCGTGAAGGTTGCGCCGCGCCCGCATTTTCGGAGTTTCACATGATCCGCCGCTCCAGCCGGGCCTTCGTCGCCCTGGCGGTCCTGCTTCCGGCCCTCTCAGCCGAGGCTCTTGCGCAAAGTGCGCCGCCGGCCCCCCCGGTCACCGTCGCGACCCCGCTCGCCAAGCGCGTCACCAATTGGGACGAGTTCACCGGCCGGTTCGAGGCCAGCGAGCAGGTCGATGTGCGCGCCCGCGTCTCGGGCTTCGTCGAGTCCGTGCATTTCCGCGATGGCGACCTCGTCAAGTCGGGCGATCTGCTGTTCACCGTCGACCAGCGGCCCTACAAGCTCGCCGTCGACGCTGCCCGGGCCGAGGTGGCGCGCGCCAAGGCGCAGGTCGACCTCGCCCAGAACGAGGTCGAGCGCGCCGAAGGCCTGACGCAGAACCGCACCATCACCGCCCGCGACATCGACCAGCGCCGCGCCAATCTCAACAGCGCGATCGCCAGCCAGCAGGCGGCCGAGGCCAATCTGAAGACGGCCGAGCTCAATCTCGAATGGACGCAGGTGCGCGCGCCGCTCGCCGGCCGCGCCTCGAACCGGCGCGTCGACGCCGGCAACCTGATCGCCGGCGGCCAGTCGGGCGCGACGCTGCTGACCACGATCGTCGCGGTCGATCCGATCAAGTTCGTCTTCGACGCCTCCGAGGCCGACTATCTGCGCTATTCGCAATCGCAGGATCTGCGCAAGCCCGGCACGCCGGTTCGCGTGCGGCTTTCGAACGAAACCAAATGGGACCGCGAAGGCAAGATCGACTTCGTCGACAACGCGCTGAACGCCCGCTCGGCGACGATCCGCACCCGCGCCGTCTTCCCGAATCCGGACGGCCTGTTGACGCCTGGCACCTTCGGGCGGCTGCGGCTGTTTGCCGGCGAAGCCGATGCCCTGCTGGTGCCGGACTCGGTGATCGTCTCCGACCAGGCCAACAAGATCGTGCTCACCGTCGGCGCTGAGAACAAGGTCGTGCCGAAGCCGGTTCAGCTCGGCGCGATCAGCGACGGGCTGCGCGTCATCACCAAGGGCCTGACCCCGGCCGACAAGGTGATCGTGACCGGTATCGCCAACCCGATGGTGCGCCCGGGCGTGGCTGTGACGCCGCAGCCGACCGAGATCAAGGCGGCCGCCGCCAACTGATGGCCTGAACAGGCCGCGCCAAGAGCGGACGGCATCTTCCGTCCGCCCTCCTCTCTTTGGCCAGGACCAAAGCATGTTCCGCTTCGCCCATTTCTTCATCGACAGGCCGATCTTCGCCACCGTGCTCTCGGTGCTGCTGACGATCGCCGGCGCCATCACGCTGCGCACGCTGCCGATCGCTGAGTATCCCGAGATCGCCCCGCCGACGGTTACGATCACCGCGAACTATCCGGGCGCCTCGGCAGAGGTCGTCGCCTCGACGGTGGCCGCACCGATCGAGCAGGAGGTCAACGGCGTCGACGACATGCTCTACATCTCGTCGCAGTCGACCGGCGACGGGCGCGTGACGATCAACGTGGTCTTCAAGGCCGGCACCGATGTCGACCAGGCCCAGGTGCTCGTGCAAAACCGCGTCTCGGCCGCCGAGCCGCGCCTGCCGCAGGAGGTGCGCGCGCTCGGCCTGCAGGTCCGCAAGGCCTCGCCGGACTTCCTGATGGTCATCCACATGCTGTCGCCGGACGGCTCGCGCGACCAGCAATACGTCTCGAACTACACCACGCTCAACGTCAAGGACGTGCTGACCCGCGTCGAGGGCGTCGGCGACGTGCAGGTCTTCGGTGCGCGCGACTATTCGATGCGCGTCTGGCTCGATCCGGCCAAGGTCGCGGCCCGCAACCTGACCGCCGGCGACGTCGTCGCCGCGATCCGCGCCGCCAACATCCAGGTCGCGGCGGGCGCGATCAACCAGCCGCCGGCGACGTCGGATGGCGCCTTCCAGCTCTCGGTCAACACGCTCGGCCGCCTGACCAGCATCGACGAATTCTACAACATCGTCGTCCGCTCCGATGCCGATGGCGGCACGATCCGCGTGCGCGACATCGCCCGCGTCGAGCTCGGCGCGCAGGACTATCTGTCGAACTCCTATCTCGACAACAAGGAAGCCGTCGCGATCGGCGTGTTCCAGCGCCCCGGCACCAACGCGCTAGCTGCGTCTGACGCTCTCATCCGGACGATGAAGACGCTGTCGGCCAACTTCCCGGCCGGCGTCGAATACACCATCGTCTACAACCCGACGGAGTTCATCCGGGAATCGGTCTCGGCCGTGGTGACGACGCTGTTCGAGGCGGTCGTGCTCGTCGTGATCGTCGTTATCCTGTTCCTGCAGACCTGGCGCGCCGCGATCATCCCGATCATCGCGATCCCGGTCTCGCTGGTCGGCACCTTCCTGGTGATGAGCGCGGTCGGCATCTCCTTCAATACGATCTCTCTGCTGGCGCTGGTGCTGGCGATCGGCATCGTCGTCGACGACGCGATCGTCGTTGTCGAGAACGTCGAGCGCTATCTGGCGCAGGGCATGAGCGCCGTGGACGCGGCCCACAAGACCATGGACGAGGTCGGCGGCGCCCTGCTCGCGATCGCCCTGGTCCTCTGCGCCGTGTTCATCCCGACCGCCTTCATCACCGGCCTGCAAGGCACGTTCTACCAGCAGTTCGCGGTGACGATCGCAGCCTCGACGGCGATCTCGTGCTTCGTCTCACTGACGCTGTCGCCGGCGCTGGCCGCGATCCTGCTGAAGCCGCACAGCCATGAGGAGCCGAAGGGCTTCCTGGCCGTGCTCAGCGCGCCGCTGCGCTGGTTCTTCAAGTACTTCAACAAGGGCTTCGACTGGCTCTCGCGCGCTTATGGCGCGGTGACCTCGCGCCTGATCCGCTTCGGCGTCATCATGCTGCTGGTCTATGCCGCGCTGATCGCCGTTGCTGGCCAGCGCCTCGCCGCCATCCCGACCGGCCTCGTGCCGCAGCTCGACCGCGGCTACTTCATCGCTGTGTTCCAGCTGCCGCCGGGCTCGTCGCTGCCAAGAACCGACGCAGTCATCCGGAAGGCGACCGACATCCTGCTGTCGCGGCCGGGCGTCGCCCATGCCGTCGCCTTCGCCGGCCTCGATGGCGCGACCTTCACGCTCGCGCCCAATGCCGGCGTCGCCTTCGTCACGCTCTCCGACTTCCGCGAGCGCGCCAAGGCCGGTCTCACCACTCAGGCCATCCTCAACGACCTGCGCACCCAACTCTTCGGGATCGGCGAGGCCTTCGCGCTGATCATCGAGCCTCCGGCGGTTCCAGGAATCGGCAGCGGCGGCGGCCTCAAGGGCTATGTCCAGGATCGCGGCGGACGCGGCCTGCCCGCCCTGGAAGCCGCGACCTGGGCGGTGGCGGGCACGGCCGGCCAGACACCGGGCATCCAGCAGCCCTTCACCCTGTTCTCGACCAGGACGCCGCAGATTTATGCCGATATCGACCGCACCAAGGCCGAAATGCTCGGTGTGCCAGTGACCCGCATTTTCGAGACGCTGTCGGTCTATATGGGCTCGGCCTATGTCAACGACTTCAACATCCTCGGTCGCACGTTCCGCGTCACGGCCCAGGCCGACAACCCCAACCGGCTCGACATTCGCGACGTTGCCGATCTGAAGACGCGCAATGCCGATGGCGAGATGGTGCCGATCGGCTCGGTCGCGACCTTCTCCGACACGACCGGCGCCTATCGCGTGCCGCGCTACAACCTCTATCCGGCAGCCGAAGTGCAACTGTCGATGGCGCGCGGCTACTCGACCGGTCAGGGCATCGCAGCGGTCGAGCAGATCGCGCAGAAGGTCCTGCCGGCCGGCTTCGGCTTCGAATGGACCGAGATCGCGCTGCAGGAGAAGCTCGCCGGCAACACCGCGATCATCGCCTTCGGCCTCGCCGTCGTCTTCGTCTTCCTGCTGCTGGCGGCGCTGTACGAAAGCTGGACCTTGCCGCTGGCGGTCATCCTGATCGTGCCGATGTGTATCCTCGCGGCCATGGTCGGCGTCGACTACCAGAACTTCGACCGCAACGTGCTTGTCGATATCGGCCTCGTGGTGCTCGTCGGCCTTGCGGCGAAGAATGCGATCCTGATCGTCGAATTCGCCAAGCAGGCCGAGGACGAGGGCATGAGCCGGCGCGATGCGGCGATCGCGGCGGCCAGGACCCGGCTGCGGCCGATCCTGATGACCTCGCTCGCCTTCATCCTCGGCGTGCTGCCGCTGACGATCTCGATCGGCGCCGGCGCCGAAATGCGCCAGGTGCTCGGCGTCGCCGTGTTCTCGGGGATGATCGGCGTGACCGCCTTCGGCCTGCTGTTCACCCCGGTGTTCTACGTCGTGGTGCGCTGGCTCGCCTCGCTCGGCAGCAGGAAAAAGCTGGCGGAGCCAAAACAGGCGACGCCGCAGGCGCACTGACGGGGCAGAGCAATGAGCGCCGCCGCCATTATCATCGGCATGATGGTGGCGGTCGTTCTCCTGCTCGTCGCGGGCAAGGCGCTGGCTTCGTACAAGCGCCTGCGCCGCGCGGAGTTCATCCGCCGCTACCCTTGGCCACGCGGACTGCTCGACAAGCTGGACGCCCACCATCCCGGCTTCACCCGCAAGGAGACGGCGCTGGTCTCCGAAGGCCTGCGGCAGTTCTTCCTGGCCTATCTCAACTCCGGGCGACGCGAGGTCGCGATGCCCTCGCAGGTCGCGGACGATCTCTGGCACGAGTTCATCCTCTACACCCGCGACTATGGCCGCTTCTGCAACCAGGCCTTCGGACGCTTCCTGCACCACACGCCGGCGGTCGCCTTGCGAGAGGGCGCGCCCAGCGACAATTCTGCGCTGCGCCGCGTCTGGTGGCATTGCTGCCGCGACGAAAACATCGACCCGATCCGCCCGACGCGCCTTCCGCTGCTGTTTGCGCTCGACACCAAGCTCAAGATCGCGAACGGCTTCGCCTACACGCCCGATTGCGAGGCGCTCAGGCGCAATGGCGACCGCGGCACGCAATGCGGCGGCGACTTCTCCAGCTCGTCATTCGACGGCGGCACCAGCGGCTTCGGCGACAGCGGCAGCTCCGATGGTGGAGGCGGCGATAGCGGCGGAGGCGATGGTGGCGGCTGCGGCGGTGGCGGCGGCGACTGAGCCGAGCCTCAGTTCTGCTTGATCTTCGAGCCTTTGATCACGACGTCAGAGCTCGCCGTGACGTTGATCTTGCCGCTCGCCCGGATGCTCACGTCCTTGCCCTTGAGATCGACAGAACCGTCCTTCTTCAGGTCGAGCTCGGCCGAGCCTGCGTCGAGCAGAATGGCGTCGGCAGCCTTGACCGCGAGCGACTTGCCGCTGGCGATCTCGAAATCCTTGCTGCTGTCGAGATCGATGCTGACGGCGGCTGCGACCTCGAAGGCCCGCGTCGCCAGGCTGATCTCGCGATTGGCGTTCATGGTCAGCGCAGTGCCGGCGAAAACGCCGATGCTGGTTCCCGCGGTAGTCCGCATGCCGGCGCCGACATTGACGACATAGGCCGAGCCGACCGCCGTGCGAAAATTGCTGCCGACCGTGAGCGCCAGCTCGGCACCAACATTGATGGTGCAGGTGCCGCCGACCGTGATCGAGAGCCCGGCCGGGGCGGTGATCGCGACAGTGCCGCCACGCCCGACATTGACCGCCTGCAGCAGGGCCGCGAGCTGCGCTTCGAGTGCGGCGATCCGGCGACTCAAGGCCTCGACTTCCGGACTCGCCATGGCCCATCCCCTGCTTTTGCGCGCAGCCGACCTAATCTATCACGAACTGCGGCGGCTCGCGGCAGCCCTATCCCTTTGCGCCACGAAACCAATCCGCCTCAATAGGCGTATCAGAGCACCGCAGCGAGAAGGCCCGATCGAGTGACAGCACGCCCTGCCCTGCTCTGGTTTCGCGACGATCTGCGCCTGTCCGACAATCCGGCCCTCAGAGCTGCGATCGAGCGCGGTCCGCTGATTTGCCTCTACATCCTCGACACATCGCCCGATCGCCGGCCGCTCGGCGGGGCAGCGCGCTGGTGGCTGTCGCGCTCGCTGACGGCGCTGTCGGAGGCCATCGCGGCCAAGGGTGGCGAGCTGCTCATCCTGCGCGGCGATCCGGCGGAGCTGTTGCCGCGCGTCGCTCGCGAGACGGGTGCCGGCTACGTCGCCTGGAACCGACGGTACGACAAAGCTGCGATCGAGCTCGATAAATCGCTGAAGGCCACGCTCATCGACAGCAGCATCGAGGTCGAGAGCTTCAACGCCAATCTGCTCAACGAACCCTGGCAGGTCACGACCAAGGCGGATGGGCCGTTCAAGGTGTTCACGCCCTATTGGCGCGCCGTGCGCGAACGCGGCGAGCCGTCGGCGCCGCTTCCGAAACCGCGCCAGCTCAGCAAGGCCCGACTGCCGGCCGCGCTACGCCAGCAGGCTCTCGCGGTCTCGGATCTTGCCCTCGAACCGACGGCGCCCGACTGGGCCGGCGGGCTGCGTGAAGCCTGGACGCCCGGAGAAGATGGAGCCCGGCAGCGTCTCAACGCTTTCGTAGGCGAGGCGATCGCCGGATATCGTGAAGGGCGAGATCGGCCGGATAAGCCCTCGACCTCTCGGCTGTCGCCACATCTGCGCTTTGGCGAGATCAGTCCGCGCCAGATCTGGCATGCGACGACGGCGGCGCTGGCGGCAGGCGATACGCCGGGTTCGGCTGGCGACGTCGAAAAATTCTTCAGCGAGATCGGCTGGCGCGAGTTCTCCTACCATCTGCTCTTCCACAATCCGGGCCTCGCCAGCGTCAACTATGATCGCCGCTTCGACGCGATGTCCTGGGAGAAGGACGAAACCGGCCTGAAGGCGTGGCAGAAGGGCCTGACCGGCTATCCGATCGTCGATGCTGGCCTGCGCGAGCTCTGGCAGACCGGATGGATGCATAATCGTGTCCGGATGATCACCGCGTCCTTCCTGATCAAGCATCTGCTGACCGATTGGCGCGCCGGCGAGACCTGGTTCTGGGACACGCTGGTCGATGCCGACCCCGCCAACAATCCGGCGAGCTGGCAATGGGTCGCCGGCTCCGGTGCCGATGCCGCCCCCTATTTCCGTGTCTTCAATCCGGTGACACAGGGCGAGAAATTCGATCCGAAGGGCGTCTACGTCCGGCGTTTCATCCCCGAGTTGGCTAGGCTCGACGACAAGTTCATCCACCGCCCCTGGGAAGCGCCGGCGGGCGAACTGAACAAGGCGGGGATCGTTCTCGGCCAGGACTATCCAAAGCCGATCATCGCGCTGGACTTCGGCCGCCAACGCGCCCTCGACGCCTTTGCCGCCCTTCGTTCAGAATAGCCCGCCACCATGACGCCGCCTCCCGCCTCCTTCGTCACGCGCGCTTCGCTGGCCGTTGATCTCACCAAGCTCGGCCTTGCTCCTGGCGATGCCGTGATGGTCCACGCGGCCGTGAGCAAGGTCGGCCGTCTGCTCGATGGCCCTGACACCATCATCTCCGCGCTCTGCGATGTCATTGGCCACGAGGGCACCGTCCTCGCGTATGCCGATTGGGAAGCGCGCTATGAAGATCTGTGCGACGAGGACGGCCGCGTGCCGCCGGAATGGCGCGACCACATCCCGCCCTTCGATCCGCAGCGCTCACGCGCGATCCGCGACAACGGCGTGCTGCCGGAGTTCCTGCGGACGACGCCCGGTGCATTGCGCAGTAGCAATCCTGGCGCCTCCATCGTCGCGCTCGGAGCGAAGGCGGAATGGTTCACCGCCGATCATCCGCTCGACTACGGCTATGGCGAGGGCTCGCCGCTCGCCAAGCTCGTCGCCGCCGGCGGCAAGGTGCTGATGCTCGGCGCTCCGCTCGACACGCTGACGCTGCTACACCATGCCGAGCACCTGGCCGACATCCCCGGCAAGCGCATCAAGCGGGTCGAGGTGCCGCTGGCGACGCCGGCCGGCAGGCAATGGCGCATGATCGAGGAATTCGATACCGGCGATCCGATCGTCGACAGGCTGGCCGAGGACTATTTCGCGGAGATCGTGACCCAATTTCTCGCCAGCGGCCAAGGCCGACAGGGTTTGATCGGTAGCGCTTCTTCCGTGCTGGTCGGTGCGGCGGCGATCACCGCCTTTGGCGTGAGCTGGCTCGAAACGCGGTTCGGCTCAGGCTCGCCGTGATTGTGAACGCCACCGCCCAAGCAGTTGGGCACAGAATCTTCTCCGCTACACCGCCCCGTCGCGCCTGCCGCCGCGATGCTCGCCGGCCAGTTTTCGGATCGCCCAGAAATAGGCCGGGTAAGGCAGCAATCGCATCCCCTTCATTAGCCAGGCGAGACGACGGGGGAAGACGATCTCGAAGCCGCCTCGGGCAAAGCCCTCGACGATGCGCACGGCCGCCGCCTCCAGCGACACCATGAACGGCATCGGAAAGCTGTTGCGCTTGGTCATCGGAGTTTCGACGAAACCCGGATTGACCAATTGCAGGCGGATGCCGTGCCGTTCGCAATCGAACCGCAGCGCCTCGCAGAGATGGATCGCAGCCGCCTTGGAGGCTCCGTAGGCGGCCGCGCCCGGCAGGCCGCGATAGCCCGCCAGCGAGGCGTTGACCGCGATCTGGCCCTTGCCGCGCGAGGCCATGCGCTCGGCGACGGCGGCGGCGCCTCGCACGACACCGATGAGATTGACCGCGAAGACCTGCTCAAAGGCGGCGACGTCGATCAGGCCCGGTCCGTTGCGCGGGGCGATGCCGGCATTGAGGAAGGCGAGCGCGATCGGCCCGTGCACGCTCTCGATGCCCTCGACCACTGCGGCCATGGCGGCGGGATCGGCGACGTCGCCGACATGGGCGACGATCCGCCCCGGCAGCCCGCCGGCGCTGAGCGCCAGCGCCTCGAGCTTGTCGAGCCGGCGCGCCGTCGCGGCGACCGTCCAGCCGCGCCGCGCCAGTTCCAACGCCACAGCCGCGCCGATGCCGGAGCTCGCCCCGGTCACCCAGGCGACGCCATCCTGCGGTTCGATGCGCGGCGGGGTCATGTCTCGATCGGGCCTCCATGCCGCGGCAGTCTTGTGCCGGACCCTAGTGATGACAGGCCCGCAGCGGAAGCCCTGCCGATGACGGGGCCACTTGGCCTCCACCGGCTTTTCCAGCCCGGCCTCGCCTGCGATAAACCGAGCGAACCATGGAGATCGCGATGCCGACCGAATTGCTGTTCCGAGACGACGCCTATCTCAGCGAGACGCCCGCGACCGTCGTCGCGATCAATGAGCGCGGCGGAATCGAGCTCGATCGGACCGTATTCTACGCCACTGGCGGCGGCCAGCCGGGCGATGCCGGCGTGCTCGTCCGCGGCGACGGCTCCGAAATCGCGATCGGCACCGCGATCTACAATCCCGAGGACAAGAGCCGCGTCCTGCATGTCCCGCTCGAAGGCCAGGCGGCGCCCGCCATCGGCGATATCTTAACGGCAAAGCTCGACTGGGAACGCCGGCTGAAGCGCATGCGCATCCATACAGCCTTGCACCTGCTCAGCGTCGTCCTGCCCTATCCGGTCACCGGCGGCGCGATCGGCGACGGCGACGGAAGGCTCGACTTCGACATCCCCGAAGGCGGGCTCGACAAGGCCGAGCTGACCGAGAAGCTCAACGCCCTGGTGGCGAAGAACGCAGCGATCAGCGAGCGCTGGATCACCGACGAAGAGCTCGATGCCAATCCCGGCCTGGTCAAGACGATGTCGGTCAAGCCGCCACGCGGCTCAGGCCGGGTCCGGCTGGTCTCGATCGAGGGCATCGACCTGCAGCCCTGCGGCGGCACGCATGTGCGCAACACCTTGGAGATCGGTGCCGTCGCCGTCACCGATGTCGAGAAGAAGGGCAAGCAGAATCGGCGCGTGCGCATCGCACTCGCGTGAAGTTTCCATCATAACATCCTGAGAACAGACTCTTTCGAGGAACCGCGCATGGCCCGCAACGACATCTTCGTTTCCACGCAATGGCTGGCAGAGCGGCTCGACGCGCCGGATATCGTCATCGTCGATGGCTCCTTCTATCTTCCCGCCCAGAACCGCGATGCCGATGCCGAATATCTGCAGCAGCGCATTCCCGGCGCGGTGCGTTTCGACATCGACGCGATCAAGGACGAGAATTCCAGCCTGCCGCACATGCTGCCGCGGCCGGACGCGTTTGCCGCCGCGGTCGGTGCCATGGGCATCGGCGACGGCATGCGCATCGTCGTCTATGACGGGCTTGGCCTGTTCTCGGCGCCGCGCGTGCGCTGGACCTTCCAGACCTTCGGCGCCAAGGACGTGGTCATCCTCGAAGGCGGTCTGCCGCAATGGCTGGCCGAAGGCCGGCCCGTGAGGGATGGCGCGCCACGTATCCGTGCGCCGCGCACATTCACCGCCAGGCTCGACCATTCCGCCGTCGCCGACATCGACGACGTGGCGCGGGCGCTTGAGAGCGGCGCGATCCAGGTGGTCGATGCCCGCCCGGCCGATCGCTTCCGCGGCGAAGCGCCGGAGCCGCGCCCGGGCCTGCGCTCCGGCCATATGCCCGGCGCGCTCAACCTGCCCTCCTCGACGCTGGTGGCCGATGGCAAGCTCAAGGAACCGGAAGCCCTCGCCGCTGCCTTCCGCGAGGCCGGCGTCGACATCGACAAGCCGCTGCTGACCAGCTGCGGCTCGGGTGTCTCGGCGGTGATCCTGTCGACGGCTCTGGAGCTGCTCGGCAAGCCGGCGCGCGCCGTCTATGACGGCTCCTGGGCCGAATGGGGCGCGAGCGAGCGCCCCGTCGCGACCGGGCCGGCGAAACAGAAGGACTGAAGCGCACTATCTCGTCATGGCGAGGAGCGCAACGAGGAAGCATGTCGAGCGAGCCCTGCTGGATTGCTTCGCGGAGCTGTCCTCGGGCTTGCCGAAGGCAAGACCCCGGGAGCTCGCAATGACGGAGAAATCAGCGCCAAAATTGCATGAGCCTCCCTTGGCAGAGGCGGCAACCCTGCGCATGCTGCATCCGTTCTGGGGAGCCGCTCATGACCTATTGCCTCGGGATCCTGCTGCCGTCGGGGCTGATCCTCGCCTCAGATTCCCGCTCCAGCGCCGGTGTCGACCAGATCGCCGTGGTCAAGAAGCTTGCTCTGTTCGAGGTACCGGGCGAGCGGGTGATCGCGATCCTCTCGGCCGGGAATCTGGCCACGACGCAGGCCGTGATCACCATGATCCGGCAATACACCAGGCATAAGCAGGACAGCGCCGCGGGCGGCGAGAATCGCGACATCCTGGCGGCGCGCACCATGTTCGACGTGGCGCAGATCGTCGGCGGCGTGCTGCGCGAGGTGCTGCGCCTCAACCGCAGTTTCGTCGAGCCCTATGGCGATCCGAACGGCTCCTTCCTGGTCGCCGGCCAGATCGCCGGCGAGCCGCATCGGCTTTTCCAGGTCTATTCGGCCGGCAATTTCGTCGAGGCCTCCGGGCGGACCCAGTTCCTTCAGCTCGGCGAGACCAAATACGGCAAGCCGATCCTCGACCGGGCCTTGCAGGAGGCCAGCGGCCTCGACGAGGCAGCCAAGCTCGCCCTGCTCTCCTTCGACGCAACGGTGCGCTCCAATCTCTCGGTCGCACCGCCGATCGACCTGTTGCGCTACGAGGCCGACAGCTTCTCGACCCGGCATCTCGCCAAATATGACAGCCACCATCCCTATTGGACGGATCTGCGCCAGCGCTACAGCGATGGACTGACGGCGCTGGTTGCGAGTTTGCCGGCGCCGGATTTCCCCGCCTGACTACTGCAGCAGGGCAACCATCGCCGCATAGCCGCGGCGACGGGCATGTTCGAGCGGCGTCGTGCCCTCGCGATCGGCTAGGTCGCGCCGTGCGCCCGCCGCGACCAGCGCCTTCACCGTCTCGACATGGCGCGGGCCGCCATTGCCGAGAATCACCGCCTCGATCAGGGCGGTCCAGCCGAGATTGTTGACATGGTCGAGCGGTGCGCCGGCCGCGATCAATTCACGCACCACGCCGTCATGGCCGAGATGGGCGGCCGCGATCAGAGCCGTGCCCTGATAGGGGCTGGTTATGGCGCGCGGATCGCCGCCAATGGCGAGCGCGGTACGCATCGTTTCGATATCGTCGGCGACCGCCGCGATGGTGATCGCATCATAGGCCCGGCCATCGAGCGCGCGCGGATCGGCGCCCGCCTTCGCAAGCTCGCGCATCGCCTCGCGCTGGCGGGCATGGGCTGCGACATGCAGCGCGGTGCGGCCCTGGCCGTCGCGAGCTTCGAGGCCACCGCCAGCCGCAACCGCCTGCCGGAGGGCCGGAAGGTCGCCGCGCCAGGCCGCCAGATGCAGCCCGTCATAGACGGATATCTCGGCCGGAGACGGCGGCACCTGAGCTTCTGCGATTTCGCTCGCGCCCATTGCCGCAGCGATGAACAGTGCCGAAAATCCATTTCGGCAAACGTTCGCCCCGCGTCGTTTCGTCTCAGGCATCTGCTTACGGCCCCCATTTTCGCGCAAACGGCGCGAAAAATCGCAGTGTGCTCAAATTAAGGTCAGCCTTGCTGCCCCCTCCCCCTTGCGAGCCGAGCCGGAGCGCCCTATCTCCTGTGCACCGCAACAGAGATGTTGCGGCGCCCTCCTTGGGCGTTTCCTCCCTAGACTTGGGCCTGCGCTCTGGCGTGGGCCTTTTTCTTTGCGGGGAAGGCTAGCGCGGCCGGCATCGGGCACGCAACGATCAATCGATCGCAATCATCACGTCGGAGGCCTTCACCACAGCATAGGCTGCCGCCCAACTGCGAGCGTGAGCTCGTCGACCGCGGCATCGGTGATCGCCGAGGTGACGATGGCGCCGCCGACATCGAGCGTCACATGGGCGGTGGTCGAGCCCTTCACGATCTCGACGATGGCACCATTGAGCTGGTTGCGGGCGGAAATCTTCATGCTGATCTCCTCGATCTGACATCGTCGCGAGATCGTACCAGGCGGACTCGACCTTTGGTGACTCGCCGTTATATTCAGCCGCACATAGCGACGGCTGCCGCAGCGAGGACCCTCATGTCATCGAACCGCCGAAACGTGGGCTTCAGCTTCGTGGGCTTCACGGCCGCGCTGCTGATCGGCGTCGCCTCCTTCACCGGCCCGGCCTTGGCTCAGAGCAAGGAACTGGTGGTCTTCGCCGCCGCGAGCCTGAAGAACGCGCTCGACGAGGCCACAGCTAACTGGACCAAGGATAGCGGCAAGCCCGCGCCGAAGATCTCCTATGCGGCGAGCAATGCGCTGGCCAAGCAGCTTGAGCACGGCGCGCCGGCCGATCTCTTCCTTTCGGCCGATCTCGACTGGATGGACTACGCCCAGCAGAAGAACCTGATCGTCAAGGAGAGCAGGGTCAGCCTGCTCGCCAACCGGATCGCGCTGATCGCGCCGTCCGATGCCAAGACCACGGCAACCTTGGCGCCGGGCGTCGACCTCTCCGCCGCGCTCGGCCAGGGCCGGCTCGCCATGGGCAATGTCGATTCGGTGCCGGCCGGCAAATACGGCAAGGCGGCGCTGGAGAAGTTGGGCAGTTGGGACAAGGTCAAGGACAAGGTGGCGCAGGCCGACAACGTCCGCGCCGCGCTGCTCCTGGTCTCGCGCGGCGAAGCGCCGCTCGGCATCGTCTACACCACCGACGCCGCCGCCGACCCGAAGGTTAAGGTGATCGCGACCTTCCCGGAGGATACGCACCCACCGATCGTCTATCCCGTCGCCATCACCAAGGAATCGGCCAATCCCGACGCACAGGCCTTTCTGACCTGGCTGCGCGGCAACGGCGCCAAGGCCAGCTTCGAGAAGCAGGGCTTCACGGTGCTGAACAAGCCCGCCTCGTCATCGTGAGCGACTGGCTGTCCCCGGAGGAATGGACGGCCGTCCGCCTCAGCCTGATTGTCGCCACCACAGCCATGCTGGCGAGCCTCCCCTTGGGGCTCGCCGTCGCCTGGCTGCTGGCGCGCGGGCGGTTCTGGGGCAAGTCGCTGCTCGAGGCCGTCATCCATCTGCCGCTGATCCTGCCGCCGGTCGTCACCGGCTATCTGCTGCTGATCGGCTTCGGCCGTCGTGGGCCGATCGGCCAGTTCCTCCATGACTGGTTCGGCATCGTTCTCTCGTTCCGCTGGACCGGGGCTGCGCTCGCCTGCGCCGTGATGGGCTTTCCGCTGATGGTCCGGGCGATCCGGCTCTCGATAGAGGCGATCGACCGCAAGCTGGAAGACGCGGCCGGAACGCTCGGCGCCAGTCCGTTCTGGGTGTTCCTCACCGTGACGCTGCCCCTTGCTCTGCCCGGCATCCTGGCCGGGATGATCCTGTGCTTCGCCAAGGCGATGGGCGAGTTCGGCGCAACCATCACTTTCGTCTCAAACATCCCCGGCGAGACGCAGACCCTGCCCTCGGCGATCTACACCTTCACCCAGGTGCCCAATGGCGACGCCGGGGCGATGCGGCTGACCCTGATCTCGATCGCGATCTCGGTCGCGGCGCTGTTCGCTTCGGAGTTCCTGGCACGTTTGGTCGGCCGGCGGATCGCCGTCGAATGAGCGCGGTCATCGAGGTTTCCGTGGCGCATCGGCTGGGCGCCTTTTCGCTCGATGCTGCCTTCGCCTCCGACGGGCGGCTGACGGCTCTGTTCGGCCGCTCCGGCTCGGGCAAGACCTCGCTGGTCAAGGTGATCTCCGGGCTGATCCGGCCGCAGGAAGGCCGCATCGTCATCGACGGGCGGGTGATGGTCGACCGCGCCGCCGGTATCTTCGTGCCGAAGCACAAACGCCGCATCGGCTATGTCTTTCAGGAGGCGCGGCTCTTCCCGCATCTCTCGGTGCGGCAGAACCTGCTCTATGGCCGCTGGTTCGCGCCGAAGGCCGAGGATGGCGGCAGCAGGCTCGACGACGTGCTCGACCTACTCGGCATCGGCCATCTGCTGCAAAGGCAGCCGGGCGCGCTGTCCGGCGGCGAGAAGCAGCGCGTCGCGATCGGCCGGGCGCTGCTGGCTAAGCCGCGGCTGCTGCTGATGGACGAACCGCTCGCCTCGCTCGACGAAGAGCGCAAAGCCGAGATCCTGCCTTACATCGAGCGCCTGCGCGACGGCTTCGGCATCCCGATCGTCTATGTCTCGCATTCGATCGCCGAGGTGGCGCGGCTGGCGACCCATCTCGTCATCCTCGACCAGGGCAAGGTCTCGATGAGCGGGCCGACGGCCGAATTGATGTCGCGCCCCGATGTGCCGATCCTCTCCATGTCGGCGGAAGCCGGCGCGATCCTCGATGCGCGCGTCCTGCGCCACGAGCCGGGGCACGCGCTGACGATCCTGGAGACTGCGGCCGGCCCCTTGCAGATAGCCCGCCGCAACGTTCCGGAAGGCACGGCGCTGCGCGTGCGCATCGTCGCCAGCGACGTGATGCTCAGCCTGAAGCCGCTCGACGGGATCAGCGCGCTCAACGTCCTGCCCGGACGCGTCTCGGCGATCGGCGCCCGGCACGGCGATGGCGGTTCGCTGGAAGTGAGACTCGACTGTGGTGGCGCCGGCCTGCTCGCCCGCCTCACCGTGAAATCGGCCGAGCAATTGCAACTGAAACCGGGCAGCCCGGTTTATGCCGTGATCAAGAGCGTCTCGATCGATACCCCCTGAGGGCTCAGGCCTTCTTGCTGGGCTCGCGGGCAGGCGCCGTCGGCGAGACGGCCGCGCGCAGGGCTGCGATCTGCTCGGCGGCGGCCGCCAGCGTCTTCGCTTCGATGGCGCGGTAATTCGCGACGATCTCGCGGCCGAGCGGGGTCAAATGCGCGCCGCCGCCCTTCGCCCCGCCAGGCTGGGCCTCGACCAGCGGTGACTTAAAAATGCGGTTGAGATCGTCGACCAGCAGCCAGGCACGGCGATAGGACATCTTCATCGAGCGGCCGGCGGCGGAGATCGAGCCGGTCGCGCCGATCGCCTCCAGCAACTGCACCTTGCCGGGGCCGAGGCGCCCGCCCGGCGTGAAGTCAAGCCGGAAGCTGAAGCGCGTCGCCGGCAAGGGCTGGTCAGCCTTCGACAAATCCCCGCCCCTCCGCAGCCGCGCGCGCTCAATAGAGCCGCGAGCGATAGGCCTCTTCGAGGTTGGCGTCGGCCTCGGCAGCGTCGACCGCCCTGGTCTGCTCCGCGACAATGCGGCCGAGCGTCGGGAAGCTCGAGCGCTCGACCTGCGCCTCCTGCGCCCAGAGCTTCGAGCGCAGCAGCGCCTTGCCGCAATGGAAATAGGCCTCGTCGACCTCGACGATCAGGCCGAGCTTCGGCGCCTTCTCCTGCATCGCCATGGGCTCCAGCAGCACGGCGTCGGTGGTCATCCGCGCCCTGCCGTTGACGCGCAAGGTCTCGGTGATCCCCGGAACGAAGAAGACCAGGCCGACGCCCGGCGAACTCAGCACGTTCCGGAAGGAATCGACCCGGTTGTTGCCGCGCCGATCCGGGATCAGCAGCGTGCGCTCATCGAGGACCTCGACGAAGCCCGGCCCGTCGCCGCGCGGGCTGGCATCCACCCCGCCCTCCCGATCGGCAGTGGCCAGCACCAGGAAGGGCGACAGCGCGATGAAGTCGCGGCAAAACTTGTCGAGCCGATCGAGCACCTTCTTCTGAACGACCAGGGACTCCTCGCCGACGATCGCGCGCAGCTGGGCTGCATCGTCGACCGTGGTGCCGGGCTTCTGGCTGATCGCGCTCATCTCAATTCTCCAAAAGGCATGCCGGCCCAGCCGGCGAAGCAGCCATAACATGGGCTTCGAAATCGGTCGAAGCTCGCCGCACAACCTTCAGGTGATGCGCCGGACGCTGTCGGCGATCGCGTCCGGCTCGAACAGGCGCTTCCAATCCGGTTTCAGGATCGTCTCCTTGCCGAAGACGATCGCCTTGTTGCAGGCGTCGGAGAACACGCCCTGGACCTCGCCGAAGGTCACCGCCGCCAGGATGTTCATATGGCCGAGCAGGAAGTCGCGCGCCGCCTCGCGTGGCACGCCGCGGGCGATCGCCTCCTCCATCGCCTCGCGCATCGCATCAAGCAAGGTCGCGCAGACGGTTTCCGAGAGGCCGGGCTCCAGGATCGCCATCTGCTCGACGGTGACGCGGTGCGAGCGCATCACCGGCGCCCAGATCGCCCGCGCGACCTCCTCGCCGAGGGCGTAATGCGCCTCCGGCCCCTGCATCAGCGCGTTGACGATGTGCTGCTTGGCCGCAACGCCGCCGAAATGGTCGGCCCGCGCCGCCGCCTCGGTCTCGTCATTGAAGATCGGCGGGTGGCAGGGATGGGTGACGAAATAGGTGATGTCGGCGCGCTCGGGCAAATGGCCGGCATGGGGCGCCGCTGCATCGAGGATGACGACGATCGTCCCGGCCGCCAGCTTCGGCACGAGGCCGGCCGCGACCACCCCGACGGCGGTATCCGGCACCGCGAGAATCGCGACGTCGGCTCTCTCGATCGCCGCGTCCGGATCGACGCACTCGGCACCGAAAGCTTCGCGGATGCGTTCCCGTCCCGCCGGGCTGATCTCGACATGGCGGGTCTCGAACCGCGAACGGGCGAGATTGTGGCCGAGCCGCATGCCCATCTTGCCGCCTGCGCCGAACAGTGCGACCACCGTCATCGTTGTCCTCCCGCATCCGCGCGTCCGTTGCCGACGCTGCCCGACAAGCTCGCAAGGCTTTCCGCCGGACGTCAACGCTTGTGTCCCAGCGCTTTCGTGTCCCCGTTGTCCGGCTGGCGCATAGGGTGCCCACCAATCTTGCATGCAAGACAGCGCTGACAATTGACGCCTCGGATTGATGACGGGATAGTCGCCGCCTCTGTCACGCTTTCCGGACCATCATGCCCCGCCCGACGCCGTCCACTGCCCTTCAAGCCTTGCGCGTGCTCGATCTGACGCGCGTGCGCGCCGGACCGACCTGCACCCGCATCTTCGCCGATTTCGGTGCCGACGTGATCAAGGTCGAGAGCCCGCCGGGGCTCGATCCGAACGAGAACATGAGCGGGCCGCGGCATGGCTACGACATGCAGAACCTGCATCGGAACAAGCGCTCGCTGACGCTCAACCTCAAGAAGGAACCGGCCAAGGAAATCCTGCGCAAGCTGATCGCCGATGCCGACCTGCTGGTCGAGAATTTCCGGCCCGATGTGAAGGAGCGGCTCGGCCTCGATTTCGAGACACTGCATGCGCTCAATCCGCGCCTGATCCTGGTTTCGATCTCGGGCTTCGGCCAGAGCGGGCCTTACCGCCTGCGCGCCGGGTTCGACCAGATCGCGCAGGGCATGGGCGGGATGATGTCGGTCACCGGCCTGCCCGGCCAGGGGCCGGTGCGTGCCGGCATCGCCGTCGCCGATTCCGCCGCCGGCCTCTATGGCGCGATCGGCGCGCTGGTGGCGCTGCAGGAGCGCGCCGTCTCGGGCAAGGGACAGTGGGTGCAGACCTCGCTGCTCGAAGCCCAGATCGGCATGATGGACTTCCAGGTCGCGCGCTATCTGGTCGAAGGCAAGGTGCCTCCGCAGGCCGGCAACGACCATCCCTATGCGACGCCGATGGGCGTCTATGCGACGCGCGACGGCCACATCAATCTCGGCGTCGGCGCCGAGGGGCACTGGCGCTCCTTCTGCGGCGCGCTTGGCCGGCCTGAGCTCGCGACCGATCCGCGCTATGACAGCATGGAGAAGCGCTTCGCGGCGCGGCCGGAGCTGCGCGTGCTGCTCGAGGAGATCATGTCGACGCAAGACAGCGCCTACTGGCTCGACGCCTGCGAGAAGGCCTCGGTGCCGGCCGGGCCGATCTACGCGGTCGATGCCGTCTTCGACGACCCGCAGGTCCAGCACCTTGGCATCGCGCAGCCGGTCCGGCATCCCAAGCTCGGCGAGATTCGCGTCGTCGGCGAGCCGGTCAGCCTGTCACGCACACCCTCCAGCATCGCGACTCCGACGCCGGACGCCGGCGACCACAATCTCGAAATCCTCACCGAGCTCGGCTTCGACGAGGCGGCCATCGCCGACCTCAAGGCCGAAGGCGCGATCTGAAAGGCATTTAGATGAACGATGAGATCCTCTACGACGTGGCCGGAGGGGTCGGCACGGTCACGCTCAACCGGCCGCAGGCGCGCAATGCGCTGACCTTCGCCATGTATGAGGGACTGGCCGAGATCCTCGGCAATCCCGAGAAGCACGGCGCGCCGAAGGTGTTCGTGGTGACGGGCGCCGGCGAGAAGGCCTTCGCCGCCGGTACCGACATCTCGCAGTTCCGCGAGTTCAAGACGGCCGAGGACGCCCTCGCCTATGAGAACCGGATCGAGCGGGTGATCACCACGATCGAGAGCTGCCCGGTGCCGACCATCGCGGCGATCGCCGGCGCCGTCACCGGCGGCGGCGCGGCGATCGCCTGCGCCTGCGACCTCAGGATCGCAACGCAATCGGCCCGCTTCGGCTTCCCGGTGGCGCGCACGCTCGGCAACTGCCTGTCGATGGCGAACTATGCCCGCCTCGCCAGTCTGCTCGGCCCCGCCCGCGTCAAGGACATCATCTTCACCGCAAGGCTGGTCGAGGCTGAGGAGGGCCACCGCATCGGGCTCTACAACGAGCTCGTCGCCGACCATGCCGCGCTGATGGCGCGGGTGAAGGAGCTGGCGGAAACGATCCGTGGCCACGCACCTCTGACGATGCGCGCCACCAAGGAGGCGCTGCGTCGTCTCACGGCAGCGGCGAGCGCCGATATCCACGGCGATGACCTCGTCACCCTCTGCTATACCAGCGCCGATTTCCGCGAGGGCATGGAAGCCTTCCTCGGCAAGCGCACGCCGAACTGGCAAGGCAGATGAGCGAGACCGTCGGCTTCATCGGCCTCGGGTTGATGGGCGCGGGCTTCTGCAAGCGCCTGATCGCGACCGGCCGCAGCGTCGTCGGCTACGACCTCGACCCGGCCCGGCGGGCTGAAGCCGAAGCGCTCGGCGTCGTCCTCGCCGCCTCGCCTGCCGAGGTGGCCGAGCGCGCCAATCCCGTCTGCATCGCGGTGACCACCACCAAGGCGGTGCAGGCCGTGGTCAGCGGCGACGGCGGCATCCTCTCGGCGAAGCTGCAGCTAGGCGCCATCGTCATCGACTTCTCGACGACCGAGATCGGCGTGACCAAGGCGCTCGCGGCGGCGCTGGCGGAAGCCGGCATCGGCTTCATCGACGCGCCTGTCTCGGGCGGCCCGCCGGCGGCTGAGGCCGGCAAGCTCGCGATCATGGCCGGCGGCACACCGGAGGCAATCGCCGCGGTGCGGCCATTGGCGGAGAGCCTCGGTCTCTTTACCCATATGGGCGCGGTCGGCGCCGGCCAGGCGACCAAGCTGGTCAACCAGGCACTGTGCCTGACCAACTATGTGGTCGTGGCGGAATCGCTGCGGCTGGCGGAGGCCTATGGCGTCGACGCCGACAAGATCCCGGCAGCGCTGGCGCCCGGCCTCGGCAATTCGGCGGTGCTGCAGGCAATGATGCCGCGCATGGTCGCACGCGACTTCGCGCCGAAGGGCTATGCCAGGCAGGTATTGAAGGACCTCGAAATGCTGATGGAGGCCGGGCGCGAGCAGCACCTCGCCATGCCCATGGTCGCCCAGGCGACGACGCTCTACCGCATGCTGGTCGCGCAGGGCGATAGCGAACTCGACGCGATCGCAGTGCTGAAGATGCTTCCGGAGGTTGGGCAGGCGAACTGAGGATAGGCACGCAACTGCCTATGCCGTCTTTCCGGGGCGCTGCGCAGCAGCGAGCCCGGAACCCATGAACACGACATGGATCCAGTTCGTCATGCTCGCCCTTGTGGCGAGCATCCACGTCTTGAACACCGAATTGCCCGGAGGAAGACGTGGATGGTCGGGACAAGCCCGACCATGACGGAAAAGGCCGTGTTCATGGGTTCCGGGCTCAGGCCTGCGGCCTGCCCCGGAAAGACGGTGTGCGGCTCAACGCCCCTCGGCAACCCCTCCCCTCTCCTTCAAGGCCGCGACGAGTCCCGACAAGCCGTTGCGGACATGCTCGCGTAGGCGCTGGCTCGCCAGGGCGGCGTCGCCGGCGGTGAGCGCCGCCAGAATCTGCTCATGCTCCTGGATCGCCATCTTCCAGCGCTTCGGCCAGAGATTCGACGAATAGCGGGCGCGGTCGACCCGAAGCGCCAGCAATTCCCAGATCCAGAGCAGGACCGGATTGCCGGCGAGCTCGACGATCCGGCGATGGAAGGCCTTGTTGGCCTCGAAATAGCCCGGCAGCTCGTCGCGGGTGTGATGCAGCATCATCCTGTAGTGCAGCATGCCGATCTCGGCGACGGCCTCGTCCGTGGCGCGCGCCGCAGCGAGTTCCCCCGCCAGCCCCTCTATCGTCGAAACGACATCGATCAGCGCCTCGATCTCGCCGACATCGAGCTCGGCGACGACCGAGGACTTATTCGGGAGCGCGCGCAGCAACCCGTCCTGCGTCAAGGTCTTGATCGCCTCGCGCACCGGCGTGCGCGAGACGCCGAGCTGCAGGCAGAGCTCGCGCTCATTCAGCTTAGCACCCGGCGCCAGCGCCCCGGTGACGATCAGATTGCGCAGTTTTGCGACCGTGCTGCCGTGCAAGGCGCCCTTGCGCCGGCCCGGCTCGGGCTGCGGAACCTGAGCGAGAAGCGCTGCGAGCGGGGTCGTATCGGCCGAACTATCCATAACGCCCTGTATATCGCGCGGCCGGCTCGCTGTCGAAAAATTCTTGCATACAAGAATTCAGAGACCTAGAACGGAGCCGCCGGCTCGCCGGCACCCCTTTCCGCAATCCGGACAGCGCCATGCACATCGTCGACCTTTCCATGCCGATCGCGCCGCATTTCCGCTGGCCGGTGGAGCTTTCGATCAAGGGCGACATCGCGGCCGGCGACCAGTTCCGGGTGTCGAAGATCAACGGCCCCTGCCATGGCTTCTCGCATGTCGACGCCGCCGCGCATTTCGTCGCCGGAGCGCCGACGATCGAGGCGACGCCGCTCAGCCAAGTGGTCGGGCCCTGCCGCGTGCTCGATCTGAGCGCGCGCCCGGCCAATCAGCCGATCGGCCCCGAGCACCTCGCCGCCGCCGATCCCGGCGGGGCCGAGGGCGAGATCCTGCTACTGGCGACGCAGTGGAACGACCGGCGCGATTACAACGACAAGAGCTTCTGGACTGAAGCACCCTGGCTGACGCTTGAGGCGGCGCAGTGGCTGGCGCAGCGCAAGCCGAGCGCCGTCGCTTTCGACTTCCCGCAGGACTACCCGATCCGGCTCCTGCTCGAAGGCAAGGAGGTGCCAAAGCCCGAGCATGTGACGCACCATGTCCTGCTCAGCCATGGCGTCACGCTGATCGAATACGTCGTCAACACCAGCAAGCTGACGGCGCCGCGCAACCTGTTCTCGGCGGCGCCGCTGCTGATCCCGAACGCCGACGGCGCTCCCGCCCGCATCTACGCCATCGAGGGCCTGGCCGTCTGACAGTCCGCTCCAAACTCATCAGCCCTCATCCTGAGGAGCGCTCGCAGAACGCGTTTCGAAGGATGGTCCCAGGAGGCTCCGGAACCGGCTGGAGCATCCTTCGAGACGCAGCCTAAAGGCTGCTCCTCAGGATGAGGGCTGAGGAAACGTCCCAATCGAACGAAAGATGCAATCCCAGTGAACATCGAGAACCTGTTCGCGCTGAAGCCCAGCACCCCCGATCGCGTGATCTCAGCCGCCTTGGTCGGCGCCGGCGAGTTCGGCGCGAGCTTCATCGGCCAGGCCCGCCGCGCGCCGCACATAGAGCCGCGCGTCGTCTGCGACCTCGACATCGGCCGCGCCCGCAAGGCCGCGCTCGCCGGCGGGCTCGACGAGAGCGAGATCGTCGACTGCCATAGCGGCACCGAGGCCAAGGCGGCACTCGATCGCGGGCTGGTCGCGCTGATCGGCGATGCCGCCCATCTCGAAGGGCTGCCCATCGACGTCGTCGTCGAGGCGACCGGCGATCCGGAGGGCGCGGCGATGACTGCGCTGGCGGCGATCGAGGCCGGCCGTCATCTCGTCATGGTGACCAAGGAGGCCGAATGTATCATTGGCCCGATCCTGGCCCACCGCGCCAGGCTGAAGGGCGTCGTGCATACTCCGGTCGACGGCGACCAGCCGAGCCTGCTGATCGGCCTGATCGGCTGGGCGCGCATGCTCGGCCTGCCGATCGTGGCCGCCGGCAAGTCGTCGGAATCCGATTTCGTCTGGGATGCCGAGGCCGGCACGGTCACGGCCTGGGAAAAGGCCGCGCCGGCCGCCGATTTCGCCGCGGCCTTCGGCAAGCTCGGCAGCGATCCGCTCGCACTGCTGGACGCCCGCGCCAGATTGCCCTTCCCCCGCGCCACCGTGCCCGATCTCTGCGAGATGGGCATCGTCGCCAACCATACCGGGTTGATGCCCGATGTCGCGGCGATGCATGCACCGATCGCCCGCACCACCGAACTGCCGAGCCTGTTCCGGCCGGCAGCCGAGGGCGGCCTGCTCTCGGGAATCGGCCGGGTCGACATGTTCAACTGCTTGCGACGGCCGGACGAGCTTTCGTTTGCCGGCGGCGTCTTCGTCATCGCCGAGACGCCTGACCTCGCCACCGGCAAACTATTTGCCGGCAAAGGCATCCCCTGCTCGCCGGATGGCCGCTATGTCCTGCTGCACAATCCGGTGCATCTGCTCGGGGCGGAGGCGCCGATGTCGGCGCTGTCGGCCGCGCTGCTCGGCCAGTCGACCGGCGGCGGCGAGGTGCTGCCGCGCGTCGACCTGACGGCGCGGGCAAGCCGCGACCTTGAGCCCGGCGAGACGCTGACCATGGGCTATCGCCATGTCATCGAGGGGCTGGAGCCGCAATTGACCCCTGCCCGGCCGCTCGGCCCGAGCGAGCCTGTCCCTTACTACCTCACCACCGGCCGGCCGGTGGTGCGCAAGGTCGCCCGCGGCGCCGTCGTCACCTGCGCCGACATCGCGCTCGACGAAAGCACCACACTGGTTCGCCTTCGCCGCGAGCAGGACACGTTGTTCAACCCCGGCGCGCTTTGACTTTGCGGCAACATTCTGTATGCAGCATACAATAATCGCCTCAACCTAATCGGACGTGGCGGCGCTGAGGAAACGATCGGGAGGCAGGGATGACGGGCGCGAGCTCCGGACCGGCCGGGCACAGCCCGAAGGACACCTGCCTTCCGTCGCAGCGGAGCTGAGCCATGGTGGCCAGCTCCGACCAGCGCGTCCGCTTCCTCGCCTCCGGCGCCGATGACGACCTGCCGATCATCGACGCCCACCACCATTTCTTCGACCTCGCCCGCAATTATCACCCCTGGCTGAGCGACCATCCTGTCGCCTTCCGCTATGGCGACTACAGTGCGATCAAGCGCGACTTCATGCCGGCCGATTATCGCCGCGCAACCAGTGGGCATCTCGTCGTCGGCAGCGTGCTGATGGAAGGCGAATGGAACCCGCGCGATCCGATCGGCGAAATGCGCTGGGCTTCCGAGGTCGCGCACGAGCACGACCTGCCGAGTGCTGCGATCGGCCAGATCTGGCTCGATCGCGACGATGTCGGCGAGGTCGTCGCGGCCTATCGCGAGATGCCACTGGTCCGCAGCGTCCGGCACAAGCCCAAGGCCGTCGCGCGCGACGAGCACCGCCCGGGCTTCGTCGCGCCCGGCTCGATGCGCGATCGAAAGTGGCGCGACGGCTATGCCCTGCTCGCCGCTGCCGGGCTCAGCTTCGACCTGCAGACGCCCTGGTGGCATCTTGATGAGGCCGCCGAGCTCGCCCGCGATTTCCCCGAGACCACCATCATCCTGAACCATGCCGGCCTGCCGGCCGATCGCAGCGCCGAGGGGTTCAAAGCCTGGCGGGCGGCAATGGACCGGCTGGCGCGTGAGCCGAACGTCGTCGCCAAGATCTCCGGCATCGGCGTGCCCGGGCAGGCCTGGACGCTGGAGCTGCAGGCGCCGGTGATCGAGGGCGTAATCTCGGCCTTCGGCGCCGAACGGTGCGCCTTTGCCAGCAATTTCCCGGTCGATAGCCTCTGCGCCTCGTTCGGCACGATCTTCGACGTGTTCAAGGCGGCGGTCCGCGAGCGGCCGGCGGCCCAACGCCTCGCTCTGTTCCACGACAACGCTGCGCGCTGGTACAGGCTCGCTGCCGGGGGAGATCAACCATGAGGCTGCGCGGCCTGCTCCTGCGCCTGACCGAGGATGTGCTGATCGCCGGCTTCGTCGTGATGATCGCGATGGTCTTCGGCAATGTCGTGCTGCGCTATGCCTTCAGCTCCGGCATCATCTCCTCGGAGGAATTGTCGCGGCTGATCTTCGTCTGGCTGACCTTCGGCGGCGCCTTCCTGGTGGCGAAGGACGGCCAGCATCTCGGCATGACCACCGTCGTCACCATGCTCGGCCGCAATGGCCGCTGGTGGTGCCGCCTCGCGGTCGAGACGTTGTCGCTGCTCTGCATGGGCATGCTGGTGGTCGGCTGCTGGCAGCAGGCTTCGATCAACATGGAGAACCATCAGCCGGTTACCGGCGTGCCCGTCGCGGTGACGTATCTCGCCGGCCTTCTCGGCGGCATCGGCATCGGCGTGCTCAACCTGATCGCGCTGGCAAGGCTGCTGACCGGCCGCATGCCCGATGACGAGCTCGTCGTCGGGGCGGAATCGGAAGAGCTCACCGCCTTCGAAGCCCATCAAGCGGCGGAGAAGCGGCCGTGACCGTCCTCGTCTTCCTCGGCTCGCTGATCGGCGCGATGATGCTCGGCATGCCGATCGCGATGGCGCTGCTGGTCTGCGGCGTCGCGCTGATGCTGCAGCTCGGCACCTTCGACTCGCAGATCCTGGCGCAGAACCTGATCGGCGGCGCCGATTCCTTCCCGCTGATGGCGGTACCCTTCTTCATGCTCGCCGGCGAGCTGATGAATGCCGGCGGCCTGTCGCGCCGGATCATCGCGCTGGCGGTGACGCTGGTCGGCCATGTCCGCGGCGGCCTCGGCTATGTCGCGGTGCTGGCGGCGCTGGTGATGGCAAGCATTTCCGGCTCGGCCGTCGCCGACACCGCCGCGCTCGCGGCCATCCTGCTGCCGATGATGCGTCAGGCCGGCTACAACCTGCCGCGCGCCGCCGGGCTGATCTCGGCCGGCGGCATCATCGCGCCGGTGATCCCGCCCTCGATCGGCTTCGTCGTCTTCGGTGTCGCTGCCGGGGTCTCGATCACGCGGCTTTTCCTAGCCGGCGTTGTGCCCGGCATTCTGATGGGCCTCGCGCTGATCCTGACCTGGTACATCGTCGCCCGCGACGAGCCGGCCGCCCGCGTCAAGCGCGCATCGCTGCGCGAGATCGGCCATGCCGTCCTCGACGGGCTCTGGGCGCTCGGCCTGCCGGTGCTGATCATCGGCGGCATGAAGGCCGGCGCCTTCACCCCCACCGAAGCGGCGGTGGTCGCGGCGGTCTATGCCGGGTTCGTCGGCGGCTTCATCTATCGCGAATTGAAGCTCGAACATCTGCGCCCTGCCCTTTTGGCGGCGCTGAAGACCTCGGCGGCGGTGATGTTCCTGGTCGCGGCGGCGATGGTCTCGGCCTGGCTGATCACCATCGCCGACATCCCGGGCCAGGTCTCGGCTCTGCTCGGCCCGCTGATCGAGTCCAAGACGCTGCTGATGCTGGCGATGATGTTCCTCGTCGTCATCGTCGGCACCGCACTCGACTTCATCCCAACCGTGCTGATCCTGACGCCGGTGCTGATGCCGATCGTCAAGCAGGCCGGGATCGACCCGGTCTATTTCGGCGTCATGTTCATCATCAACAACGCCATCGGCCTTTTGACCCCGCCGGTCGGCACCGTGCTCAATGTCGTCTGCGCCGTCGGCCGCATCCCGATGGATCGCGTCATCAAGGGCGTGATGCCGTTCCTGCTGGCGCAGCTCGCCGTGCTGCTGCTGCTGATCTTCGTGCCCGAGATCGTCACGGTCCCGGCGCGCTGGCTCTACGGGCGCTGACGCGCCCGCCCGAACGACAACACAGGGAGGAGACGCTCATGACCATCACCCGCAGGACTGCCCTCACCGGCGCTGGCGCCGGCATCGCCCTCTTCGCCATCGGCCGCCCGGCCCTCGCGCAAGCGACGAAATTGCGCTTCGCCCACCCGCATCCGGAGGCCGACAGCTGGCACAAGGCGGCGCTGCTCTTCGCCGAACAGGTCAAGGCCAAGAGCCAGGGCCGCTACGAGGTCCAGGTCTTCCCGAATGGCGCGCTCGGCTCGGACGCGCAGACGATCAGCGCGGTGCGCGGCGGCTCGCTCGACATCTGCCTGACCGGCAACCCGTTCTTCACCGGCCTCGCGCCGAAGCTCAACGTGCTCGACCTGCCGTTCCTGATCCAGAGCCGCAAGCATGCGGCGGCCGTGATGGACGGCCCGATCGGCGACGGCCTGCGCAAGGAGCTCGAAGGCTCGAACCTCAAGGCGCTCGCCACCTGGGAGATCGGCTGGCGCAACCTCACCAACAACCGCCGGCCGGTCGCGACCGCCAACGACATCAAGGGCCTGAAGATCCGCACCACGCCGAACCCGGCCCATATCAAGGCCTTCCAGCTGCTCGGCGCCATCCCGACGCCGATGGCCTTCACCGAGCTCTTCACCGCGCTCGAGACCGGCACGGTCGACGGCCAGGAGAATCCGGTGACGCTGATCCTCAACGCCAAGTTCAACGAGGTGCAGAAGCATCTCTCGCTGACGCGCCACGCCTTCACCACCGGCCCGGTCGTGATGAACAAGGGCAAGTTCGACGCGATGCCGGCCGACATCCAGCAAATGCTGGCGTCCATCGCGATCGAATGCGCCGGCATCCAGCGCAAGATGAACGAGGACACGGAAGGGTCGAGCCTCGACGCGCTGAAAAAGGCCGGCATGCAGGCGGTCGAGACGCCCGACCGCGACTCCTTCGCCAAGGTCGTGACGGTCGAGGTCGAGAAGGAGTTCGTCGGCAAGTACGGCAGCGACGTGCTGGACGCGATCAAGAAGACCGCGGTCTGAGGGCCCACGCCTCAACACCGCCTTGTACGATGGAAGAGTGGATGGTCGGGACAGGCCCGACCATCACGAGAAGGGCTCCGCGGGAAGGAGAGCAATTCTCTCGATCTCACAGCACAGACAGACAATTTTGGCGTAGCTGTCGACCTAAAGAGAACGTTGTTGGCTTTTTGCGCGGCGCCATGGCGCAGCGACGGACTCAGGCATAGCTCAGCCTCCACTGAGCAACTGCCTTCCGAGGCCAGCCATGACGACCGCGCGCCAGCTTCACTTGGGGGCCTTCACGCGCCCCGTCAGCATCCATACCGGCGCCTGGCGCTATCCCGGCGCCTATCCCGATGCGAACTTCAATTTCGGCCACCTCAAGCGCTTCGCGCAAAAGCTGGAGGCCGGCAAGTTCGACGCCTTCTTCATGGCCGACCATCTCGCCGTGCTGAACATGCCGGTCGAGGCGCTGAAGCGCAGCCATACCGTGACCTCGTTCGAGCCGTTCATCCTTCTCTCGGCGCTCGCCGGCGCGACCCAGCGCATCGGGCTCGTCGCCACCGCCTCGACCACCTTCGACGCGCCCTATCACATCGCCCGGCGCTTCGCTTCGCTCGACCATATCAGCGGTGGCCGCGCCGGCTGGAACATCGTCACCACCTCGAATCCGGACGCCGCGCTGAATTTCGGCCTTGATGCCGAAGTCGACCACGGCGAACGCTATGACCGGGCGCGCGAGTTCTACGATGTTGTCACCGGACTATGGGATTCCTTCGCCGACGACGCCTTCATCCGCGATCGCGACAGCGGGCTTTATTTCGACCCGGATAAAATGCGGCGGCTCGATCACAAGGGCGAGCATCTCTCGGTGCGCGGGCCGCTCAATATCGCAAGGCCGCCGCAGGGCTGGCCGTTGATCGTCCAGGCCGGCGCCTCCGAGCCCGGCCGCCAGCTCGCCGCCGAGACGGCCGAGGTCGTGTTCGCCGCGCATGGCACGCTCGCGGCCGGCCAGGCCTTCTATGCCGACGTGAAGGGCCGGATGGAGAAAATCGGCCGCAATCCCGACCACCTCAAGATTCTGCCGGGGGTGCTGACCGTCGTCGGCGACAGTGTCGAGGAAGCGCGCGAGAAACGGGCGCTGCTCGATCCCTTCGTGCACTATGACAGCGCCATCGCCTCGCTTTCGATCGCGCTCGGCCATGACGCGACCGGCTTCGATCCGGACGGCCCGCTTCCCGAGATCCCCGAGACCAACCACAGCAAGAGCGGCCGCGAGCGGACGATCGCGCTCGCCCGCCGCGAGAACCTGACCGTCCGCCAAGTCGCCCAGCGCCTTGGCGGCTATGGCGGGCTCGCCTTCGTCGGCACGCCTAAGACGATCGCCGACGAGATGGAGCAATGGCTCACCGAGCGCGGCAGCGACGGCTTCAACGTGATGTTCCCCTATCTGCCGGAGGGGCTCGACGACTTCGTCGACAAGGTCGTGCCCGAACTGCAGCGACGCGGCCTGTTCCGCCGGGAGTATCAGGGGCCAACGCTGCGCGATCATCTGGGCCTGCCGCGGCCGGCCAACCGGCATTTCGCCTGAATATTCCCCGGGAGACCGCCGCCGGGGACAATTGCGCCTGCTGTCATCAAACCTTTGAACAGCCGTTTCATTGACCCGGCAGCGGCGTTTGCGAATGATCTGAATATCGAGCCGCAGCGATGCGGGCCGGTCGCGGGATTTGCCGGAGCAGCTTGCACCGCGTCACCAAAGCTAAAAGCGCCACGAGACTGTCGTGGGCTCCCAGTCAGGAGACGCATGATGGTCTACGTGCTCTATTTTGCTACACGGCAGCTGCGGCGGCTCTCTGCCTTCCTGCTCTGGACGCGCAGCTGCCCCCCGCGCTCCGACCGGTCATAACCCTCGCAAAATCCGCGCAGACGGCGCATATCCAGCCTCGACGGTACGGAGGCGACGATGTTCCAAGCGGCGACGATCTCGGCCACCGACAAGCCGGGCTTCTACACGGAGCTCCTGCAGCAGCTGGAAGGCCTGCTGCATGGCGAGCGCGACGCGATCGCCAACGCCGCGAACCTCTCAGCGCTGCTCTTTGACGCGATGCCACGGCTGAACTGGGCCGGGTTCTATCTGATGCGCGGCGGCGAGCTGGTGCTCGGCCCGTTCCAGGGCAAGCCGGCCTGCGTGCGCATCCCGGTCGGGCGCGGCGTTTGCGGCACGGCCGTTGCCAAGCGTGAATCCATTCGGGTCGAGGACGTGCATGCCTTCCCCGGCCATATCGCCTGCGACGCCGCTTCGCGCTCCGAGCTGGTCGTGCCGCTGATCCGCGATGGCGATGTCATCGGCGTGATCGATCTCGACAGCCCCGAGCCCGGCCGCTTCGACGCCGACGATCAGGCCGGCATCGAAGCGATCGCCAGCCTCTACCTCGAAGCCAGCGACCGCTTCTGAGGGGCTCAGTTCGCCCGGCGCGGGTCGGGCTTGCTGCGATTGGCGCCCTGACGCTCCAGCATCCAGCCCGGATATTCCTTAGGCAGCGCGCTGACAGCGTCGAGCTTCGCCAGCTCTTCGGCAGTGAAGCTGATCTCGCTCGCGGCAATGTTCTCCGCGAGCTGCTCGGGCCGCTTGGCGCCAATGATCACGCTGGTCACGGCTGGCTGGTGCAGCAGCCAGGCGAGCGCCACCTGCGCGACCGAGGCCTTGTGCGCCTCGGCGATCGGCCGCATCGCGTCGATGACGTCATAGCCGCGCTCGCGATCGACCGGCGGGAAGTCGAAACTGGCCCGCCTGCCCTCGCCGCCCTGCTCGTTGCGGCGGTCATATTTGCCCGAGAGCAAGCCGCCGGCGAGCGGGCTCCAGACCATCAGACCGACCTTCTCGGAGAGCAGCATCGGCGCGATCTCACGCTCGAGGTCGCGGCCGGCAATGGTGTAATAGGCCTGCAGCGAGGCGATGCGGGCCAGATGCTTTCGCTCGGAGATGCCGAGCGCCTTGGCGACCTGCCAGGCCGCCCAGTTCGAGACGCCGACATAACGCACCAGCCCCTGCCGGACGAGCGCATCGAGCGCTTCCAGTGTCTCCTCCATCGGCGTGACGCTGTCGAAGGCGTGGATCTGGTAGAGGTCGATATGGTCGAGCTGGAGCCGCTTCAGGCTGGCCTTGGCCTGTTCGAGGATATGATAGCGGCTGGCGCCAGAGCCGTTCGGCCCCTGCCCCATCCGGCCGTAAACCTTGGTGGCGATGACGACCTCGTCCCGCGCGATGCCGAGATTGCGCAAGGCCTGGCCGGTGATCAGCTCGGAATTGCCCTCGGCATAGACATTGGCGGTGTCGATAAAGTTAATGCCGGCATCGAGCGCGGTCTTTACAAGCCCATCGGCCTCCTGCTGGTCGAGCCGGCCAATATGGCCCCAGATGCCGGCATCGCCACCCCCGAAGGTCATGGTGCCCAGGCACAGTTCGGAGACGAGCAGGCCGGTCTGGCCAAGCGTTTGATAGCGCATGACGTGTCTCTTTCGACGATTGGATTTTTTCGACTGACGAGGCCGCGGCGCGAAACGCCGATATGGCGTGAGGCGGCCTCCTGACAGGATAGGAGCCCGACCTGCGACCGCGCAACGCGCCGGCGCTCACCGTTGCGTGATCAGCCGGCGACGATCAGTTCGCAGCGCGCGTCGCGGATCATCTGTGCGGTCGCGGCAACCGGTTGCCGGTCGGTAACCAGCGTCGAGATCTCGCTGAGATGGGCAAGGCGCGACATCGCTACACGGCTGAACTTGGTGTGGTCGGCGAGCAGGACCGAACGGCGGGCATTACGCAGCATGGTGCGTCCGACCACCGCCTCGTCGTCGCGATATTCGAGCAGGTTCCCGGCCGCGTCGATACCGCCGATGCTCGTCAGGTGCAGGTCGCAGCGATAATTCTCGATGAAGGCGGCGGCATGCATGCCGCCGCAGGCCCGGTTCGGCCCGAGCCAGTGCCCCCCCGTGATCAGGATCGAGATCTCCGGACACTTGTCGAGGATCGCGGCCGCCGCGGTGCTGTTGGTGACGACGCGCAGGCCGCGCGGGCGGCGCTCGGCGATCGCCTTGGCGAGCGCGTCCATGGTCGTGCCTGGCGTGATGAAGAACGAGGTTCCGGGCGTCACCAGCTCGGCGGCGGCCCGCGCCATGGCGGCCTTCTCGGTTGCCGTCTCGACCACGCGCAGGCCGTAATCCGTGTTCGCCGTCGAAAGATTGGCGCTGGCCCCGCCATGATGGCGGCGCAGCAGGCCGCGATCGGCGAGGTCCTGCAGATCGCGCCGCACGGTCTGCGGCGTGACGTTGAAGGCCGAGACGATCTCCTCGATCGCGACATAGCCGCGCTTGCCGAGGATATCGAGAATGTCGGCGTGGCGTTTGCTCAGCGGTTCCATTGCAGGCCTGCGTCAGAGCCTCATTCGGGTCGGCGTCATAGCTCGATTGCTTGGAAGTCTCTACGACCGCAGAGTCTCTACACGCAACGCGCGTTTGCGAAAATGGTGTTGCGAAAGTGAAAGCCTCGGGCATCATCCATTTCGCCGCGCAGCCGGATCCTGCCGGCACGACAGAGAATGAGATCCGGCGGGACGAAACATGCTGACCACGCGGCCAGGAAGCCGGCGGACACGCCTTATCCAATCGATCGCCCTTTCCGGCAGGGAATGCCGAGCATGAGCGGCCGCCGGATCGTCTGTGTCGGCAATCTCGTCCAGGACGAGGTTTTCGAGGTCGAGGCCCTGCCCTCGGCCGGCATCAAGACCGGCGTGCTCGGCTATACCGAGCGCTTCGGCGGGCCGGCCGCGACGGCAGCGGTGGCGATCTGCCATCTCGGCGGGAAGGCCGCCTATTGGGGCCGGGTCGGCGCCGACGCCGCCGGCGAGACGGGCTTGCGGCTGCTGCGTGGCCATGGCGTCGACTGCAGCGGCGTCGCCATCCTGCCGGAAGGGCGCACGCTGCGGGCGATCGTCCTGGTCGACAGGCGCGGCGAGCGCAGCATCGTCTCGAACCGGCACAGCCTCTCGCAGGATGCGAGTGTGCTGCCGCAAGCTGGCCTCGACCAGGCGGGCGCCGTATTGGCCGATACACGCTGGCCGGGCGGCGCGGGAATCGTTCTCGATCGCGCCCGTGCAGCCGGCATTCCCAGCGTGCTCGACGTCGACGGCGGCACGCCGGAGGACAACCAGCGTCTGATCGCCAAGGCCGACCATATCGTCTTCTCGGCCGAAGGCCTGCGCGACTACGCCGGCGACGGCCCGGCCGAGGTGCTGCTGCAGCGCTGCGCCGATGGTTCCAGCAAGGTCGTCGCGGTGACGCGCGGCAGTGCCGGCAGCCTCTGGCTGATCAATGGCGCGCTCGTCAGCGTCCCCGCCTTCAAGGTCGCAGCGAAGGACACCACCCGCTGCGGCGATGTCTTCCACGGCGCCTATGCGCTCGGGTTGTGCGAGGGGCAAAGCCCGGTCGAGGCGGCGCGCATGGCGGCGGCTGTCGCGGCGCTCAAGGCCGAGCGCGCCAATGGCTGGGATGGCATGCCCGACCGCGCCGCCGTCCAGGCGCTGCTGGCGACCGGCGAGACCCATCCGGACTGAGGCTCCCGTCGATTGCGCATTGCAACACGGCTTATGCTGCAATGCGCGAAAACGATAATATTACTTGCGATAACGAAAACGCCGTGCATTCATGTGAACGTGACGAGGCAGCGGCCCAACCAGCCTCGCCGGACGCCCCGGACACCCGCCGGCGCTGTCCGTTTCGCAGCCGTTTTCGAAGGTATAACCCATGGCATGCGCCTCGCTCGCTGAACTGACCGATGACCTCAAGACGATCGGCGTCGATCTTTCCAGCTCCTCGCCCGACTTCAGCAAGAGCAAGCGCCCGCCGGATGCGATGATCGACCGCTGGGCCGAGACTGCGGCGCTCGCTGAGCTTGAGGCACGCTCCGTCGCGATCTGGGCGATCCGCGAGGCCGCCCATGCCGCCGGCATCGTGCCGGCCTCGATCCAGGAGCTTTATCTCGCCTGCGCCGCCGGCAAATGGTCGGGCAAGACCGTGCCGGCGATGAACCTGCGCGGCTGGAGCTACCATACCTGCCGCGCCGTCTTCCGCGCCGGCAGGGAGCTCGATTCCAAGCTGTTCATCTTCGAGCAGGCGGTGGGCGAAGCGCTTTACGCCCAGCAGCCGCCACTGGAATACGCCGCGGCGGTGCTGGCGGCGGCGCTGCGCGAGGGCCATGTCGGCCCGGTCTTCCTGCAGGCCGACCACGACCAGATCAACGCCAAGGCCTATCTCGCCGATCCGAAGGCGGAAGTTCGCAAGCTCGAAAACATCATGCGCGAGCAGATCGCGGCCGGCATGTACAGCATCGACATCGACGCCTCGACGGTGGTCGACCTGTCGCTGGCGACGGTCGAGGACCAGCAGCGCGTCAATGCCGAGCTGACCGCGCATTTCACGCAGTTCGTGCGCGGCATCGAGCCCAAGGGCGTCTCGATCTCGCTCGGTGCCGAGATCGGCGAGGTCGGCCACGAGAATACGACGCCGGAAGAGCTGCGCGCCTTCATGAAGGTCTATCTCGAGGAGATGTCCAAGCGCGGCCCCAAGCTGCCGATCGTCAGCAAGATCTCGATCAATTCCGGCACCTATCACGGCGGCAAGGTGCTGCCGGACGGCACGCTTGCCGAGGTCAATGTCGACTACGACCTGCTGAAGACGATCTCGACGATCTGCCGCAAAGAGTACAACATGGCCGGCGCGGTCCAGCACGGCGCCTCGACCCTGCCCGGCACGCAACTCGCCAAGCTTCCGAAGGCGGAAGCAGTCGAGGTCCATCTCGCGCTCGGCTTCAACAACCTGATCTTCGACCACCCGGCTCTGCCGCAAGCGATCAAGGACCAGATCCGCGAGTACACCTTCGCCAATCACCTTTCGGAGAAGGGGGCGGGCGAGACGGATGCGCAGTTCTTCTACAACACCCGCAAGAAGTCCTGGAAGGTGATGAAGAAGCCGTTCTGGGAAATGCCGAAGGAGGCCGAGACGGCGATCATGGCCTCGCTGCAGGAGATGTTCCGCAACATGTTCACCTGGATGAATGTCGGCGGAACGAGCAGGCTGGTCGACGAGAACACGACCCTGGTCAAGGTCGCCCCGGCGGTGCCGGAGGCCCTGCGCAAGGCACGCGCGGCCTAGAAACCTACGCCCGTTCCGGCGCCCGCAACGACGGATGCGCCGCTGACCAAGAAGACTGCCAACAAGATAACCAACGGGAGGAAACGCATATGGATCAGCACCGCAGGTCTTCCTTGCTGACGCTCGCGGCAATGGCGTTCGCCTCGGCGATCAGCCTGCCGACGCTCGCCCTCGCCCAGCAGAAGGAGGTGCGCTGGGGCCAGTGGAAAGGCACCGAGGTCGGCGAGAAGTTCATGGGCGAGCTCAAGGCCGCCTTCGAGAAGGACCATCCCGACATCAAGCTGACGCCGGTCGACTCGCCTTTCACCGGCTTCCATGACCGCGCCATCGTGCTGCACCAGGCCAAGAAGCTGCCGGACGTGCTGCTGGTCCAGGTCGATTGGGTCGCCGAATTCGCCGATCTCGGCATGATCGAGCCGCTCGACGCGCGCATCGCCAAGGAGCCGAAGGAATTCTTCGCGAACATCCCGGAGACTTTCCACGCCAAGTGGAAGGGCAAGCAGTACTATCTGCCGATCGAGAGCGGCGCGGTGGCGCTGTTCTGGAACACCGACCGGTTCAAGGAAGCTGGCCTGTCCGGCCCGCCGAAGACCTGGGATGAGTTCGCCGAATACGCGCGCAAGCTGACCAATCCCGACAAGCGCCAGTTCGCGGTCACCGGTACGCTGCAGGCCGAGCCGCCGACCAACATGACCTATGACATCTACCCGCTGCTGCTGCAGGGCGGCGCGACAATCATGGATCCAGCGACCAACAAGGCCGTGTTCAACAGCCCCGAAGGAGTCGCCGCGATCGAGTGGTACATCGAGCGGATGAACAAGGACAAGGTCTCGGTGCCGGGCGTGCTGAGCAATGGCGAGAAGGAAAAGCGCGCCAACTTCGCCTCCGGCAATGTCGCGATGATGTTCGAAGGCCCCTGGGGCGTCGCCATCCAGAAGCAGCTCAATCCGAACCTCAATTACGACATCGCGCCGCTGCCGAAGGGCAAGAGCACCGGCACCATGGTGCGCGGCTCGCTCAACACCATCAGCAGCCAGGCGCAGGACAAGGACGCGGCCTGGACCTTCGTGAAATGGCTCTCGGGCCCGAAGGGCATCGAGATGTGGGCGAAGGGCACCGGCGGTTTCCCGGCTCGCACCGACGTCGCCAACCAGGACTGGTTCAAGGAGCGCAAGCTCTTCCAGGCCTTCGTGACACAGATGGCGCAGCCGAACGCGCAGTCGCCGTTCCTGTCGATGCCGAACGCCGTGCAGATGAACAAGGTGATGACCACCGAGATCCAGAACGCGGTGCAGGGCAAGAAGACCGCCAAGCAGGCGCTCGATGACGCTGCGGCCGAGTGGAACAAGGTCCTCGCCGCGGCGAAGTGATCCGGACCCATCGGGTCTTAATGTGCAAGTCGTCCCGGGCGACCGAAGGGAGACCCGGGACCCATGCCTGAGCCTTCGTCTGTGAGGCTCCGGCATGGATCCCGGATCTCCGCTTCGCTGCGTCCGGGATGACCACCGATTTTCTGACAGGCCGGCCATGAGCCGACCTTCCGCAACGATCGGCGAGTCATGCTGCTGACGCTCAAACGCAAATACCGCGAGGAAGTTCTGGCCGCGTCCTTCCTGTGGCCATCGCTGCTGATCCTCGTCGCGCTCCTGATCTATCCGCTGATCGATGTGGTCCGCCTGAGCCTCCACGACAGCAACCTCCAGCGCGAGGTCTGGGTCGGCTTCGACAATTATATCGCGCTCGCCAACGACCCGCTGTTCTGGCGCGCCTTCTGGCAGACCGTCGTCTTCACCTTCTTCAGCGTCGTGCTGCATCTGGTGATCGGGCTCGGCCTGGCGCTCCTGCTCAACATGAACCTCGACCCGGCCTTTCGCACGCTCGCGCGCGGCCTGCTGATCGTGCCCTGGCTGCTGGCGCCGACCGTCGCCGGCATGATCTGGGTGCTGATGCTGCAGCCTTTCGGCGTGCTCAACGGACTTCTCGCCTCGCTCGGCATCATCGACGCCAACTTCACCATCTCCTGGCTCGGCGATCCCTCGACGGCGCTGGGGTCGGTGACGGCGATGAACGTCTGGCGCGCCTTCCCCTTCTTCATGGTGATGCTGCTCGCCGGCCTGCAGGCGATCCCGAAGCAACTCTACGAAGCCGCCGAAATCGACGGCGCCTCGCTGTTCCGGCAGTTCTGGCACATCACCCTGCCGCAGCTGCGCGGCGTCATCACCACGATCGTGCTGCTCGACTCGATCTGGACGTTCCGCGCCTTCGACCCGGTCTATGTGATGACCGGCGGCGGACCGGCGCACGCCTCGGAAGTGCTGGCGACGGCGATCTATTTCGACGGCTTCCAGAAGCTGAAATTCGGCTACGCCTCTGCCGAGGCCGTGGTGATGTTCATCGTGCTCTTCATCGTGAGCGCCATCTATGTCCGCCGCACCATGAGCAATCAGCAATGACCGTCGCCCAGCTTGGCGCTGCCGCACACACACGGCCCTATCTCGGCAAGATCGGCATTCGCGGGCGCGAGCGCCTGATCAACGCCGCGTCCTATCTTCTGCTGCTGATCGCGATAGCGATCGTGTTCTTTCCGCTCGCCTGGATGCTGACGGTCTCGGTCAGGCCGAACATCGAGGTAATGCGGATGCCGCCGACATGGCTGCCGGAGATCTTCACGCTGGAGGGCTACCGCAAGATCTTCGCGAGCCCGCGCTATCTCCTCGTCTTTGCCAACACGATGGTGATCTCGCTCTTGGTGACCGTGCTTTCGCTGATCCTCGGGGCGATGGCGGCCTATGCGCTGGCGCGCTTCAAATTCGCCGGCCAGCGGGCGGTGCTGATGTTCCTGATCACCACGCAGATGTTCCCGCTGGTGCTGCTCTGCATCCCCTATTTCCGGATCTTCATCACGCTCGGGCTCTACGACACCCGGACATCGCTGATCGTCGTCTACCTGACCTTCACCTTGCCCTTCTGCATCCTGATGCTGCGCAGCTATTTCATCAACATTCCCCGCGACATCGAGGAAGCGGCGATGGTGGACGGCTGCTCGCGGCTGGGCGCGATCTTCAGGACGCTGGTGCCGATGTCCTATCCCGCCTTCATCGGCGCCGGGCTCTACACCTTCCTGCTCGCCTGGAACGAGTTCCTGTTCGCGGTGGTGCTGATCGAATCCTGGGAGAACCGGGTGCTGACCATGGCGATCTACAGCCTGATGGCCGAGTTCGTCACCGACTGGAACACGATGATGGCGTTCTCGGTGCTGGCGAGCCTGCCGCTGGTGATGGCCTTCATCTTCCTGCAGAAGTTCATGGTCCAGGGCATGACGGCGGGCGCGCTGACCTCGTGAGGCAGTAGCGGGAGAATGATCGCCGTCATTCCGGGGCGATCCGCAGGATCGAGCCCGGAATCCATGAACATCGTCTCTTGCCGCAGGAGGCACATGAAGGCCGGTTCTTTGCGGGAGCGTCGTGTTCATGGGTTCCGGGCTCAGGCCTATCGGCCTGCCCCGGAAAGACGGTGATCACCCACCGGCACGCTGAGCCCCGCCTTGACGCGGTCCATCGCCACGAAAGTCCGGAACTTGCGGATGTTGGCGTCGGCGAAGAAGAGCCGGCGCGTCAGTGCCTCGTAGGCCGCCATGCTCGGCACTAGCACGACCAGCATGAAATCGACCTCGCCGGTGACGTAGTAGCATTGCTGCACCTCCGGCGCGGCGAGGAAGGCACGCTTGGCGGCGTCGATATCCCTGGCCGTTTCGCTGACCAGCTCGATTTCGACGAAGATAGTGATCGGGTGGCCGAGTGCCGCCGGCTCGACGATCGCGACATTGGCGGTGATGACGCCGTCCTTCTCCATCCGGCGGATGCGGCGCTGTACCGCCGGCGCCGACAGATTGACCTTCTCACCGATCACCCGCTGCGGCGTGGTGTTGTCCTGCTGCAGGATGGAGAGGATCGCCCGGTCGAAGGCATCGAGGGCGGCAGCGGTCGGTTCGCTCAAGCGCGGCTCCAAGGACGATGATCGTGAAACAAACTTGCAAGGCAGACGGCTGATTGCAGCGCCTGTTTCACGCCGCTTGCAATATCCATTCGCTGGACATCGCAAAGAGGCAAGCCATGCTCCTGCTGAACCAGCTCCCGGATTTCCGCCAGCCGCTCCATCCGGTCGATGCGGAGACGCTCGGCCCCGTCGGCGCCGACGCGATCGAGCGGCACCTCGCAGGCCGGGCCGAGCATGTGCCGACGCCGCTGCGGGCCCTGCCCAGCCTGGCCACGGAGCTCGGCATCGGCGCTCTGCATCTCAAGGATGAGGGCCAGCGGCTCGGCCTCGGCAGCTTCAAGGCGCTCGGCGGCGCCTATGCCGTGACGCGCCTGGTGCTGGAGGCGGCAGCTGAGCGGCTTGGACGAACGCTCGACGAAGCCGAGCTGACCTCGCCGGAGGTTCGCGCGATCGCGGCCGGGATGACTTTCGCCTGCGCCACCGACGGCAATCACGGCCGCTCGGTCGCGCAGGGCGCACAGCTCGTCGGCGCGCGCTCGGTGATCTTCATGCATGGCGGCGTCAGCGAGCCGCGCGCCGCGGCGATCGCCCGCTTCGGTGCGCAGATCGTGCGCGTCCCCGGCACCTATGACGATTCCATCGTCGAGGCCGCCCGCGTCGCCAAGGAGAACGGCTGGACCACCGTCTCCGATACCTCCTGGGACGGTTATGAGCGCATCCCCGGCCTCGTCATGCAGGGCTACACCGCCATCATCCGCGAGGCGCTGCGGCAGCTGCCGGAGCCGCCGACCCATGTCTTCGTCCAGGCCGGCGTCGGCGGCATCGCGGCGGCGATCGCAGCGCAACTCTCGCTCGTTCTCGGCGACAAGCGACCGATCTTCACCGTGGTCGACCCGGCCCGCGCCGCCTGCCTGTTCGAGAGCGCCCGCGCCGGGCGACCGACCAAGATCGCCCATGGCGAGCCGACTGTGATGGCAATGCTGGAATGCTACGACCCCTCGCCGCTCGCCTGGCGCGTGCTGTCGCGCACGGCCGACGCCTTCATGACGGTCGAGGATGCAGTCGCGGTCGAGGCGATGAACCGGCTCGCGCGCCCCGCGGGCAGCGACCCGGCGATCGTCGCCGGCGAGAGCGGCGCCGCCGGTTTCGCCGGACTGCTCGCAGCGCTGCGCGATCCGCAGGCGCGCGCGGCGTTGAAGCTCGATGCGTCCTCGCGCGTCTTCGCCGTTGTCACCGAGGGCGCGACCGATCCGGAGCGGTATGCCGAGCTGGTCGGGCTGACGCCGGCCGACGTCGCCGGGACGGCGTGATGTCGGACAAGCTGACGCTGCTCTACCAGAGCCATTCGCCCTATGCCCGCAAGGTTCTGGTCTGCGCCCATGAGCTCGGACTGGCCGATCGCCTCGATGTGATCCATCACGAGACCAGCCCGACCAACCGCAACGACGCCGTGTTCGCGCAGAACCCGCTCGGCAAGGTGCCGGTGCTGCTGACGCCGGATGCCGGCGCGCTCTTCGATTCCGTGGTGATCTGCGACTATCTCGACCGGCTCGCCGGGCAAGGCTCGCTGATCCCGCGCGACGGGCCGGCACGCTACGAAGCGTTGCGCCTGCAAGCGCTGGCGCAGGGCCTGTGCGATGCCGGCATCGCGGTGCGCTGGGAGACCGAGCGCCGGCCGGAAGCGCTACGCTACGCGGCGCTCGCGGCGGGCCAGACGACCAAGCTCATCGAGGCCTATGACTATCTAGAGGCGCAGACCGATCTCGACGGGCCGGTCACGGTCGGCCAGATCGGGCTGGCGACGGCGCTAGCCTGGCTGAGCTTCCGCCGCCTGCCCGATTTCCGCGCGCGGGCGCCAAAGCTCGCCGGCTGGTATGACCGCTTCAACCAGCGCCCGTCGATGCGCGCCACGGCCTATGAGGGCGAGACGCAGGACTGATCCTCAGCTCTCGATCGGGACCATCGCGGCAACAGCCAAGTCGCCAGGACGCTCGCTCTGGGCCAATCCCTCGGCGACGCCGACGCGATCGGCCAGCGGGCGGTTCTGGCTCATCTTGCGCTTGCCTTCGAGCCTCGTGATCGCGATGCGCAGGCCGACGATGCCGCGTAGCTGCGCCCGCACGAACTCCGGCGGCGCGTCATCGACCGCCCAGGGCTGCGCCCGCGTGCTCTCGTGCAGGTTGGTCAGGCGCGTGACGGCCTCGAGCAGGCGCTCGGGATCGTCGAAGAACTCGGCCTGGCCATAGGCGTGGACCGCCTGGTAGTTCCAGGTCGGCACCACCTTGCCGGTCTCGCGCTTGGTTTCGTACCAGGACGGCGTGACATAGGCGTCGGGGCCATTGAACAGGACCATAGCCTCGCCGATCGCCGCGGCCTTCCATTGCGGATTGGCGCGGGCGAGATGGCCATGGAGCACGCCGAACTCGCCCTCCTCCGGCGCCAGGATCAGCGGCAGCGGTGTCGCGAGCAGCCCCTCGGCCGTAGCGGTCACGAGCGTGGCCAGCCGGGAGGCACGCATCATCGCGTGGATCTCGGCGCGGTCGTCGACGCGGAAGGCCGGTGGGGTGTACATGGTGAGTCTCCTTGCGGTCGCCGCCCTCATGCCGCTAATCTGGCCTGCATGAAACGACCAGTTTCGAGCATTCCGACTGGACCAGTCGAAAGTGAGATCGGCGCCCAACGCCGGGTCATCGCGGCGATCAAGCGGGAGATCGCGGCCGGTGTCCATGCGCCTGGCTCGCGCCTGCCGTCGACGCGGGCGCTCGCCGCCGAATGGGGCCTGTCACGCGCCACCGTCACAGCCGCCTTCGAGCAATTGGCTGCCGAGGGCTATCTCGAAACCCGGCCGGGTGCGCGGGCTCGGGTTGCCGCAGGACTGGTGCGGATAGAGCCGACGCCAGGATACACGCCCTCGCGCCCAGCCGAGCTGTCCGCCTATGGCCGGCGGCTGGAAGCGGCCAACCCTATTCCGTGGGCCCCGCAGCCCTTCGCGCTCGATTTCCGCTATGGCGAGCTTGCCGGCAGCGATTTCCCAACGCTCGCCTGGCGGCGGACGCTGGCGAAGGCGGTGACGAAGCGGCCAGCCCGGCTGCGCTATGGCGACCCGCGCGGCCTCCCGGAGGTGCGGACAGCCTTGCAGGGTTATCTCTGGCGCGCCCGGGGCCTACGCTGCGAGATCGACGACATCCTCGTCGTCAACGGCTCGCAGCAGGGCTTCGATCTTTGCACCAGGCTATTGCTCGATCCCGGCGACCGCGCTGTGATCGAGGACCCTGGTTACAACCTCGCACGCCAGGCCTTCCTGGCGGCGGGCGCCGAGCTTGCGCCGCAGCCGGTCGATCGCGAGGGCATGCAGACCGCTGCGTTGCCGCCAGCGCGGCTCGCCTTCGTGACGCCCTCACATCAATTGCCGCTCGGCAGCATCCTGTCGGCGCCGCGCCGGCAGGAACTGCTCGCCTGGGCGGCGCGCCATGGCGCGGCGATCATCGAGGACGATTACGACGCCGAGTATCGCCATGGCGTCGGCCCAGTGCCGACCTTGCGCTCGCTCGATCAGGCCGGCAGCGTGATCTATCTCGGCACTGTCTCGAAGACGCTCTCCCCGACCCTGCGGCTCGGCTATCTCGTGCTGCCGCCAGCGCTGCGCGAGGTTTTTGCCCGGGCCAAGCGAATGGTCGACCGCCATACGCCCGAGCTCGAACAGGCCGCCCTGACCGAGCTGATCGAAAGCGGTGCCTATGAGCGGCATGTCCGCCGCATCCGGCGCCGCAATGGCGAGCGACGAGCCGCCCTGCTGAAAGTGCTGCGCGAGCGGCTGGGCGAGCGCGTCAGTATCGTCGGCACCGATGCCGGCCTGCATATCCTCGCCTGGATCAACGGGCTGCCGCAAACGCGCGAGGCCGAGCTGACGGAGCGGGCAGCGGCGGCCTCGCTCGGCCTCTATGGCGTCAGCGGGCTCTATGATCGGCCGAACGATCCCGAACGCCGTGCCGGGCTCGTCATCGGCTATGCCGCGCTCGACGAGACGCAGATCGCTGCCGGCATCGCGCGGCTGGATGGCTTGCTGTCGGAGCTGGGCGCCTAAACCTCAATCCCGGTACACCGGCTCCTCGGCGTCGAGCTGGCGGCGGATCGAAGCCAGGTGCAGCCGAGCCGATTCCGGATCGCCCTCACGCATCTGCTGGTAAGCCGCTTCGGCGATCTCGGGTTTGACCGGCAGCACCTGGCGGCCGGTCGAAAGCGCCAGCGCCTGCACCTCGCAAGCGCGCTCGAGATAATAGAGATCGTCCCAGGCCTCGGCGATGGTCGGGCCGAGCACCATGACGCCATGGTGCTTCATGAAGACGATGTCGGCGTCGCCGACCGCGCCGGCGATGCGGTCACCCTCGCGCTCGTCGAGGGCAAGGCCGTTATAGTCGCGATCGACCGCGGTGCGGCCGTAGAACTTCAGCGCGGTCTGCCCGGCGAAGATCAGGGGATCGCCCTCGGTCATCGAGAGCGCCGTCGCATAGGGCATGTGGGTGTGGAAGGCGACGCGGGCGCGCGGCAGGTTCTTGTGAATGCGGGCGTGGATGTAGAAGGCCGTCGCCTCGGGCTGGCCCTCGCCGGCGACGACATTGCCGTGGAAGTCACAGATCAGCAGCTTGGAAGCGGTGAGTTCGCGGAAGGCCCAGCCATAGGGATTGACGATGAAGAGGTCGTCATAGCCCGGCACCAGCGCCGAGAAATGGTTGCAGATGCCCTCCTCGAAGCCATAGCGCGCCGCCATGCGGAAGCAGGCGGCGAGATCGCGCCGGGCCTCCCAGACCGCATCTGAGTCGAGGTTCGGCTGGTTCGGGCCGGCGGAGACGACTGCCGGCGTCGCACCGGGCTTGAGGGAATGTGCCATGACGCCAGTCTAGGGCCGTGTCGACGCCGGGCAAGCGTGTCGCCCTGCATCGGGGGAACAGCCCCGCGGTGATCGCCGCATATCGGCTGAACCGCTCCTATCTGCACGCGCCTGCGAATGCGCCGGCACCGCCGCTCCGGGCCCTTGCAAGAGGCGCTCTGCCTTGCCCCGAGATCAGCCGTAGCGCGCTTCCGAGCGCCGATCGATCGCCAGCGCCGCCAGCGTGCAGAGCGCGCCGGAAAGCAGGTATATGCCGACCCAGGCAAGACCGAAGGTGCTCGACACCGTCAGCGCCACCAATGGCGCAAAGCCGGCGCCGATAAGCCAGGCGAGGTCGGAGGTGAGGGCCGCGCCAGTGTAGCGGTATTGCTGGCCGAAGCTCGAGGCGACGGCGCCGGCCGTCTGGCCATAGGAGAGGCCGAGCAGCCCGAAGCCGATGATCACATAGATCGTCTGCCCGGCCAGGCTATCGCCAAAGAGCAGCGGCGCGATGATGCTGGAGAGGCTGAACAACCCGATCATCGCGCCGGACAGCAGCAGCGTGTTGCGACGCCCGATCTGGTCGGCGACCAGGCCGGAGGTGACGATCGCCCCGGCGCCGACGACGCCGCCGGCGGCCTGGACCAGCAGGAATTCCGAGACCGAGCGATTGGTGAAGAGGTTGATCCAGCTCACCGGGAAGATGGTGACGAGGTGGAAGAGCGCGAAGCTCGCCAGCGGCACGAAGGCGCCGAGGATGAGCGTGCGGCCATGGGCGCGAACGAGCTCGGAGACTCGCATCGGCACCAGCTCGCGCGTGGTCATCAGCTCCGCGAATTCATGGGTCGCGACCATGCGCAGCCGCGCGAACAATGCGACGACGTTGATGGTGAGCGCGACGAAGAAGGGATAACGCCAGCCCCAGCTAAGGAAATCCTCCTTCGAAAGCGCGCCCTCAAAATAAGCGAAGAGCCCGGCGGCAAGGATGAAGCCGAAGGGCGCGCCGAGCTGCGGCAGCATCGCGTACCAGCCACGCCGGTTGGCCGGGGCGTTGAGGGCCAGCAGCGAGGACAGGCCGTCCCAGGCGCCGCCGAGCGCGATGCCCTGCAGCAGGCGGAAGGCAGCGAGGATGACGCAGGACCAGATGCCGATCGTCTGGTAGCCCGGCAAAAAGGCGATCGCGGCAGTCGAGCCGCCGAGCAGAAAGAGCGCCGCAGTGAGCTTGGTCGTCCGGCCGTAATTGCGGTCGATCGCGAAGAACAGCACCGAGCCGAGCGGGCGCGTCACGAAAGCCAGCGCGAAGATGCCGAACGCGTAGAGCGTGCCGGTGAGTCGGTCGACGAAGGGAAAGACCAGCTCGGGGAAGACCAGCACGCAGCCAAGGCCGAAGACGAAGAAGTCGAAATATTCGGACGTCCGCCCGATGATGACACCGAGCGCGATATCGGCCGGGCTGACATGGTCCTTCCCGTGATCCTCCGCCGGAAGGGCCGATGTCTGGATCGTCGCGTCAGCGCTCATGACCGCGAATTCCTACGCTGGCGGCCGCCCGGAGAGACCGGACTTGCCCGCACCTCTGACAAATGGATACGGTGGATAGAAGCAACACGTCAAACTGCCGCAATGGGACAGATTGTCTTATGTGCGGCGCGAAAGAATGGACCTAGAGAACGTCAGTTCCCGGAACGGGGAGGCCTCGACTCTCTTGCGGATCTTTCGAATCATAGCGGTTCTCCCGCTTTTCGCGCTCCTCGGCGGCTGCCAGTGGGTGCTCCTGGCACCATCAGGCGATGTTGCGCTGCAGCAGAGAAACCTGCTTCTGGCCTCCACCGCGCTGATGCTGCTGATCATCATTCCGGTGATGGCGCTGACGATCTTCTTCGCCTGGCGCTACCGCGCCTCGGCCAAGGCGGTCTACGATCCGGACTGGAACCATTCGCTGCCGCTCGAGGTGGTGATCTGGTCGGTGCCGCTGCTGATCATCGTCGTGATCGGCGCGATGACCTGGATGGGCACGCATCTGCTCGATCCCTATCGCCCGCTCAACCGTATCGCGGCCGGCAAGCCGATCGTCGAGGCGCGTGCGGGCAGCGCCGCGGTCAGGAAGCAGCCGCTGGTGATCCAGGTCGTGGCGCTCGACTGGAAATGGCTCTTCCTCTACCCGGCGCAGGGCATCGCCTCGCTCAACGAGGTGGTGGCGCCGGTCGACCAGCCGATCGAGTTCCGCATCACCTCCTCGGCGGTGATGAATTCGCTCTTCATCCCTGCGTTGGCCGGCCAGATCTACGCCATGCCGGGCATGCAGACCAAGCTCAACGCCGTGATCAACCATCCTGGCGAATTCGAGGGCTTCTCGGCCAATTACAGCGGCGCCGGCTTTTCCGACATGCGCTTCCGCTTCCGCGGCGTCGACGACAAGGCCTTCGGCGACTGGGTGCAAAGCGCGATCCGCAATGGCAGCACGCTGGGGCGCGAGGAATATCTCGTGCTGGAGCGCCCGAGCGAGCGCGAGCCCGTGCGCTATTTCCGCGATATCCCGCCTGATCTCTTCACGGCCATCCTCAACATGTGCGTCGACCGCGCCAAGATGTGCACGCGCGACATGATGGCGATGGACGCCAAGGGCGGCGGCGGCAAGGAGGGCATCCATACCGTCGCAGCGCTCGAATACGACAAGAGCGTGCGCCGCGGCGGACAGCCGCTGCCGCCGCGCCCGTTCGTGATGGCGATCTGCAGGCCGACCGATGTGTACGGCGCCGCGGGCGTGACCGCCCGCGCCGTCAACTGAGCCGCGAGGCGAGGCGAACATGACCTCCTATCCCGACTGGTGGAAGCTCCTCTTCGGACGCCTCACCCTCGAATCGTTCCCCTATCACGAGCCGATCCTGGTCGTGACCTTCGCCGTCGTCCTGCTCGGCGGTCTCGCCCTCGTCGCGCTGATCACGAAGTACAAGCTCTGGGGCTATCTCTGGCATGAGTGGTTCACCAGCGTGGACCACAAGAAGATCGGGATCATGTACATGATCCTCGGCGTCATCATGCTGCTGCGCGGCTTCGCCGACGCGCTGATGATGCGCGGCCAGCAGGCGATCGCCTTCGCCGGCAACGAGGGCTACCTGCCTCCGCACCATTACGACCAGATCTTCACCGCCCATGGCGTGATCATGATCTTCTTCGTGGCGATGCCTTTCGTCACCGGGCTGATGAACTATGTCGTGCCGCTGCAGATCGGCGCGCGCGACGTCGCCTTTCCCTTCCTCAACAATTTCAGCTTCTGGATGACGGTCGGCGGCGCCGTGCTGATCATGGCCTCGCTCTTCATCGGCGAATTCGCCAAGGTCGGCTGGCTCGCCTATCCGCCGCTCTCGGGGGCCGCCTACTCGCCCGGGGTGGGCATGGACTACTACCTCTGGGGCCTGCAGATCGCCGGCATCGGCACGACCTTGTCCGGCGTCAACCTGATCGCGACCATCGTCAAGATGCGTGCGCCCGGCATGGACATGATGAAGATGCCGGTCTTCACCTGGACGTCGCTGTGCACCAACGTGCTGATCGTCGCGACCTTCCCGATCCTGGCGGCGACGCTCGCGCTGCTGACGCTCGACCGCTATGTCGGCACCAACTTCTTCACGAACGATCTCGGCGGCAACCCGATGATGTACGTGAACCTGATCTGGATCTGGGGTCATCCTGAAGTCTACATCCTGATCCTGCCGATCTTCGGCGTCTATTCCGAGGTCGCCTCGACCTTTTGCGGCAAGCGCCTCTTCGGCTACGCCTCGATGGTCTATGCCACGGTGGTCATCACCATCCTGTCCTATCTGGTCTGGCTGCACCACTTCTTCACGATGGGCTCCGGCGCCAGCGTGAACTCCTTCTTCGGAATCACGACGATGATCATCTCGATCCCGACGGGGGCGAAGATCTTCAACTGGCTGTTCACGATGTATCGCGGCCGCATCCGCTTCGAATTGCCGATGATGTGGCTCATCGCCTTCATGCTGACCTTCGTCATCGGCGGCATGACCGGCGTCATGCTGGCGGTGCCGCCGGCCGACTTCGTGCTGCACAACAGCCTGTTCCTGATCGCCCATTTCCACAATGTCATCATCGGCGGCGTGGTCTTCGGCGTCTTCGCCGGCATCGCCTACTGGTTCCCCAAAGCCTTCGGCTTCAAGCTCGACCGGTTCTGGGGCGTCCTCTCCTTCTGGTTCTGGGTGATCGGCTTCTACGTCGCGTTCATGCCGCTCTACGTCCTCGGCCTGATGGGCGTGACGCGCCGCCTCAGCCGTTTCGAGGACCCTTCCCTGCAGATCTGGTTCGTGATCGCGGCCATGGGTGCCGTGCTGATCGCGCTCGGCATCCTCTGCTTCCTGATCCAGATCGGCGTCAGCATTCTGCGCCGTGAGCAATTGCGCGATACCACCGGCGATCCCTGGGATGGGCGCACGCTGGAATGGTCGACCTCCTCGCCGCCGCCGGCCTACAACTTCGCCTTCACCCCTGTCGTGCACGACCTCGACACCTGGGCCGACATGAAGAAGCGCGGCTACCAGCGCCCGCTCGGCGGCTACCGGCCGATCCATATGCCAAAGAACACCGGCGCCGGCGTGATCATCGCCGGGCTCGCGACGCTCTGCGGCTTCGCCCTGATCTGGTACATCTGGTGGCTGGCGGCGCTGTCCTTCGTCGCCGTGATCGCGGCTGTGATCATCCATACCTTCAACTACGACCGCGACTTCCACATCCCCGCCGACGAGGTCCTGCGGGCGGAAGATGAGCGCACCCGGCTTCTGGGCCAGACCTGAGGGCGACGATGACGGCGACAGCGCAAGGTTCCGACAAGGCGGACGTCCCGGTCTTCCATTTCGGCGAAGGCGAGCCGGAGCACCATCCCGGTGATTCGACCGTGCTCGGCTTCTGGCTCTATCTGATGAGCGACTGCCTGGTCTTCGCGGTGCTCTTCGCGACCTATGGCGTGCTCGGGCGCAACTACGCGGCCGGCCCGTCCGGTGCCGACCTGTTCGACCTGAAGCTGGTGGCGGTCAACACCGCCATGCTGCTGTTCTCCTCGATCACCTATGGCTTCGCCATGCTGGCGATGGACAAGGGCCGACAGGCGGCGATGCAGGGCTGGCTCATGGTCACCGGGCTCTTCGGCCTCGCCTTCCTCGGGATCGAGCTCTACGAGTTTGCCCATCTCATCCATGAGGGCGCGACGCCGATGCGCAGCGCCTTCCTCTCCTCCTTCTTCACCCTGGTCGGAACGCATGGCCTGCACGTCACCTTCGGCCTGATCTGGCTCGTTGTGCTGATGGTACAGGTGTCGCAGCACGGGCTGATTCAGGCTAACCGCCGGCGCCTGATGTGCCTTTCCATGTTCTGGCACTTCCTCGACGTCGTCTGGATCGGCGTCTTCACCTTCGTCTACCTGATGGGTGTGCTGAAATGAGCCAGAACCAGGCAGAGGCGCAGCGCGGCCACCACGACGCCCATCATGACGGGCACGACGCCCATGGCGCGGCGCATGGCAGCATGCGCGGCTACGTCACCGGCTTCCTGCTCTCCGTCGTCCTGACTGCGATCCCGTTCTGGCTCGTGATGAACGACGTGCTGAGCAATTCGACGCTGACGGCAATCGTGATCATGCTCTTCGCCGCCGTGCAGATCGTCGTCCACATGGTCTATTTCCTGCACATGAACGGCCGCTCGGAGGGCGGCTGGACGATGCTGGCGCTGATCTTCACGATCCTGATTGTGGCGATCGCGCTCGCCGGCTCGCTCTGGGTGATGTACCACCTCAACACCAACATGATGCCGGATATGCACCGGATGTGAGGCGAGGCCCGTGTCCTCCAACACGGCTGGCCGGCGCGGCGGCGCCGTCCGGATCGGCTTCATCGCGGGCTTTTGCGTCGCCGCACTGGTCTGTGCCGGCCTCGGCATCTGGCAGGTCCAGCGGCTGTTCTGGAAGCTCGACCTGATCGCCCGTGTCGAGGCGCGACTGAAGGCACCGCCCGTCGCCGCTCCAGGCCCGGCGCAGTGGAACGGCATCAACGCCTCTGCCGACGAATATCGTCGGATAGCCCTGGAAGGTCGCTATCTCGAGGCGCCGGAAACACTGACGATGGCAGTGACCGAGCATGGCGCCGGCTTCTGGGTTATGGCGCCGTTCCGGGCCGATGCCGGCTTCACCGTCCTCGTCAATCGCGGCTTCGTGCCGGAGGGCAAGCGCGCCACCGACGACAGGCGAAAAGCCTCAAACGACAAAACAAGACTCGTCGGCCTGCTACGGCCGAGCGAGCCCGGCGGCGGTTTCCTGCGCGCCAACGATCCCAGGGCCGGCCGCTGGTATTCGCGCGACGTGGCCGCGATCGCGCAGGCGCAGGGATTGGGGCAGGTCGCGCCCTATTTCGTCGATGCGGATGCGGCTGCCGAACCCGGCCCGCTGCCCCGGGGCGGGATGACGCAAGTCAGCTTCCGCAACACGCATCTGGTCTATGCGCTGACCTGGTTCTGCCTGGCGCTGATGAGCGCCGGCGCGGCGGCGTTCCTGATCACCCGCCGGGCCGACGACCCGACCATGTCCTGAAGGACAAGGCGAAGCGCCCGGCCGGTCAGCAGGCCCGGCATTCGAACGGCTGGATCTGCGCCCGCCCCTGCAGGACGACGATCCGTTCGGCCGCACCGTCGGGCTTCACTCGGATCACGCCCTCGTCCTCGCATTCGTCGATGAAATACGCGGGAAGACCGGCACGAAGGGCCTTCTCGATCGACTGCTGGCGAAATTGCTTCAGCTTCTCATGGTCCATGGCGAGCTCCATTGCGCATGAGCCGGTGGCACCCTTCGAGTGCGATTTGGGGTTGTGTCGGAGATTTTCAAGCGCCGGGCCCGAGCGCAGCGCCCCAGCTCGCACCGCTCGGTCATGCGCACAGCGCGCGTTCAGGAACCGACGGCACCCGTATTGGCAATTTTAAATGATTATACGTATAAACTATTGTAATTGCTATATTTTTTGAACGATGGCAGGTTGCCACGGCCTCTCGCGGCACTGTTTTTCACCAGAACGCTCATGGACATTCCGACTTCCCCGCCATCGTCCGAGCCTATGCCGGCAGGCGATCATGGCTGCTGCGTCGCCGGCCGATCTGGCAAGATCGTGAAGGTGGTCCCGAGCTCCGCGGTCTTTAACGGCGAGACCGAAATCGGGATCGAGCATCATGGAGAGATCTATCGGCTGAAGATCACTCGTCGGGGGAAACTGATCCTCACCAAGTGACCGGCGCCAAGCCGCCGACCACCCTGCCCTCTCAGTCGCTCTGGCGATCCGCGCACGGAAATTGTCCTGCGCTTCCCAATGAACCGGATCCAGCATGGGGCGGGACGCAAGCCCCGCCACCCGATCAACCCGCTGCGCTCTCTTCCTCAGAACGTGCCCTTGAGGCCGGCGCCGAACATGCGCGGTTCGGTCATGCTCGCCTCGGTGCCGCCGATGCCGCGATTCTGCTGCATATAGGTCGGCTTGCGCTCGTCGAAGACGTTCTTGACGTAGCCATAGACCTGCAGATTGTCGGTGATCTGATAGCTCGCCCGCATGTCGGCGATCGTATACGGCTTGATCAGATAGAGGCGCGTATTGGCGACGTCGGAATAATAGCCGTCGGTGTGCCGAAGCTGGGCGGTGAAGTTGAGCTTGCTGGTGATGTCCCAGCTCACGCCGAAGCTCAGCATGTAGCCCGGCGACTTGGCGAACTCGTTGCCCTTGTAGCCGGCATTGGCTGAGATCCTGTCGATCTCGGTGCGCAGCAGGCCGGCGCCGGTCTTGAGCGTCAGATTGTCGAGCAGGCGGTAGTCGGCGTTGACCTCGAGCCCGTAGGCGTGCGCCTTCTCGGCGTTGATCGCATAGGACTGGACGACGCCCGTCGTCAGTACGACCGGGATGAAATACTGGGCGTTTTCGAAGTCGGTGTAGAACAGGTTGCCGCTGACGTTCAGCCGGTTGTTCAGGAGGCTGGCGCGGGTGAACAGCTCATAGTTCCACAGCGTCTCCTCCTTGAACGGCTGCCAGCGGCCGGCGGTGAGGTTGAGCGAGACGCCGCCGGGATTGTAGCCGCGATTGACCAGCGCGCCGACGGTCCAGTCCGGCGTCACCGCATAGGCGATCGAGGCCTTCGGCAGCACCGCCTGGAAGGTCTTGTCGAAATCGACGCCCTGCCGCGCGAAGACGGTCCTGCCCTCGCGCTCGATCTGGTCCTGCTGGAAGCGCAGCGAGCCGTTGAGGGTCCAGCGATCGGTCAGGCGATAGCTGACTTCGCCAAAGACGCCGAGATTGCGCTTGGTGTCGTCGAAGGTGGATTGGCCGTTGAGGTAGAGGATCTCGTCGGTCTTGGTGTGGGCGTAATAGACGCCGGCGACGCCGCTGAGGACGTCGCTCTGCTCGCCATAGGTCAGGCGCAGCTCGTTCGAGATGTTGGTCTGGTCGATATGGGCGTCGCCATTGCCGAGAAGGTCCGTCTTCCGGCTCACCGAGAGGTCAGTGTATTGCGTCTGGTTGAACAGCTTGAACCGGTTGCCGAAATCATAGCTGAGGTCGAGGATGCCGGTGTTGCTGATCTGCTTGAAGCTAGGCATCGTCGTGGTGACGTGCTTCAGCCGGCTGAACGGGAAAGAGGCCGCTTCCTGGCTCGGCCGATTGCTCTCATTGCGCGAATAGGTCAGCTTCGCCTCGAAGCCGGGCAGCTCGGTCGGGCGCCAGAGCAGCTTGGCGCGCAGGTTCAGGTTCCGGAAATCCTGGTCGGCATAGCGCCGCTGGAAGTTCGGGCTGACGTAGTCGATGAAGGTGTCGCGGCCGGAATAGTCGAGCGTGATCCGCCCCGCGAGCTGCTCCTTGATGATCGGGCCGGACAGCATCAGCGCCGTGCGCCGGGTCGCATAGCTGCCGTATTCCGCGAGGAAACCTGCTTCCGGCGTGAAGGTCGGGTCCTTGGTGTTGACGATGATCGCGCCGGCGATGGCGTTCGCCCCTTGCGAGGTCGTCTGCGGCCCGCGGAAGACCTCGATGCTCTTAACGTCCCAGGGCGAGACCGCGCCGAAATAGAACTCATTGTAGCTGAGATAGTGGCCGTCGACGTTGATCGTCGCGCGCGGCACCGTGCCACCCCAGAACGAGTTCTGTCCGGTGAGCGGACCTTGCGTGTCCTGGCCGCGGATGATCGGAGCGCTGACCGTGTCGGTGTAGATCACGTTGGGCGTGCCGACGAGGATTTCCGACACGGTTGCGTTGCCGGTGTTCTCACGGGCGATGTCCTTGTCGGTTTTGACCGAAACCGACGTGGCCGTGTTCTTCAGGTCGCGTTCGACTTTCTCGCCGGTGACCGTGATCGCGTCGAGCTCGATCGTTCCCGCGTAGGCAGCCGGATTGCTTTGCGCGAAAGCCGGCGCCACGGCAGCGACAGCGATGAGCGATACGAAGCTGACGCTGCGCATCGGGACAAGCTTGGACGACATGATGTTCCCCACCACTCGAATCTCGCTGGCTGGGGACAGGGCCGTGGCTTGCGAGGATCACATCAGATGATCCTACAGTGCGGGATGCGTTCCGCATGTCAACATGAGCCAGGCCAGTCTTGCCATATTGCCCCAGGCTGTGCTTTTCCGGTCGCAGTGATCGGGCCCGATCACTGCCGGGCGTTTGGAAGTGCTCGAATGAGAGCGCAGCTTGTCCCGGTACGGCTGCCGGTGCCACAAAGCGCAGGCCGGCCTCCGGCGCGCCCTTCCGCCGCGATTCGCATGATGACGAGCCCCGACACCACCAAACGCTCCGCGACGATCCAGTCCGTCTCGATCGCCGCCCGCTTCCTCGACATCCTGGCCAAGGCGGACGGACCTCTGGTCCTGGGCGAGATCGCCCGGCGGGCGCGCACCGGCTCGTCCACCGCGCATCGCTACATGCAGAGCCTGGTCCGGGAGGGGCTGGCGGCGCAGGACGAGGTCACCGGCCATTACGATCTCGGCCCGGCCGCGCTGAGCATCGGGGTTCGCGCCATCAGGCGGATCGACGCCGTCGAGGTGGCGGCGCGCGCGATGAAGGCGCTGGCCTCGCGCATCGCCGCGAGTTGCGGCGTCGCGATCTGGACGGAGCGCGGCCCGACCATCGTGCGCTGGTATCGCAGCACGGATTTCGCAATCAGCACCGTGACGCTGGGCGATGTCCTGCCGGTCGACAACACCGCCTGCGGCTTCGTCTTCCAGAGCTACCTGCCTAAGGACGCCATCGCCGCCGCCCGCAAGGAGCAGCCGGCTTCCTTTCGCGGTGGCAATCGCCCGCCGGCCCAGATGCTCGACGCCATCAGGCGCGACGGCGGCGCGGAACTGAACGAGCATCTGTTCTCGCTGCTGACCGGCAAGGCCGCACCGGTGTTCAACGCGCTCGGCGAGATCGCCTGCGTCGTCACCACCGTCTCCTTCGTCAAGACGGCCGAGGCCCAGGGCCATCGCGCCGCGCTGTTCGCGGCGGCGCAGGCGGCGACGCGGGAATCGGGTGGTTAGCCAGCTCATTTCCCGTCGGCGAGACGCAGGTGCTCGCGCAGCGTCGCACCTTCATAGTCGCGGCGGAACAGGCCACGCCTTGCCAGTTTCGGCACCAGCTCGTCCAGAAACAGCTGCAGCGATTGCGGGGAGCCCCCGGGTATCGCGATGACGCCGTCGATCGCGCCCGCCTCGAACCAGTCGACGATCTCGGCCAGGACCTCGTCGACAGTTCCGACGCAGACCCAGTGGGCCGAGCCGACGACTTCGGGCCGAGCCAACACCTGCTCCACCGTCGGACGGTTCGCCAGGATGAAGCGTCGCAGCAACTCGGCATGGGTACGGCTGCGAACCGGCGCATCCGCCGGCGGCAGCATCTGCGGCGTCAGGCGTGCTTCGGCCGGCAGATCGCCGAGGTCGAGCCCCAGGACCGATTTCACTGCGTTTCGCCTCTGTTCCGAGGTGATATGGGCATGCGCCCGCGCATGCAGTGCCCAGGCCTCTTCGCGCGTCTCGGCGAGGAAGAAATGCAGGCCGGGCAGCACGCGCACCGAATCCGGGCTGCGGCCATGTCCCTGCGCCCGCCGGCGCAGATCGCCGCGCAATTCGATGCCGGCCTCGCGATCGGGCGTGGCGGCGAAGGTGGCGTTGGCGATCGAGGCGGCGAAGTCGCGCCCGATATCAGAGGCGCCGGCCTGGAACAGCGGCGGCGGCCCAGCGGCGTGGCCGGGCACGTTGAGCGGCCCTTTCACGCTGAAGAATTCGCCGCGATGGTCGATCGCGGCGCTCGGCGTAGTGCCGGTCAGCGCCGCATGCGGATAGCTCCGCCAGAGCCGGCGCATGACATCGGTGAATTCGGCCGCCTTGCGGTAGCGGACCTCCGGCGGCGGCATCGGTGCATCGCCGAAATTCTCCGCGCCCTCGATCGAGGTGACGATGTTCAGCCCGGCGCGCCCCCGGCTGATCCAGTGCAGTGACTGGATCTGCCGGGCGACGACATAGGGCGGATTGAAGCTGGTCGAGACGGTGGTGACGAGCCCGATTCTGTTGGTCTCGCGGGCGATGGCGGTCATCAGGAGCGTCGGGTCGAGGCCGACGAAGCCGCCACCGGCCATGCCCGGATGCAGCATGAGGTAGTCGGGCTTGAAGACGAAATCGAGCTTTGCCCGCTCCGCCATCCAGGTCAGCTCGAGAGTGAATGCGACAGGATCGTTGACCGGTCGGAGCGGGCCGTCGGCGCGCTGCCCTTTCAGCCAGGTCGGCGTGAGGCTCAAGCCGATATGGAGCTGCCGGGTCTCAGCCATGGCTCCGCCCTTTCGGCACGATCAGCGGCGCCCCTGCGACCGGATCGGGAATGACGACGCAAGGCAGGCCGAAGACCTTCTCGACCAGCTCCGCCGTGACGATGCCGGCCGGGCTGCCCTCGGCGATGATCGCCCCGTCCTTCATCGCGACGAGATGACTGGCGTAGCGGCAGGCCTGGTTGAGATCGTGCAGCACCGCGACGACCGTCCGCCCCTGCGCATTGAGCTCGGCGAGCAGGTCGAGCAATTCGATCTGATGGGCGATGTCGAGGAAGGTCGTCGGCTCGTCGAGCAGCAGGATCGGCGTCTCCTGCGCCAGCACCATCGCGATCCAGACCCGCTGGCGCTGGCCGCCGGAGAGCTCGTCGACCGGCCGGGCCGCCAGCGCCTCGATGCGCGTCGCCCGCATGGCGGCGGCAACAGCCGTCTCGTCGGCCTTCGACCACTGGCGCAGGAAGGATTGGTGTGGATAGCGGCCGCGGGCGACGAGGTCGGCGACCGTGATGCCGTCGGGGGCGATCGCGCTCTGCGGCAACAGGCCGAGCCGCCTTGCGACCTCCTTCGCCGGACGCTGGCCGATCTGTCGCCCGTCGAGGATCACCTGGCCGGCGGCGGGCGTGAGCAGCCGCGACAGCGCCCGCAGCAGGGTCGACTTGCCGCAGGCATTGGGGCCGACGATCACGGTGAATGAGCTATCGGCAATCCCCAGCGAGAGGCCGGTCGCGATTGTGCGCGCCTCGTAGCGGAGCGTGACCGCATCGGCATGGAGGCGATAGTCTGGTCGCGCAGTACTTTTCAATTCTTCCAATCTACAGTCGATGTCATCGAATTTGCAGGCTTCGACGGCATCCCTCTCGGCTCTATTTGTGGTAAAGCAGTCACCGCGGGCGGCTTTACGCTCGATAGCGGACTTCCAGTGCCGCGTCCATATTGCATGGCGGGACACGATCCGTCATGAGGAATGCTCTGCGTGTGTCGACACGCATAGTCGCGGTCGGGGCCCGACTCCGCCCCCCGCAGGACCACACCGGCCAGATGGATCGACGATGCCCTTCATCAAGCTCTTCATCGCCGTCATCGCTGTCGCAGCCGCCTTGGGCGGCACCGGCCGGCCGGCCAACGGCCAGGACACCGGCTGGCCCCGGACCATCCGGCATGCCGGCGGCGGGCTGACGCTGGCCAGGAAGCCGCAGCGTATCGTCTCGACCACGCCGAGCGTGACCGGCATCCTGCTGGCGATGGAGGCGCCCCTGCTCGCGAGCACCGCGACGACGCCGAGCTCGCTCACCGACGCCAGGGGGTTCTTCTCGCAATGGGCCGGCGATGCCGACAGGCGCGGCGTCAAGGTGCTCTATCCCAATCTGAAGTTCGACATCGAGGCGGTGCTCGGCTGGAAGCCGGACCTGGTGATCGCTTCGACCACCGGCGCCGACAGCATCCTGCCGCATCGGGCCGAGCTGGAGGCGCTGGGCGTCCCGACCCTGGTGGTCGATTATTCGAGCCGGAGCTGGCAGGAGCTGGCGAGCGAGCTCGGCAAGGCGACCGGCCTGGAACAGGAAGCGGCCGCCGCGATCGGCCGCTTCGACGCCGATCTCGCCGCCGCGGCAAGCGCCATTGCGGCGAAGGGCAGCAAGGCCAGCATCGTCGGCTACAACATCGCCGGCAGCTATTCGGTGGCGCGTGTCACGAGCCCCGTCGCCAAGCTCATCACCGGGCTCGGGTTCGAGGTGGTCGGCCTGCCGCCGGAGCTGCGGCCGAATTCGGCGCGCCCCTCCGATTTCGAGTTCTTCTCGCGCGAGAATCTCTCGGCCGCCATCGCTGCCGATACCGTCTTCCTCCTGCGGGCGACCGAAAAGGACGTCGAGGCCTTCCTGGCCGAGCCGATCCTTGCCAATCACCCGGCGGTCGCCGGCAAGCGGGTCTATCCGCTGGGCCTGACCTCCTTCCGCATCGATCCCTATTCCGGACGCCAGATCCTCGAACAGCTGCGCGCGAGCTTCGCCAAGCCATGAGACACCGCAGGCGCCGATGGTGGGTCGCCATCGGCATCATCGCGCTCGCTCTGCTGGCGTTGGCGAGTCTCGCGGTCGGCTCGCGGCCGATCCCACCCAGCACGGTGCTCGCTGCACTGCAGGCCCATGACCCAGGCAACGACCTGCATCTGATCGTCTGGGAGCTGCGGGTCCCGCGTTTGATCACCGCGGTCTTGGCCGGTGCGGCGCTCGGCCTCGCCGGCGCGATCATGCAGGCGGTCACGCGCAATCCCCTGGCCGAGCCCGGCCTGCTCGGCATCAATGCCGGCGCGGCGGTCGCCGTGGTACTCGCCGTCACGCTGCTCGGGCTGACGCGGCCCGCTCACTATGTCTGGTTCGCAAGCCTCGGCTCCGGGCTCGCCGGCGCCGCCGTCTTCCTGCTCGGACGGGTGCATGAGACCGGCACCAATCCCGTCCGTCTCGTGCTCGCCGGCGCTGGGCTTTCGATCGTGCTGATCGCGATCACCGGCATCGTCATCCTCAACGCGCCGCCGACCGCCTTTGACGATTTTCGCCACTGGGCCGCCGGCTCCGTCGAGGGAGCGAGCATCGAGGCCGTCGCGGTGCTGGCGAGCTGCACCATCGCGGGCTTTGCCATCGCCCTCTCGATCGTCGGCGGCCTCAACGCCCTGGCGCTGGGCCAAGAGCTCGGCCAGGCGCTCGGCGCCGCCCCGCGCACGATCTGGCTCCTCGCCTGCCTGGCCGTGATGCTTCTGGCCGGAGCCGCCACCGCCGCCGCCGGGTCGATCGGCTTCGTCGGCCTGATGGCGCCGCATCTGGCGCGCGCCGTCGTCGGACCGGACCATCGCTGGATCCTGCCTTCCTCGGCGCTGTTCGCCGCGCTTCTCCTGCTCGGCGCCGACGTGATCGGACGCGTAGTCGCGGCTCCGTCGGAGATTGCGGCGGGAATTGTCGTCGCGCTCATCGGCGGCCCATTCTTCATCCTCGCCGTACGCCGTTTCCGTGTGAGCCGGGCATGAGTACACACGCGATATTGAGGCTTGGCCCGCTCTCGCTGCGCTGGCGGCCGCGCACGGTGATGATTTGCATGGGGCTGACCGCAGTCGGCGTCGCGCTCGCCATCGTCCTGCTCGGCACCGGCACGCTCGCCTTCACCTCGGCCGAGATTGTCGCCGCCTTGTTCGGCCGGTCGGAGAATCCGATGGCCGAGCGCGTGATCTGGGGCTTGCGGCTGCCGCGCATCGTCACCGCGGCCTGCGTCGGGGCGGCGCTCGGCATGGCGGGCGCGATCTTCCAGTCGATCTCGCGCAATGCGCTCGGCTCGCCCGACATGATCGGCTTCACGACCGGTGCCGCGACCGGCGAGATCGTGCAGATCATCCTGTTCGGCGCCGAACCGCTCGCGGTCTCGCTGGCGGCGGCGCTGTCCTGCATGGCGACGGCGGCGCTCGTCTTCCTGCTGGCCCTGAAGGGACGCGTCACCGGCGGCCATCGGCTGGTGCTGATGGGCATCGGCGTCGGCGCGACGCTGACGGGCGTCAACACGATGCTGCTGGTGGCGAGCGATCTCGACCGGTCGATCTCCGCCCAGATCTGGCTGGCGGGCTCGCTTTCGGCCCGCAGCTGGTCGCATGCCGTGCCGGCGGCGCTGGGCCTTGCGCTGATCATTCCGGTCGCGCTGCTCTACGCTCGCCGTCTTGCCCTTCTCGAAATGGGCGACGATGCCGCCCGCCAACTCGGGATTCCCGTCGAGCGCACAAGGCTCGCCATGGTGATGACCGCGGTCGGGCTGACCGCGCTGGCCACCGCCGCGACAGGCCCGATCGCCTTCATTGCCCTCGCCGGTCCGCAACTGGCGCGGCGCCTTTGCCGCTCGCCCGACGTGCCGCTGTTGTCCGGTGCTGCGATGGGCGCCGTGCTGCTGCTGGCGGCCGATCTGATCAGCCAGCGCTTTCCGTCGGGGCTCAACCTGCCGATCGGATTGACGACCGGCCTGCTGGGCGGAGCCTATCTGCTCTGGCGGCTGGCCCGCGACGCAAAGGTCTAAAGGCGGCGAGCGACCCAAGCACGTTCCAATCGTCAGGGCCTGTGCCGCAGGCTCTCCCTGCGATCGCTCGCCGAAGCCCCGGGAACGACCAAGCCGCAATGGCACGATTCCTGATTGGCCGATTCCCGGGCTTCCAGGGGAATGACTGAAAGGCATGATGCCAAATCTGCGGATCCTCATCGTCGATGCGAACCAGGTTCGGGCCGCGATCATCGAGGAAGGGCTGCGCGAAGCGGGCTATGACCAGCTCATCCGCCTCTCCGCCACCACCGGCCTGGTCGCCGCCATCGAAGCCCATGACCCCGATGTCGTGGTCATCGATCTCGAGGACCCGAGCCGCGACGCGCTCGCCGACATGTTCCTCGTCAGCCGGCATGTCCGCCGGCCGATCACGATGTTCGTCGACCAGTCGGACTCCGCCTCGATCGAGGCGGCGGTCGAGGCCGGCGTCTCCGCCTATATCGTCGACGGGCTGAAGAAGGAGCGGATGCGGCCGATCCTGCAGACCTGCATCAGCCGCTTCAATGCCTTCCGCAAGCTGCGCGAAGAGCTCGACGAAGCCCGTTCCCAACTCGAGGATCGCAAGACGATCGACCGCGCCAAGGCCATCGTCATGCGCTTGAAGGGTCTCTCGGAAGAGGACGCCTACGCGCTGATGCGCCGCACCGCGATGAACGAGAAGCGCAAGCTCGTCGACATCGCCCGCTCCCTCATCACCGCCGCGGAGATGCTCAAATGACCACGCTGCACCTTCGGGTCGGCTTCATGCCCCTGGTCGATGCGGCATTGCTGGTCGCTGCGGCCGATAGCGGCATCGCCGAGGGCCACAGTCTTTCGCTCGAACTCGTGCGCGAGGTGTCGTGGTCGAATCTGCGCGACCGCCTGCACGTCCGGCTCCTCGACGCCGCGCACATGCTGGCACCGGCGGCGATCGCCTCGACGCTCGGGATCGGCGGTGTGACCGCGCCGATGGCGGCACCGCTGATGTTGAACCTGAACGGCAATGCGCTGACCCTGTCGCTGCGGCGCTTCGAGGAATTGGCACGCCTCGCACGAGGTGATCTGGCCGACCCGTCGGTGTCAGCGCAGGCGCTCGCAGCACTCGTCGCCACCCGCAAGACTTCCGGCCTGCCGCCGCTCGCCTTAGCCGCGGTCTTCGGCTTCTCCTCCCACACCTATCTGCTGAACGACTGGATGGCGCGCGCCGGCATCCGCCTCGGCGAGGATATCCGGCTCGCAATCGTGCCGCCGGTCCGCACGGTCGAGGCGCTGGCCAGCGGTGAGATCGACGGCTTCTGCGCCGGCGCGCCTTGGAACACCCTGGCGGTCGAGGCCGGGATCGGCGCGATCCTGCATTGCGGCGTCGATCTCATGCCAAATTGCCCGGAAAAGGCACTGGCTTGGCGTGCCGACGACATCGGGCGTCGCGGCGAGGCGGTTACGCGCCTCAACGCCGCCCTCATCGAAGCGAGCCATTGGGCTTCGGACGAACGCAATTGGCCAGCACTGGCCCGGTTGCTCGCAGCGCCCGATCGCCTGGCCGCTCCCCCTGCCCTGATCGAGGCGATCCTGCGCGGTGAGATTATTCAGGGCGGCGGCCGCCCACCCCGGCAGGTGCGGTCCTATATCCGCTTAGACCCCGCCGCGATCCGCCCCGATCCGGCTCATGCCGATGCCCTGCTCGCGGCGATGTCGCGGGCCGGGCACGTCGTGATCACACCCGAATTGAGCGAGCGGGCGCGGGCGGTTTTCAGGCCGATCGCTGCAGGCGTCGCGCAAAGGTGAAATTCTAGGCGCGCCTAAAAATTATGCGGATGCGGCAGAATTGTGCGACGCACAAGAGCTTCAGTCGGATGCAAGTCGCGCCGGGCCATCATTAAAAATTGAGACAATTCAAATACTTGACAACGGTCAGCGAGTTGGCACGGTCTTTGTAAAGATCATCTCGACCGCGGCCAACGCTGCCCGCGAGCAAGTTCGAAATCGGAACGCACAGCAACGCCGCTGTCGAAGGAGCCCGGCAGGGCGCTTTCGCGCGGCGTTTTTGTTTTCGCGGACACCCCAACTTCGCCGCTTACGAGAGGGATCGATGACGAAGACCGTTCAGAGCAGGGCCCTGGTCCTTCCGGTTAAGCCGAGCCGCCGCAATTTCCTGAATCTGACTGGCGCGGCGGCGGTCGCCGCCGCGGCTAAGCTCGCCCTGCCGAACGGCGCCTTCGCGCAAGGCACCGGACCCGAGGTCAAGGGTACGCGCCTCGGCTACATCGCGCTGACCGACGCGGCGCCGCTGATCATCGCCAAGGAGAAGGGTCTCTACGCCAAATACGGCCTGCCCGACATGGACATCGCCAAGCAGGCCTCCTGGGGCGCGACGCGCGACAACATGGCGCTCGGCTTCAAGAACAACGGCATCGATGGCGGCCACATCCTGCGCCCGAAGACGCATCTTTATTCGACCGGCAAGGTCATGCAGAACGGCCAGCAGCTGCCGATGTACACACTGCTCAACCTGAACCAGGACGGGCAGGCGATCTCGGTCTCCAACGAATACAAGGACCTCAACGTCCAGAAGGACGCCTCGCCGCTGAAGCAGGCCTTCGAGCGCAAGAAGGCAGCCGGCAAGGAACTGACCGCCGCCATGACCTTCCCGGGCGGCACGCACGACCTCTGGATTCGCTACTGGCTCGCCGCCGGCGGCATCGACCCCGACAGCGACATCAAGGTGATCGTGGTGCCGCCGCCGCAGATGGTGGCGAATATGAAGGTCGGCACCATGGACTGCTTCTGCGTCGGCGAGCCCTGGAACGAGCAGCTGGTCAACCAGAACATCGGCTACACCGCGCTGACCACCGGCGAGCTCTGGTTCAAGCACCCCGAGAAGATCCTCGGCATGCGCGCCGATTTCGTCGACGCCAACCCGAAGGCGACGCAGGCCATCCTGATGGCGGTGATGGAAGCCCAGCAATGGGCCGACAAGATGGAGAACCGCCAGGAGCTCGCCGAGATCGTCGGCAAGCGGCAATGGTTCAACGTCCCGGTCGGCGACATCAACAAGCGCCTGCAGGGCGACATCAACTACGGCAATGGCCGCGAGGCTAAGGGCACCAATCTCTACATGAAGTTCTGGGGCGAAGGCGGCACCGTCTCATATCCCTGGAAGAGCCACGACAGCTGGTTCGTCACCGAGAACATCCGCTGGGGCAAGTTCGACACCAATACCGACATCAAGGCGCTGGTCGACAAGACCAATCGCTCGGATCTCTGGTCGGAGGCCGCCAAGACGCTTGGCGTCGCCAATGCGGTGAGCGGTGACTCGCGCGGCGTCGAGACCTTCTTCGACGGCGTGAAGTTCGACCCGGCGGCGCCGCTCGACTACCTCAAGGCGCTCAAGATCAAGCGGGTGGCGTGACGCCATGGCCGAGCCGCTCGTCATCGTCGGCAAGGGCATGGCGGCGACCAGGCTGGTCGACGAGCTCAGCCAGCGCGCGCTCGGCCGCTATTCCATCGCGGTGATCGGGGCCGAGCCCCGGCTCGCCTATAACCGCGTGCTGCTCTCGCCGCTGCTCGCCGGCGAGATCGGCGAGCCCGAGATCGAGCTGAAGCCCGCCGCCTGGTGGCAGGCGCGCGGCGTCTCGATGCTCTATGGCAAGCCGGTCACTCGTCTCAACCGGGCCGCGAAGTCGGTGACGCTGGCCGATGGCCTGACCCTGCCATATGGCAAGCTTGTCCTCGCCACCGGCTCGAAGCCGCTGAAGCCACCTTTCCCGGGCGGCGAGCTGCCCGGGGTCGCGACCTTCCGCGACACCGCCGATGTCGAGGCGATGCGCGGCTATGCAGAGCGCGGCGCCCGCGTCGTCGTCATCGGCGGTGGCCTGCTCGGGCTGGAAGCGGCCTATGGGCTGGCGCGGGCGGGCGGCAAGGTGACGCTGCTGCATCTCGTCGACCGTTTGATGGAGCGGCAGCTCGATGCCGAAGGCGCCGGCCTGCTTGCAGCGGCGATGGCCCAGCGCGGCATCGCGGTCCGTCTGAACGCCTCAACCAAGGGCTTCGTCGGCAGGGACAAGGTCGAGGCGGTCGAGCTCGCCGACGGCACTCTCATCCCGGCCGATCTCGTCGTCATCGCCATCGGCGTACGCCCTAACATCGATCTCGCCGACAACGCCGGTATCGCCACCAACCGTGGCATCGTCGTCGACGATCACCTGGCGAGCGACGACCCGTCGATCTTCGCCATCGGCGAGTGTGCCGAGCATCGCGGCCAGGTCTATGGCCTGGTCGAGCCGGCCTATGAGCAGGCCCGCGTGCTGGCGACGCGGCTCGCCGGCAAGGATGCGAGCTATTCCGGCTCGCTGCTCTCGACCAATCTCAAGGTCTCTGGCGTCGGCGTCTTCTCGGCAGGTGAGTTCGAGGCCGGCGACGGCGCCGAAGTCATGGTGCTGCGCGACCCGTCATCCGGCGTCTATCGCAAGTTCGTGCTGCGCGAGGGACGGCTCGCCGGCTGCGTCCTCGTCGGCGATACCGCCGGCGCGCTGTTCTATCTCGGCCTGATCCGCTCGCAGCAGGACATCGCGCCGATCCGCGCCGACCTGCCCTTCGGCGAAGCCTACTGCGCGAGGGCGGCCTGATCATGCGCCACGACGCCCCGCTCGCCGGTCCGGTCCCGACACGCACCACCTGCCCCTATTGTGGGGTCGGCTGCGGCGTGCTCGCGACACCGGACGGAAAGGGCGGCGCGGCGATAGCCGGTGATCCCGACCACCCGGCCAATCGCGGCCGGCTCTGCTCCAAGGGCTCGGCGCTGGGCGAGACGCTCGGCCTCGGCACCCGTGTGCTGCATCCGCTGAAGCGCAGCGCCCGCGGCACCTATGACCGCGTGTCCTGGGAGGAGGCGCTCGATGCGGTCGCTGCCGGGCTGAAGGCGATCATCGACCGCGATGGCCCCGAGTCGGTCGCCCTCTACCTCTCTGGCCAGCTCCTGACCGAGGATTATTACGTCGCCAACAAGCTGATGAAGGGCTTCATCGGCTCGCCGCATGTCGACACCAATTCGCGGCTGTGCATGGCCTCGACGGTAGCGGGCCAGCGCCGCGTGTTCGGCTCCGACACCGTGCCGGGCTGCTATGAAGACCTCGACAGCGCCGACCTGATCGTGCTGGTCGGCTCCAACACGGCCTGGTGCCACCCGATCCTGTTCCGCCGTATCCAGCAGAACCGGGCCGAGCGCGGCGCGAAAGTTGTCGTGATCGATCCGCGCGTCACCGCGACCGCGGAGGATGCCGATCTCACTTTGGCCCTTAAGCCGGGTTCGGATAGCGCGCTCTTCGCTGGCCTGCTGATCCATCTCGCCGATACCGGACTGCTCGACCACGACTATATCGAGCGCCATGTCGCCGGCTTCGAGGCCGCTCTCGCCAATGCCCGCGACATCGCGCCGAACCTCGCTGCGGTCGCAAACCTGACCGGACTCTCCAAGACGGATATCGCAAGCTTCTACGCACTCTGGGCCAGCACGCCGGCCGTCGTCACCGCCTGGAGCCAGGGCGTCAACCAGTCGGCGCAGGGCACCGACAAAGTCGCCGCGATCCTGCATTGCCATCTCGCCAGCGGCCGCATTGGCAGGCCGGGTGCCGGCCCGTTCTCGCTGACCGGACAGCCCAATGCCATGGGCGGGCGCGAGGTCGGCGGACTCGCCAACATGCTCGCCGCCCATATGGGCTATTCGTCCGCCGAGATCGACCGGGTCCGCCGCTTCTGGCGCGCGCCGCGCATGGCCCAGGCCGAAGGCCTCAAGGCCGTCGCGATGATGGAGGCCGTCACTGAGCGCCGCATCAAGGCGATGTGGGTGATGGCGACCAATCCGGCGGTTTCGCTGCCGCGCGCCGACGCGGTTCAGGCGGCGCTGCGCGGTCTCGATCTCTTCATCGTCTCCGAGAACGTCCTTTCCAACGACACGCTCGCCGCCGGCCCGCATTACATCCTCCCTGCCGCCGCCTGGGGCGAGAAGGACGGCACCGTCACCAACTCCGAGCGCCGCATCTCGCGCCAGCGCGGTTTTCTGGCCCTGCCGGGCGAGGCGAAGCCGGACTGGTGGATCATCTGCGAGGTCGCCGAACGGCTCGGCTTCGAGGAGGCGTTCGACTATGGCGGCCCGCACGAAATCTATGCCGAGCATGCCGCGCTATCGGCCTTCGAGAACGCCGGCAGCCGCGACTTCGACATCGGCGCCCATGCCGAGCTGACGCGCCGCGCCTATGATGGGCTCGCCCCGGTGCAATGGCCGGCTCCCGTCGATAGGCCGGAAGGTACGCCGCGGCTCTTCGCCGATGGCGGCTTCTTTGCCGCCGACCGCAAGGCGAAGCTGCAGCCGCTCGCCATTCCTGCGCTCGCCGCCGCGACCAGCGACACTTTCCCGCTGCTGCTCAACACTGGCCGCGTCCGCGATCACTGGCACACGATGACCCGCACCGGCCTCAGCGCCCGGCTCTCGGGCCATATCGCCGAACCGACCGTGCTGGTGCATCCGGACGATGCGGCGCGCTTCGGCCTTGCCGAGAAGGGCTTTGCCCGGATCGCCACAACCCATGGCGCTGTCATCCTGAAGGTCGCACTCGATCCGGGTGCGCAGCCGGGCTCCCTCTTTGCTCCGATCCACTGGTCAGCGGAGAACGCCTCCGGCGCCCGTGTCGGGGCCGCTGTCCAGCCTCTTGTCGATCCATTCTCCGGCCAGCCGGAGCTGAAGGCGACGCCGGCTGCGATCGTGCCGGTATCCTTCCGTTCGCGCGGCTTCCTGCTCGGCGCCGACGGTTTCGTACTGCCTAAACGAAGTTGGTGGACGCGCGTCGCGGTCGAGGGCGGGCAAGGCCTGCTCTTCGCGACGCCGGCCGATGTCGCCGAGATCATGCAGCTCGCCCGCGAGGCCTTCGGTCCGGAAGGGTTGCTCGAGATGGTCGATGCCGAACGCGGGCTCTATCGCTGCGCCCTGATCCGCGACGGCCGGCTCGCCGCCGCGCTCTTCCTCGGGCCGGATCACGACGCTCCCGTCTGGGATGCGGTCAAGCTCGCATTCGCCGGCGGCGAGGTCGATCCGGGCCAGCGCCTCGCGCTCCTCTCCGGCCGCAGCCTCGACGGCGCCGCCGATCAAGGGCCGACCGTCTGCGCCTGCTTCGGCGTCGGGCTGAATGCGATCCGCGCCGCCTTCGCCGAAGGCGCCACCATCACGGTCGAGGATATCGGCCGCAAACTGAAGGCCGGCACGAATTGCGGTTCGTGCCTCCCGGAGATCCGCCGCATCGGCGCGCAAGCCCGCGTCGAGGTGCCGGCATGAACGCACCGATCGATCACAGGAGTGACGTAATGGGTCAGGCTGCCTTGAAGTCGGCGAGCACGGGGGCGGAGGTCATCGCCTTGCCGGCAAACGGCGCCGCAGTCGTGGCGTTGCCGCAGGCGACCGGAAAGCCCCTGCGCGAAACGCTGGCGCCGCTGGTAAAGTCGGTGCTGGTCACGGTGCTGCCGCCGCTCGGCACCGTCGCCCTCATCCTGCTGTTCTGGCAGATCGCCGCCTCCGGTCCGCAGTCGTCATTGCCACCGCCGAGCAAGATCTGGGAAGAGGCCAAGGACCTGATCACAGAGCCGTTCTACTGGGCCCGCTCGCAGGATATCGGCCTCGGCTGGCGCATTCTGGTCTCGCTCCAGCGCGTCGCCATCGGCTTCAGCCTTGCCGCGATCGTCGGCGTCCTGCTGGGGGCGCTCGTCGGCCAGTCGGTCTGGGCGATGCGCGGCCTCGACCCGGTCTTTCAGGTCCTGCGCACGGTGCCGCCGCTGGCCTGGCTGCCGCTCTCGCTGGCGGCGTTCCGCGACAGCCAGCCCTCGGCGATCTTCGTGATCTTCATCACCGCGATCTGGCCAGTGATCATCAACACCGCCGTCGGCATCCGCAATATCCCGCAGGACTATCGCAACGTCGCGCAGGTGCTGCGGCTGAACCAGATCGAGTTCTTCTTCAAGATCATGGTGCCCTCGGCGGCCCCCTACATCTTCACCGGCCTTAGGATCGGCGTGGGCCTGTCCTGGCTCGCCATCGTCGCGGCGGAGATGCTGACCGGCGGCGTCGGCATCGGCTTCTTCATCTGGGACGCGTGGAACTCCTCGCGCCTCTCTGACATCATCGTGGCGCTCGTCTATATCGGCGTGGTCGGCTTCGTGCTCGACCGGCTGGTCGCCTTCATCGGCGCGATCGTCACCCGCGGCACCGCGGCGAACTGAGGATCGCGACCATGACCAGCGCCTATCTCAAGATCGACCATGTCGAGAAGACCTTCCAGCGCGGCGCGGCTTCGACCAACGTGCTGAAGGATGTCAGCCTCGTCATCGACAAGGGCGAGTACGTCTCGATCATCGGCCATTCCGGCTGCGGCAAGTCGACCTTGCTCAATATCGTCGCCGGCTTGACGCCGGTGAGCGCCGGCGCCGTGCTGCTCGAAGGCAAGGAGGTCAATGCGCCCGGCCCGGAGCGCGCCGTGGTCTTCCAGAACCATTCGCTGCTGCCCTGGCTTTCGGTCTACGACAATGTCGCGCTCGCCGTGAACAAGGTCTTCGGACGCAGCAAGAGCAAAGCGGAGCGGCATGACTGGATCATGCACAATCTCGACCTCGTCCAGATGGGCCACGCCAAGGACAAGCGCCCGGGCGAGATCTCCGGCGGCATGAAGCAGCGTGTCGGCATCGCGCGCGGCCTCGCCATGGAGCCGAAGATCCTGCTGCTCGACGAGCCCTTCGGGGCGCTCGACGCCCTGACCCGCGCCCATCTGCAGGATTCGATCATGCAGATCCACGCCACGCTCGGGAACACGATGATCATGATCACCCATGACGTCGACGAGGCCGTGCTGCTCTCGGACCGGATCGTGATGATGACCAACGGCCCCTCCGCCCGGATCGGCGAGGTGCTCGATGTCCGGCTCGAGCGCCCGCGCAAGCGGCTCGAGCTGGTCTCCGACCGCACCTACATCGCCGCGCGCGAGGCGGTGCTGAAATTCCTCTACGAGCGGCACCGCTTCGTCGAGGCGGCGTGACGGAAACGCCCATGAGCAACGACTTCTCCCCCGAGCAGAAGCGCTATCTCGAAGGCTTCATGAGCGGCCTGCAGTCGGCTCGCGCTGCGCGTGGCCTCGGCCCGCTCGGCGGTGCCGGCAGCGCTGGCAATGCCGCGCCGTCGGGGCCCGACAAGGAGCATGCGCAGGCGCAGGCGAAGACCGTCGCCGCGGGCGGCAAGCTGGTCGATCAGGAGAAGTGGAAGGCGGCCGAGCATCCCTTCGATGCCTATGCCCGCTTCAAGCAGCAGGCGGGATCAGGCACCTATCCCAAGCCCGAGGACAATTTCCGCTGGCGCTATCATGGCCTGTTCTATGTCGCCCCGGCGCAGGACAGCTATATGTGCCGGCTGCGCATTCCCAACGGCATCCTCAAGGCCTGGCAGTTCGAAGGGGTCGCCGACCTCGCCGAGCGGTTCGGTGGCGGCTACAGCCACGTCACCACCCGCGCGAATCTCCAGATCCGCGAGATCAAGGCCGAAAACGCACCGCTACTGCTCGAAGGCCTCGCCGATCTCGGCCTCACCGCCAAGGGCTCCGGCGCCGACAACATCCGCAATGTCACGGGCTCGGCGACCGCCGGCATCGACCCGCTCGAACTCCTCGACACCCGGCCGCATGCCCGCGCCTGGCATCATCACATCCTGAACGACCGCTCGCTTTACGGCCTGCCGCGCAAGTTCAACGTCGCCTTCGACGGCGCCGGCTCCGTAGCGACGCTGGAGGACACCAACGATATCGGCTTTCAGGCGATCGAGATCGGCGAAGGCGCTTCGTTCGAAGGGCAGTCGGTCGAGCCCGGCATCTGGTACCGGCTCGCGCTCGGCGGCATCACCGGCCATCACGACCTTGCCCGTGACACCGGCGTCATCGTAGCGCCGTCCGATACGGTTGCGGTCGCGGATGCGATCGTGCGTGTTTTCATCGCCAATGGCGACCGTACCAACCGCAACAAGGCGCGCCTGAAATACGTCCTCGACGCCTGGGGCTTCGACAAGTTCCTCGCCGCCGTCGAGGAGAGGCTCGGCCGCCGGCTGGCCCGGGTCGACGCGGGCTTCGTCAAGCCGCGCCCGGTCTATGATCGCCTCGCCCATATCGGCGTGCACCGGCAGCTTCAGCCCGGGCTCAACTGGATCGGCGTCGCGCTGCCAGTCGGCAAGCTCACCGTGGCACAGATGCGGACCATCGCAGCAATCTCCAACACTTGCGGCGACGGCGATATCCGCCTGACCGTCTGGCAGAACCTGCTGATCTCGGGCGTGCCGGACGCCAAGGTCGACGATGTCATCGCCAATCTGCAAGCGATCGGCCTCTCGGCCGAGACCTCGGTGCTCCGGGCTGGGCTTATCGCCTGCACCGGCGCGACCGGCTGCAAGTTCGCCGCCGCCCACACCAAGGAGGATGCGCTCGCCATCGCCGCTCATTGCGAGCCGCGCATCACCCTGGACCAGCCGGTCAACATCCACCTGACCGGCTGCCATCATTCCTGCGCCCAGCACTATATCGGCGATCTCGGCCTGATCGGCGCCAAGGTACCTGTGAACGAGGAGGGCGACACCGTGCCAGGCTACGACCTCCTGGTCGGCGGCGGCTATGGCGTCGACGGCGGCATGGCCCGGCCGTTCCGCGAGAAGGTCAGGGCCGAGCAGGCGCCGGCGCTGGTCGAGGCGATCCTGCGCACCTGGCAGGTCCATCGCGCCGCGCCCGACGAGAGCTTCGTCGCCTTCGCCCGCCGCCATGAGATCGCGGCGCTGCAGGCTCTGGTCGCTGAGTCGGGAGAAGCGGCATGACCGTGCAGACGCCGAACCCGCTCGTCCAGGTCCTGCCGGAGGCCGCGCCGTTCAGCGAGGAGCAGCGCTCCTGGCTGAACGGCTTCTTCGCCGGCCTGCTCTCGCTCGACAATGCCGGCGTCACTGCGCTGTCGCCGGCAGAGAACGCCGCGGTGTTGGGCGAGGCCGATGACGGCGCGCCCTGGCACGACCCGGCGATGGCGATCGCCGATCGCATGCAGCTCGCCGAGGGCAAGCCGCTGCCGCGCAAGCTCTTCGCCGCCATGGCGCAGCAGGATTGCGGCCAGTGCGGCTATGTCTGCGAGAGCTATTCGGCCGCGATCGCCGAGGGCAAGGAAGGCCGGCTCAACCTCTGCGCGCCCGGCGGCAAGGAGACTTTGCGCCAGCTCAAGGCGCTGATGGAGGATGGCGGCGCTGCTCCCGCCACCGCGCTAGCCGAGGCTGCGCCTGCAGTCCCTGCCGGTCCAATCGGCCGCTGCCGCGAGAACCCGGCGCTCGCCACCTTCCTGTCGCGCCGCAAGCTCAATGGCGAGGGCTCCGAGAAGGAGACCTGGCATGTCGAGTTCGATCTCTCCGAGAGCGGGCTCGACTACATCGTCGGCGACGCCTTCGGCATCGTCGCGCAGAACGATCCACGCCTGGTCGATGCCGTGATCGCGCTGCTCGGCGCCCGGCCCGACGCCGATCTCCGCGGCAAGACGCTGCGCGAAAAACTGCTGGCCGATTGCGCGCTCGGGCCGGCGCCGGACGCGCTGTTCCAGCTGATCTCCTATGTGACCGGCGGTGAGACCCGCCAGAAGGCCAAGCGCCTCGCGGCCGGCGAGGACCCGGACGGCGATCTCGACCGGCTCGACGTGCTCGGCACACTGCACAAGTTTTCCTCGGCGCGGCTCTCGCCCGAGGCTTTCGTCGAGGCGCTCGATCCGCTGCAGCCGCGGCTCTATTCGATCTCCTCCTCCTTCAATGCCACGCCGGGACGCATCTCGCTGACGGTCGACACCGTCCGTTACAAGATCGGCAGCCGCCCCCGCTGGGGCGTCGCCTCGACCTTTCTGGGCGAGCGCGTACAGCCCGGCGACAAGGTCCCGGTCTATGTCCAGCGCGCCCATGGCTTTTGCCTGCCGGCGAATCCGGAGACGCCGGTGATCATGTGCGGTCCCGGCACCGGCATCGCGCCGTTCCGCGCCTTCCTGCACGATCGCAAGGCGACCGGCGCGAAGGGGAAGAACTGGCTGTTCTTCGGCCATCAGCGCCGGGCTTCTGACTTCTTTTACGAGGACGAGCTCAACGCGATGAAGCAGGAGGGTGTGCTCACCGGCCTCACCCTCGCCTGGTCGCGCGACGGCAACGAGAAGATCTACGTCCAGGACCGCATGCGCGAACGCGGCGCCGAACTCTTCGCCTGGCTCGAGCAAGGCGCCCACTTCTATGTCTGCGGCGATGCGAAGCGCATGGCCAAGGATGTCGAGCGCGCCATGGTCGACGTCGTCATCGAGCACGGCAGCCGCTCGGTCGACGAAGCCGTCGCCTATGTCGCGGCGCTGAAGAAGGCCGGGCGCTACCAGGCCGACGTCTACTAGAGGTTCGACGCCCCACGCGCTCAATCGGAGCGCGCTCGGCTCTTGCGCGGCTCGGCAGCCGCAACAACACATCCGTCTCCATTCAGTCCTCCCAGCTCTTCCGGATAACCCTGGCCCGCTGCCGGAAGATGACCCGGTCGCTCGGGAGGTTGACCTTCGCGGCAATATAGGCAGCTTCTGCGGCGAAGAAGAAGTTGGTGTTGGCTAGGACGGGATCCGCGGACGCAGCCGTTCCCCGCCCGCGGCTGCACACTTTGGCTGAAGTCCACGGTTCTGGACATCTGCGCGAGCGTAGAACGAAAAGTCGAGCATCATTGCTTGTCGGATACGAGAATCTCAATCGTCGGCTGGGCCGGGGTTCTGCTGATCCCCTCGCGCACGCACGCTCCTCGGATCGCGCCGCCGCCCTTCACGTCGATTGGCAAGCTGCAGCTCGATGATCTGCGCGGCATGCACAACTTCGGCCTGAACGCGCTCGAGCAGTTCATGCCCGCCAGCCGGCATGGCGGCTATACGGTCACGGGCCTCCCGGGCATTCTCCCGCACGAGCTGGCATAACTCGGCGACGCGCTGGAGCGTGTGCGCAGGATTCAGGCCGACTCTGCGCGCCAGGATCTGCCAATCCGATCCCTGGATCTCCGCGGCAACCCGACGCTCACCGAGTTTCTGGGCCATGCTGGCCGTGATGTGGGGGTATATCTTCGCACAGAGCACATCGTAGAGGGGAGCGAGACGCGCCGAGCCTCCGGCGCCGATCTGGAGCGCGTAGTTCTTGGCGTGGGCATCGGTGTTACCGCAGATCACGTTGAAGATCACGCCATCGAGCAGGTCGAGGCGTGCACCAGGTGAGACATGCCGCTCGACGGCTCCGAAGAGCTCGACCAGACCCGGCCCGCTGCGCACCTCACTACCGCGTCCACCTGGGGCGTATTCGTATTTGTCCTTCGGATAGATGCCCAGCGCCTGGGCGAGATCCTCCTGGTGAACGCGCTGGATGCCGGCCGGCGTCTCGATCCGATCATAGCGCTCGACCAGCAGGTAACTGCGTCGAACTGCGCGGCCGGTCGTGACCGCGGCCGCCCGCAGGCCGATCAACCTGGCTAGCGTGAGGCAGAAGGCCTCGTTCTGGACGCTCGCCTTCAGCCGTTCGACATCAGGCTTCAGGATATGCGTCGAGGGCGTGCCCTCGAGTGGAACTGCGATCTTGCCGTCGACAATGGCGATGCCGAGCTTTTCCTGAACGCCCGCCAGCGACATCGAGACGCCGCGCTCGCCGACGAGCATCGGCTTCATCGGCAGGTTCGAGATGATCTGCTCGAGCTCGTCATTCGTCTCGACGACATGAAATCGGTTGCCCCCCTCCCGCGGCTGTCCGAACGCCAGAGCTCCGGCCGTGTCGCGCCCCATCCGGGCGAGGAGGCCCAGAATGTTCTGGGGCGCGATCTGGAGGATCTGGCCGATCTCCGCGAGATGCGTCTCCGGCAGCAGGTTCGCGAGCCAGGGTAGGATGACCTTCGCCTCATAGGGCTCGGCCCGCAGCGGCATCGTCACCGAGATAGGGAAGGCGGATTGACCTGAGACCCTTTTCTCCTCCGGTCTGAGGGAGAGTCCTGGGTTTCGTTTCTGGCCTCATGCGGCCTGTTTTTCCAGCGTGGATTTGAGGGCGAACT